>CALROF020000014.1:0-54308 GCA_943369775.1 Reyranella massiliensis 521
CGCACGGCGGAACAGTGCTTCATGCCCCTGACCGTGGGTGGCGGCGTGCGCCAGGTCGAGGATATCCGCCGCCTGCTACTGGCCGGCGCCGATAAGGTCTCGATCAACTCTGCGGCCGTATCTCGACCGGAGTTCGTGCGCGAGGCTGCCAAGAAATACGGCGATCAATGCATCGTCGTGGCCATCGATGCCCGAAATGTCGGCCCCGGAAAGTGGGAAGTCTTCACCCATGGCGGCCGCAAGGGCACCGGCCTCGACGCAGTCGACTGGGCGCGGCGCATGGCCGAGCACGGCGCCGGCGAGATCCTGCTCACGTCGATGGATCGCGATGGCACCAAGTCGGGCTTCGATCTCGAGCTGACGCGCGCCGTCTCCGATGCCGTGCCGGTACCGGTGGTGGCCTCGGGTGGAGTCGGCACGCTCGATCATCTGGTCGATGGCGTGACTCGCGGCGGCGCTTCAGCGGTGCTGGCCGCTTCGATCTTCCACTTCGGTGAGTTCACCATCGCCCAAGCGAAGGAACATCTCGCGCAAGCGGGCGTTCCGGTACGACAAATCTCGCGCGCGGCCTGATTTTGGCGTAGAATTGTCGTCTTAGTAATTTAAGAACGCTCGTCGAAGAGGCGTTTGCAAAAAATGGATCGCCCGTTTCCAACGGGCGGCGGAGATCTCCCCCGGATGGCCAAGAAGAAGAAAGCGAAGAAGGCGCCCAAGTCCAAGCGCAATGATGGTCTCGTGAGCGTCGACGATCATGTGCTCGACCGCCTCTATGTCGTGATCGACAGCCGCAAGGGCGCCGACCCCGAGACATCCTACACCGCCCGCCTGTTCAGCCGCGGCCGCCAGCAGATCGCCAAGAAGCTCGGCGAAGAGGCGGTCGAAGCGTTGATCGAGGGTATCCGCGGCGACAAGCCCAAGCTGATCGGCGAAAGCGCCGACATGCTCTATCACCTGCTGACCCTTTGGGCAGCGACCGGCGTGAAGCCGGCCGCCGTATGGACCGAGCTGGCGCGCCGCGAGGGCCTGTCGGGCATCGCCGAGAAGGCAAGCCGCAAGAAGTAGTCGGCAGCCGTCAGTGCGGCGGCATCGGAATGAAGATCGGCGGGACGCCCGACATGCGCGACCGGGCCTTGATGTCCTCGTCGTTGGCGCCATGCGGTTTCAGGTAAACATAGAAAGGTGTGCGACGCTCGACCACGTCGTTGCCCGGCTGCGCCCTTTCGCTGACCAGAAGGTCCGACTGGATGCGGACGTGCATGTAGCCTGGAATCAGTTCGGCCCAGTTGGCGACCTCCGGCGTGAAGACGACGTCGTAGGAGTAGCCGTCGACCAGCTTCACGACGCCCCAGGTCACGCCCTCGGCCGGCCGTGAGGGCACCTGCAGCCAGTTCATGCCCGACTGAACATAGACACTGACGGCGTTCAGCATGACGTAGAGAGGGCCGGCCGGACTGGTGTTCTGCAGGAAGAGGGTCATGCGGAACGACTTGCCGTCCGGCTCGTAGGCGATGCGCTTCAACTCGACATAGAGCGACCGCATCGCGGTGTTCTCGAGCAGCAGTCGCGCCTGACGGGCTTCCTTCAGGGCACGCGCCTGGTACCAGCCGACCCCGGCATCGACCGCGAAGGCCGCCAGCATCACCGCGGCGACGCCCATCACCATGGGCGAACGCCAGAAGCCCAGCCGGCGACCGAGCTTCACGGCGACGTTTGCCGTGGGTGCCGCCGTCTTGCGCGGCGCGGCAGCGCGCAACTCGTCAAGCAATTCGCGCGGCTGCTCCCTGCTCGAAGGCTGATCAGCCGGACGTGCGGTCTCCAGCCGGCGCTTCAGCAGCCGAGCCTCGGACTGGGCAGCGGCAAGCTGGCGGCGCAGGTCGGCGATCAACGCATCCTTGTTGGCCTCTGCGGGCTTCGCAGGAGTCGTCGGCCGCTTGCTCATTCGACGATCTCGCCGCGGGCGATGTGAACGATCTGCTCCGCCTGCTCGGCCAGAGCGAGATTGTGCGTGACCAGGATCAGGGTCGTCCCGCGTTCGCGATTGACCGCGAGCAGCTCGTCCATGATCTCGATTTCGGTCTGCTCGTCGAGATCGGAGGTCGGTTCGTCGGCCAGGATCATCGCAGGGTCGTTGATCAAGGCACGGGCGATCACGGCGCGGCGTTGCTCGCCGGCCGAGACTTCCGACGGATAGGCGTCGAGATGATCGCCAAGCCCCATCTGCGCCAGCAGGGCCGAGGCACTCGCATACGTATCGCCGGCATTGCCGCGACGGTTCAGCATCGCCGGCAGGGCGACATTGTCGATCAGACGTAGGGTCGGCAGGAGGCTCGCGAACTGGAAGACGTAGCCGATCCGGCGATTGCGGAAGGCTGCGAGCTCGTTTTCCGACAGGTCCCAAATATTGGTGCCGTTGACGACGACGCTGCCCGCGGACGGCCGGCTGAGGCCACCGATCATTGCCATCAGCGACGACTTGCCCGACCCCGAACGACCGATGATCGCGGCAAAGCGGCCGGCGGCGACCTGAAGGTCGACGCCGGCGACCGCCGCAACGGCGCCGCGCTCGGTCACGTAGTCCTTTCGCAAGCCGAGGCAGGACAGCATGTCTCAGCCCTCGCCGCGCACGAGATCGTAGGGATCGCTGCGGCTGGCACGCCATGCCGGGTAGAGCGCCCCCAGCGCGCCGATGACGGTCGCCAGGATTATCGCGGCCACGGCGACCGCGACCATCTGGGGCGTATCGAGCCAGACGAACGGAACGCCGACGTTTTCGAGATAGTAGACCAGCGACCGCTCGTAGAGGCGCATCACCAGAATACCCAGCACGACACCCAGCGCGCCGCCAATGCCGGTGGCGATCACGGCCTCGATGACCATCATGCCGACGATCTGGGAGCGCCGCGCGCCGATCGCCTTGAGGAGCCCCAGTTCGCCCCGCCGCTCGGTCACGATGGCGGAGAACAGCACGCAGACCATGAGCGCCGTGCTGGCGAACATCAGCACCATCAGGGCGAGGATGCTGTCGAGCAGCGCCGCCAGCCCCTGCCGGATGCCGCTCATGGTCGAGTCGCCCGTGACGACCTTGACGCCCTTCAGGGTCGAGAGGATCGCAAAACGCGCCTGCAAAGGCGCCGCGCCCGGCGCCAATTCGACGAGGAAGCCGCTCACCTTGCCGGGCTGCAGCACGGCCGGCGGCGAGCCACCGCCATGACCGCCCATCGACGTTGCCAGCGCATCGAGGGTGCCGAAGGCCATGAAGACGCCGCGCTCGTGAGTGCCGACGCCCGTCTTCCCCAATCGGCCATAGACGGTATGCGGCTTGCCGAAGATCAGGAGCTGCGAGCCCAACGGCGCCTCGCGGCCGGCGCCCAGGATCACGTCGCCCGGCTGCAGGTCGCGGTTCAGCTTCTCGACCAGCCAGGGTCGGATGGTGAAGTCGAGGGCGGGGTCGAAGCCGATCAGGTCCGCCGACTCGTGATGGCTGCCGATGCCGGAATGCTCGACCCGCGCGATCTTCTGCGGCGCCGCACGGCTCACGCTCGTCAACTGCGCCTTGGCGAAGAGATCGGCATCGAGCACCAGGTCGGTGGGTTCGACGGTCAGGAGCGCGGCCGTGATGTTGGTCAGCGCCCCTTCCGGCACCACCATCATGTCGGCGCCCATGCGGGTGAAGCCGACCGCCATGCTGCGGTCGATGCTGCGCATCAAGGTCGCACCGGTGAAGACGACACCGCTCGCCACCGCGACCGCGGCGATCAGCAGGAAGCTGCGGGCCTTGCGCCGACCGAGATTCTGCAAGGCCAGGCTGGTAAGCAGCCAGCGCAGGCCGCGACGGTCAGCAGTCATTGCCCCGGCGGACATTGTCACGAAACGCGATCACGTCGTTCACGCTCAGAGCGTGCACGAGCGGGTGTGCTTCATGTGCTCGAGCTTGGTCGGGATGATCACGCAGTCGTGGTGGCCGCCGTTGCTCGGCAGGATGCCGATCAACGTATCGGTCGAGGTATCGATGACGGCGATGCCGCTCGACTGGCGCTGGAAGCCGCTGAACGGCGTCAGCACGTACTTGCCATCGTAGGTGATGGCAGGCGTCTGCAGGTCGGGCCCAATGCCCTGGATCTCCTTGATGATCGTCCAGGTCTTGGTGTCGACCACCATGATGCCGCTGAACGCCGGCGACGGATGCAGGATGGACAAATAGAGCTTGGAGCTGTCCATCGAGAAGACCATGTGGAACGGATTGGGATACTTGCCGCGCCACAGCGGATCCTCAACGTGGGCAACCTTGCGCCAGTTCTTGGGGTCCGGATCCCGGCAGCTGAAGATCGAGCAGTTGTTCTCCCGGAGATTGTTCATCATCACGAGGAACTTGCCGTCGGGAGAGAAGCCGATCTCGTGGCCCGGCGAATGGATCTTGTCGAACACGACCTGCCAGGTGTCCTTGTCGATCTGTTCGACAGGATACTGATCCTGCGAATCCTTGTTGAACTGCAGGAAGGCCGCCGGCTCGAAGTTCTTCTCCGGATCGAGGATGCAGATGCCGCCGCAGAGGCGGACCACGGTGGCGGCCCACCGGCCTTCAGGATGCCAGATCGTGCCGTCGGCGCCGGTCAAGGTCAGCGGCGAATCGCCGGGCAGCGAGCCTTCTTCGACGAAGAGCTCGCCCATCGGCACCATTTCCCAGTCGATCTTGTTGCCCTTGGTGCCCTTGTAGTCATAGAGGCCAGTGCGCTGATCGGGATAGATCTTCTTGATCGTGAGCGTGCCGCCCTTGATCCAGGCGTTGCGCAGCTCGGGGACGTTGGGCGTCCAGTCGAACTTAAGTGCGGCCTTCACCTTGGAAGTGGTGCGGTCGAAGCAGGCGGCGATGTCCTTCTGGCCATCGGTCACGAAATACGACTGCGCATCCTTGGGATTGACCGTGACGTGAACGCCGAGGCCGAGGCCGGTGCTCTCGGAAACGTTCTCGATCAGCTGCATCTGCGTGCCGTCGTAGCGCACGCGATAGATGTTGGTGCCCGGCGCCGGTTCGGTGATGGCCGTGGGAATGCCGTAGATCAGCGAGTTCTTGCCGCCCTGCGTGCTGTTGACGAACTCGAACCCGTGATAGGGGTCGGCGCTCGGAAAGGCGCAGAGATGGTGGCTGATCGGGCTGTAGTCGCCGTAGTTCCAGTACCAGATCGACGCCATCACCCGGTTCGAGTTGAGGTCGATCGCGTAGGTGCCGCCACCCATCTTGGTCGGCAGCAGGGCAACCCAGTTGCCGAGGCTCTGGCCGCGAACGTCGGCGCGGGTATCGACGACTTCGCGAACGATGCTGTGACGTTGAGCTTCCGTGTAGTTGGCACCGCCATGACGAGCGCCCTGATCCGACACCGATCCGCCGCCCAGCATGTTGTAGCCGAGCACACCGGCCTCGGCGACGACGGCCGTGCCTGCCGCGGCACCGATGATCGTGCGCCGGCCGAAACCGCGCTTCTTCTCCGCCACCGCAGGCATCGCCGCCTTCTTCTTGGCGTCCGCCTCCTGCTTGGCGGTGAGATAGGTCTGGAACTCTTCCCGATCCTTGACGGCAACTTCTTCGCGCCGTTTCACGAACGCATCGACCGCACCTTGCCGCGCGGGAACCTTGCCCGCGTCCTCGCTAGCGATCTTGACGCCAGGGCCACCACGCGACGCCTGCTTGGTCTTCGACGTCTTGGACTTCTTAGCCATCTGTCGACTCCCCCTGATCAACGCCACTCGCGATACGGCGCGAAATACTAGAGACGCCTCGCGCGAATTCATACCGGAAGTTGAATGCTACGCCGCACATCTCGACACAGCGGTGGACCAGCCGCCCCGTAGCATGCTCAACTTGGCGAATGGACTACGCGGTCGTCATCAGCGCCATCGTGCTCGGACTTTCCGTGCTGGCCACGGCGGCCAAGTTCTTCGATTGGTTTCTCCATTCCGATCCCAAGACGATGGTGCGCACCGTCCGTTGGATGCTGCTGCTATTGATCATTATCGGCCTACCGCTGCTCGTCATGATGCTTCTTCGCGAGCAATGGGTCGGTGCGATGCTGTTGGGTGCGGGCATGCTGATCGTCGGCACGTTTCTCAAATGGCGCGCGATTCTTGGTCCACTGAACACACTGTTCAGTCATTTCCGGCCAAAGCCTCGACCCTTCGAGATGCCGCCCGTGTGGGAGGAAGAAGAAGCGGCCACCGATCCAAAGGCTGTGGCACGCGCCGCTGCGATCCTCGAAGCCTATGTCAGGCAGACAGCGCCGAATGCTCTGCCGGCCGAAGTCCGTCGCCTCGGCCACGTCGCGCGCGATGACGATGAAGACGAAGGCAATGTCGGCAACATGACGGTGAAGGAGGCGCTGGAAGTTCTCGGGCTCCCGGATGGTGCCGTAATCGCCGACGTCCATACGGCCCATCGACGTCTGATGCGGATGGCCGACCCCGATGAAGGCGGCTCGCCCTATATCGCGGCGAAGATCGACCAGGCGCGGGACGTACTGATCGATGTGTTGCGGCGGCGCACAAAGCCCGCCGCCATCGGCTCGGCAGCCCCGAAGCGGCTGCCGAAAAAATAACAACAGCCAGAATTGGCCATCAGTCCCGGAAGCAGGCCAGGTGGAAGGGCCGCTTCGCGGGCTTGCCGGTAACGTCATAAGTGTGGACGTGCATCTTCATCGGGTCGGCCATCAGCCCGACCGTGCAGAAGCCCGGTTCAACTGGCTCCTGTTCGGCGCTGCCGATCACGCACGAGAAGTTGGTCTTCGCTTCCTTTTGCAGCGGCACTTTCCACGTAATCACGTATTCGTTGGCGCCAACCAGCTCGCACTTGTCGATCATGTAGCCGCGCGCGATCGACCCATCGGCCGCAATGACGCACGCGAGACGTTTCTCGAACTCAGCCATGCTAACAACCTCGTCCAAAGCGTTTGTCCCCGTGCCGGAGTGTAGGGAGCTTCACGAGGCGCGGGCAAGGCAATCGGCATCGCCGCAAAGTGACCTGCTCCGGAGTTCATCATGTCCGCCTACGATCGCAACAACGTCTTCGCCAAGATCCTGCGCGGCGAACTGCCGTGCAAGAAAGTCTACGAAGACGAGTTCGCGCTGGCCTTTCACGACATCAACCCGCTGGCGCCGATCCATGTCCTGGTGATCCCTAAAGGCGAGTATGTCAGCCAAGCGGATTTCGGTGCGACCGCCCCGCCCGAGCTGGTGACCGGGTTCTGGCGCGCCGTGTCGAAGGTGGCGCGTGATCTCGGCCTCGACTCCGAAGGCTATCGCGTCGTGGCCAACCACGGGCCGAACGGCGGGCAGCTCGTGTTTCACTTCCATGTCCACGTTTTCGGCGGACGGCAGATGAGCCACGCCATGCGCAGCATGCCAAAGACGGACGGCCAAGGATGATCCCTCGTCGCGCGATGCTGGCGGCGGGCGTATTCGCGCCCACCGCCGCACGCGCCCAGAACCGCCGGAGGCCACCGGGTTTCTACGAAGGCGGCCGGACCAAGGAACGGACCGTGCGCTTTGCAAGCCGCGGCGTGACGCTTGTCGGGACCCTGCTGCTACCGTTGATCAGCGAGCTCCAATATGTGCCGGGCGTCGTGCTGGTTGCCGGCAGCGGCCCAACGGACCGCAACGGCAACAACGCGTTGGTGCTGGAGCGCATCGATCTCCTGAAGGAAATCGCCGAACTGCTGGCACGCCACGGCATCGCCTCGCTGCGCTACGACAAGCGCGGCATTGGCGAATCGACGCTCAGGCCACGCGACTCGCTGGCGGCCGAGGAAGCCTTCTTCGCCTGGGACAATTTCGTGGCCGATGTCGAGGCGGCCCACACCGAACTGCTGCGCCACAACGAGATCAAGCCCTACGCCACCGCCCTGCTGGGCCATAGCGAAGGCGGGCTGCTGGCGCTCGCCGCCGCCAGGGCATTGGGCAAGAAGGTGCATGCGCTTGTGTTGGCGGCGACGCCCGGCCGCAAGCTCGACGAGATCTTGCGCGCACAGGTCGAGCGCAATGCCCCCGCGCTGCGCGGGCCCGTGGACCGCACCATTGCGACCATCGTAGCGAACGGGCACGTGCCCGCCGGCTTGCCGCGCGAGCTCGATCTCCTGTTTCCGCCTTATGCCGGGCCGTTCCTGCAGAAGCTTCTTTCCTTCGATCCCGCCGCGGTGCTGGCGGAGATCCCGACGGCCTGCCTGGTCCTGCAAGGCGGTGCCGACCGGCAGGTCGTGCCCATGGGCGATGTGCAGCCGCTGATCGACGCGTTGCGCACGCGCGGTGCGCCGGGCGAGGCCATCGTCGTCGCGCAGGTCAGCCACAACCTCAAGCTTGTCGCGGAACCCAGTGGCTCGGGCTTCGCCGGCCCGCTGGCGCCGGCAGCGGCAGAAGCGCTCGTGAAGTGGCTGGTCCCGGCGTTGGGTGCTTGATCGGCTGCAACGGCCGGCCGATCATCGCGGCAAAGATGGAGGATGTGGCATGAGCGTGACGGTGCGTCCGGTGACCTCGGCGGTCGGCGCGGAAATTCTCGGCGTCGATCTCAGGAAGCTCAGCGACCAGGATTTCAAGGTCATCGAGCAGGCCTGGTACGCCCATTCGATGATCCTGATGCGCGGCCAGCAGCTCGGCGACGACGACCTGCTGGCCTTCAGCCGCCGCTTCGGCGACCTCGATCCGCCGCCCAACCAGGAGCGCGGCCGCATCAGCCCACCGGGCTATCCCGACATCTATGTCGTCTCCAACGTGCTCGACAAGAAGGGCGATCCGATTGGCGCGCTGGGCGCGGGCGAGGCGGTCTGGCACACCGACATGAGCTATCTCGACACGCCGCCCGACGCCTCGATGCTCTTCTCACTCGAGATCCCATCAAGCGGTGGCAACACCTGGTTCTGTGGCATGCAGGCGGCTTGCGATGCCTTGCCGGCCGATCTCAAGAAGAAGATCGAGGGCCGCCGCATCAAGCATGACGGCACCTACAATTCCGGCGGCTACCTGCGCAAGGGCGTGACCCCGACCGACGATCCCATGGCGGCACCGGGCGCCTGGCATCCGGCGATCCTGCGCCACCCGGCCAACGGCCGCGCCACGCTCTATCTCGGTCGGCGGCGCAATTCCTATGTCGAGGGCTATGACCGCGCGGAGTCGGACGCCGTCCTCGAAGCGCTGTGGGCGCATGTCACCCAGCCGCAGTTCGTCTACGAGCATCACTGGAAGCTGGGCGACCTCGTGATGTGGGACAATCGCTCCACCATGCATCGCCGCGATCCCTTCGACGGCGAAGCACGGCGCGTCATGCACCGCACCCAGATCAAGGGCACGACGAGACCGATTGCCTTCGCGGCTTAGCGACCGCTGAACGTTACGCCGCCAGCGCCGAGCGCGGTTGCGGGCGGCGATAGCTCAAGGCTTCGGCAATGTGCAGCCGGCGCACGGGATCGGAGCCATCGAGGTCGGCCAGGGTGCGAGCGACTTTGAGAGTGCGATGCCAGGCGCGCGCAGAGAGGCCGAGACGTTCGGCGGCGCGCCCGAGCAGCGCGCGGCCTTCGGCATCGGGCTCGGCGATGCTGGCTAGCAATGCGCCATCGGTATCGGCATTGCAGCGCGGCTTCGACCAGTTGCGCGCCCACTCGCTGAACAGGCCAGCGGCAAGGTCGGCTTCGACGGCGACCAACTTGCCCTTACGGTCCAGTTCGGCGAGACGCTCGCGCTGCACGGCGCGGGCGGCGGCCACGCGGGCAGCGACATCGGCCGAGCTTTCGGCCGGTGGCGGCAAAGCGAGGTCCGCGGCAGCAACAGCCGGGACGTCGATGGCGAGATCGATGCGATCGAGCAGTGGCCCCGAAAGCTTGCCCTGATACTCGGCGCCGCAACGGGGCGACCGGCCACAGGCCCGCGACGGCTCCATCAGATGGCCGCAGCGGCAGGGATTCATCGCCGCCACGAGTTGAAAGCGCGCCGGATAGGTGACGTGCGCTGCGGCACGCGCCACCGTCACGCGGCCTGTTTCCAATGGCTGCCGCAGCGCTTCCAGAGCGGCGCGGCCGAACTCCGGCAGCTCGTCGAGGAACAGCACGCCGTGATGGGCGAGCGAGACTTCGCCCGGTTTGGCGTGGCGACCGCCACCGACCAATGCCTGCAAAGTTGCCGAGTGGTGTGGATCGCGAAAGGCGCGGCGGCGGCTCAGCCGGCCTTCGCCGAGCGCCCCGGCAAGCGAACGCACCATCGAAGATTCCAGCGCCTCCTCTGGCTCGAGCGGCGGCAGCAGGCCGGGCAGCCGCGCGGCCAGCATCGACTTGCCCGAACCGGGCGGGCCGATCATCAGCAGGTTGTGGCCGCCGGCGGCGGCCACCTCAAGCACCCGCTTGGCGCTCTCCTGCCCTTTGATCTCGGCGAGGTCGGGATAGAGGGAGCGATCCTCGGCCATCAGCGCCTCGGGTGGCGGCAGAACCTGCTTGCCGCGCAGGTGATTGATCAGGGCGAGCAGCGAAGGTGCGGCGATGATCGGCGGTCGGTCGGTATCGTCGGTGTCGAGGCCTTCCCTGGGCCCGTTTCCACCGCCGCTCCAAGCCGCTTCGCCCCCGCATACCGCGGGACAGATCACGCCGCACCCCGCCGCCCGCGCAGCGATTGCCGCCGGCAGCACGCCGGGCACCCGACTCAAGGTTCCGTCGAGCGCCAGTTCGCCCAGCACGACGTAATCGTCGAGGCTGCCCGACTCGATCACGCCCATGGCGGCCAGCAGGCCCAGCGCGATGGGCAGGTCGTAGTGGCTACCTTCCTTGGCGAGGTCGGCTGGCGAAAGATTGACCGTGACCCTCTGCGGCGGGAGCACGAGGCCCATCGCCCGCAGGGTGGCGCGCACCCGCTCCCGGCTCTCGCCCACGGTCTTGTCGGGCAGCCCCACCATGGCGAACGCGATGTTTCCCGGTGCGATAAGCACCTGGACATCGACCGGCAGGACATCGACACCCTGAAAAGCAACCGTGCGTACCTTCGCCTGCATACCCTGCTCCCGACTCTCCGACGGGAACAATTAAAGAACGAATATGAATTAAGTAAAGCACGCGTCAGTTGTATTCGACTCGAGCGCGCGAAAAATCAGCTCTGCGTTTGTGCACGCCGAGCCTTCGCGGGGTCACGTGATAAAGTCCGCGCCGCATTGTGGGAGAGTTTCGTGACAGCAACCAAGATCAACGACCTCAATTTCGCGCCGCCGGCCGCCGTGACCGACCTTGCCGCCAAGGTGAAAGCCTTCGTGAAGGAGAAGGTCGTGCCCTACGAGACCGACCCGCGCTGGGGCGCGCACGGGCCGAGCGAAGAACTCCGCATCGAGCTGAACGACCTGGCGCGCGCCGCCGGCGTCTTCGCCCCGCAGGTGCCCAAGGAATATGGCGGTGTCGGCCTCAGCCAGGTCGGTCGGGCCTATGTCTTCGAGGCGGCGGGCTATTCGATCCTCGGACCGACAGCGATCCACTGCGCCTCGCCCGACGAGGGCAACATCCACCTGCTCGATGTCGTCGCCCGCCCCGACCAGCGCGAGCACTTCCTGAAGCCGCTGGCGACCGGCAAGTACCGCTCCTGCTTCTGCATGACCGAACCAGGCGGCGGCGCCGGTTCTGACCCCAGCCTGATGAAGACGACCGCCCGCCTCGATGGCAACGAATGGGTGATCAACGGCCGCAAGTGGCTGATCACCGGTGCGGGCGGCGCCGGGTTCGCCATCGTCATGGCGAAGATCGAAGGTGGCGAGCATGACGGCAAGGCCACCATGTTCCTGGTCGACATGCCCAACCCGGCCATCAAGCACGAACGCACGCTCGACACGATCGATTCGAGCTTCACCGGCGGCCATGCCGTGTTGAACTTCGACAATCTCCGCCTGCCGGCCGAAGCCGTCCTCGGCGAAATCGGCAAGGGCTTCCGCTACGCCCAGGTGCGGCTGGCGCCGGCGCGGCTCAGCCATTGCATGCGCTGGCTGGGCTCGGCGGGACGTGCGCAGGAGATCGCGACCGAATATGCCCGGGAGCGTGTCGCCTTCGGCAAGCGGATCGGCGAACACCAGGGCGTGTCCTTCATGCTGGCCGACAACATGATGGACATCCACATGTCGCGACTCGCCATCTGGCACACCGCCTGGCTGCTCGATCAGGGCGAGCGCGCCTCCAACGAAAGCTCGCTCTCGAAGGTCGTCTGCTCCGAGGCGATCGCCCGCGTGGCCGACCGCTGCCTGCAGATCCTGGGCGGCATGGGCATCACGCGCGACACGGTGGTCGAGCGCATCTTCCGCGACACCCGCGCCTTCCGCATCTACGACGGCCCGTCGGAAGTCCACCGCGCCGTGCTGGGCGAGCGGATCGTCAAGGGAGGGCTGTGATACTCCTGACGATCACTGGTGCAGATGGCAGGCGACCGCGCGGCCGCCCTCCATCTCGCGCATCGGCGGATCGACGGTCTTGCAGACATCCATCGCCTGCGGGCAACGCGTATGAAAGCGGCAGCCCGGCGGTGGACGCATCGCCGACGGAACCTCGCCGGTGATGATCTGCTGTGGACGGGCCGCCTCGATCTCCGGGTCGGGGATCGGGATCGCCGCCAGCAGTGCCTGCGTATAGGGATGCAGCGGCCGGGCATAGAGCTCGGCACGCGACGCGATCTCGACGATGCGGCCGAGATACATCACCGCGATGCGATGGCTGATATGGCGCACCACGGCGAGATCGTGGGCGATGAAGACATAGGTGAGGCCGAGCCGCTCCTGCAGTTCCTGGAACAGGTTCACGACCTGCGCCTGGATCGACACGTCGAGCGCCGATACCGGCTCGTCGCAGAGGATCAACGACGGCTCCAGGGCCAGCGCGCGGGCGATGCCGATGCGCTGGCGTTGACCGCCCGAGAATTCGTGCGGATAGCGGTCGGCCATGTCTGGCAGCAGGCCCACCATGTCCAGCAGCTTGGCGACCTTCTCGCGATAGGCGGCGCGTCCGCCGGGCAGACCGTGGACCTCGAACGGTTCGCCGACGATTTCCGACACCTTCATGCGCGGGTTCAGCGACCCGAACGGATCCTGATAGACCATCTGCATGCGCCGCCGGATCGGCCGCATGCGGGCGCGGTCGTGTTTGGTAATGTCCTCGCCCTCGAACACGACCTGCCCCGAGGTGATGTCCAGCATCTTGAGGACAGCGAGGCCGGTCGTGCTCTTGCCGCAGCCGGACTCACCCACCAGCCCAAGCGTTTCGCCACGGCGCACGGTGAAGGAGACACCGTCGACGGCCTTCACGCTGCCGACCTGCTTGCGCATCACGGCGCCGGCCATGACCGGGAAATGGACCTTGAGGTCGCGGACCTCGAGCACGGTCTCGGAGGGGGCGTCAGGCGCTGAGCTGGGCATGGAAATGACAGGCTGAAAGATGTTCGGGGGTCGTCTGGACCAGCGGCGGCCGCTCGCTACGGCAAATGTCGGCGGCGCGCTGGCAGCGCGGCGCGAAGGCACAGCCGGGCGGCAGCTTGGCCAAATTGGGGGGCTGGCCCTCGATCGGCACCAGGCGCTGGCCCGCTTCCTGGTCGAGGCGCGGGATCGAGGCCATCAGGCCGATCGTGTAGGGGTGGCGCGGCCGTGCATAGATCTCGCGCGCCGGCCCCGCCTCGACGATGCGACCGCCATACATGACGCAGACGCGATCGGCATAGCGGGCCACGACACCGAGATCGTGGGTGATCAGGATCAGCGCCGAGTTGGCCGCCCGCGTCACCTCCTTGAGCAGTGCCAGGATCTGCGCCTGGACGGTGACATCGAGTGCCGTCGTCGGCTCGTCGGCGATGATGAGCTGCGGCTGGCAGGCCAGCGCCATGGCGATCATGGCACGCTGGCGCATGCCGCCGGAGAACTGATGCGGATAGGACTTCACGCGGCTCTTGGCATCCGGCAGTCGCACGCGAGCCAGAAGTTCGGCCGCCTTGTCCATCGCCGCTGCCCACGGCGTCTTGCGATGCAGGTTGATCGGCTCGGCGATCTGCAGGCCGACCGTCAACGAGGGATTAAGAGAACTCATCGGCTCCTGGAAGATCATGGCAATGCGATTGCCGCGGATCGCCCGGATCTCGCTCTCGTCAACCTTCAGCAGGTCCTGGCCGTCGAACACGACCTCGCCCGACGTGATGCGACCCGGCGGCTGAGGGATCAGCCGCAGGATCGACATCGCCGTGATGCTCTTGCCGGACCCCGATTCGCCCACGATGGCCAGGGTCTCGCCGGCCGACAGATCGAAGGATACGTCGTCGACCGCCTTGACCGTTCCGCGTTCTGTGCGGAACTCGGTCGACAGGTTCTTGACGCTCAACAAAGGCGTCCCCATCAGGCACGCCTCCTTACGCGATACACCATACTCAGTGGCCCAACTTCTTCTTGAGTTCCTGGTCAATCCAGATGCGGGCGTAGATCGGGCCCGGTCGTAGCGAGCCCACGCTCATCTCGCCGCCATAGTTCTTCACCCACGGCCACCACGCTGCGTAGACATAAGGCGTGGGCAGCCACAGGTAAGGCGCGGCATCCATGATCTCGACGGTCATCTCGCGCAGCAACTGCTTGCGCTTGGTCTCGTCGCGGGTCTTGTAGACTTCGTCCATCTTGGCGTCGAACTTGGGATCCGCATACATCGACGGATTCCAGGTCTGGCCGCTGACGAAGCTCTTGCGGATCGAGGTCGTCGGGTTGGTGTGGCTGCTGTTCATCAGATAACCCGCCTCGTGCTTGCGCGTCGTCATTGCCGACAGGAACGCGCCGTACTCGGTGGGCTTCAGCTCGACCTTGATGCCGACCTGTTCGAGATAGGCCGCGATGAGCGGCGCCAGCTCGGAGTGGTCGGGTGAGCAGGAGCAGAACTGCATCTTGAAGGTAAAGCCGTTGGGGTAGCCCGCCTCCTTCAGCAGATCCTTCGCCTTCTTCGGATTGTACTCATAAAGCTCCTTCACCGAGGCCGGCATCTTGTCGAGCGAATCGTAGTAGCCATCCCAGTCGGGATACATCGGATAGGCATGCATCTCGGCCTCACCGGTGTAGTGAGCTTCGATGATCTCCTTCTTGTTGACCGCCATGTTGATGGCACGCCGCACGCGAACGTCGTCGAACGGCTTGGTGTCGGTCCTGAACGCCATGAAGGAGCCCAGGATCGACAGACGCTTGGCGAACTGAAGCTGCGGCGCACTCTTCTTCAGCTCGGGGATATAGCGCGCGTTGATCGTCTCCAGCAGATCGAGCTTGGCGGTGCGGATGGCCGCGAGCTGCGTCGCCTCGTCCTTGATCGTGCGGTAGACCAGCTTGTCGACGAACGGCAGCTTGTACTCCTGGCCGCCCAGCTTCTCCTTGTCCCAGTAGATCGGGTTCTTGGTGTAGGTGTTGGAGTTGCCGGCGACGAAGTCGGTCAGCATGAACGGTCCGGTGCCGTTGACGTTCTTCCAGTTGTTCGGCCCGGCATCGACCACTTCCTTGGGCGTGATCGTGGTGTAGAAGCCCCAGGCCAGCCGGTAGTCCCACTCGGCGTTGTATTCCTTGAAGTTGAACACGACGGTGTACTTGTCGCGCGCTACCACGGAGCCGACGAAGTCGTAGTAGCCACCGATATGCTTGGGGCTCGAGCGTAGCCGGTTGAAGGCGTAGGCCACGTCTTCGGCGGTAAGCTCGCGCGACGGCATCACGCCCGGCTTCTCCGGGAACATGATGCCCTTGCGCAGGGTGAAGACGACGGAGAGCGGGTTCTCGACCAGCTCCCACTTCTCGGCAAGCTCGCCGCGTTGGGCCTCCGTCGCCAGATAGGCGTCGGCGACGAAGGGATGCTTGCCGCCCTTGCGGACGCTCTTGTCGAGATCGCCGGCGACGAGCTGCTCGTAGAACTGGCCGGTGTCGTGGTTCAGCTTCCAGTTCCAGTCGTGTGGATCCCATGAGAGGGCCGACAGGGTCACGAACATCGTGCCGACTTCGAGGGTGCCGCCATATTGCGGCTTGGCCCCGTCTTGAGCCTGCACTCCGCCTACGCAAAGCAACGCTGCCGCCGCGCCGCTCAGCAGCGCCCGTCTGAAGGTCGTCATCCGCGTCCTCCTCTCATGGTCCTCTCCCGTCAGCGGGAAGGATTGTTAGAAACCCATCTTCTTCTTCATCTCCTGATCGACCCAGATGCGGGCGTAGATCGGTGCCGGGCGCACTGCGCCAGCGCGCAGCTCACCTTCGTAGTTCTTCACCCACGGCCACCATGCCGCGTAGTTGTAGGGAATCGGCAGCCAGATATACGGTGCCTTGTCGATGATCTCGGTCGTCATCTCGCGCAGCATCTTCTGGCGCTTGGCCTCGTCGGGCTCGCGATAGACGTCGTCGATCTTCTTGTCGAAGGCGGGATCCGACCAGCCCGACGGGTTCCACATCTGGCCCGTGCCGAAGCTCTTGCGGATGGTCGTGATCGGGTTGGTGTGGCCGTTGTTCATGAAGTAGGCCGGCGTCATCGTCCGCGAGCTCATCGCCGACAGGAAGGCGCCATACTCCATCGGTTGGAGTTCGAGCTTCACGCCGACCTGTTCGAGATAGCCCGCCACCAGCGGCAGCAGGTCCATATGGTCGGCACTGCACGAGCAGACCTGCACCTTGGTGGTGAAGCCCTTGGGATAGCCCGCCTCGGCCAGCAGCTTCTTGGCCTTGGCCGGGTCGTACTTGAACAGCTCCTGGACCGAGGCCGGCTGCTTGTCGAGCGGCTCGAAGTAACCGGCATAGTCTGGATGCTGCGGGTAAGCGAAGAGCTCGGCATTGCCGTTGTAGTAGGCCGTGACGATCTCCTGCTTGTTGACGGCGTAGTTCAGCGCGCGACGCACGCGGATGTCCTTGAACGGCCCGTCGACATCGACCCGCATCGCCATGAAGGTACCGGACTGGTTCAGCCAGCGGTTCCACTTGAGCTGCGGCGCACTCTTCTTCAGCGAATCGACGTTCTGCCAGCGGATGTTCTCCAGCATGTCGAGCTTGCCGGTGCGCAGCGCCGTGACGTAGGTCGCCTCGTCCTTGATGGTGCGGTAGGTCACCTTGTCGACGAAGGGCAGCTTGTATTCCTGGCCGCCGATCGTCTCCCGGCCCCAGTAGTCGGGGTTCTTCGTATAGGTGTTGGAGTTGCCGGAGATGAAGTCGGTCAACATGAACGGTCCGGTGCCGTTGACGTTCTTCCAGTTGGTGGCGCCGGCGTCGACCACTTCCTTGGGATGGATCGCCGAGTAGTAGCCCCAGCCGAACTGGTAATCCCATTCGGCGAAGTAGTGCTTCATGTAGAAGACGACGGTGTGGCTATCCGGCGCTTCGACCTTCTCGACATGATCGAAGTAGCCCAGCAGGCGCTTGGGGCTCTTGTTCAGCCGGTTGAAGGTGAAAAGGATGTCGTCGGCGACGAACTCGCGCTTCTTCATGACGCCCGGCTTTTCCGGGAACATCACGCCCTTGCGCACCTTCATCTCGACGCGCAGCGGATCCTGTTTCCACTCCCACTTCTCGATCAGCTCGCCGCGGATGGCGTCTGTCGGCAGCCAGGCATCGGGCACGAAGTTGTAGGGACCGCCCGCTTTCTTGCTCTTGGAGAGGTCGCCGGCGAAGAGCTGTTCGTAGAACATGCCGGTGTCGTGGTTGAGCTTCCAGTTGAAGTCGGCCGGATCCCACGAAAGCGCCGTCAGGGTGACATAGACCGTGCCGATCTCCAGCGAGCCGCCATATTGCGGCTTCTGGCCGTTTTCGGCGCGAGCTGCACCGCCGGCGGCCGTCATTCCCGCCAGCATCATCGCACCCGCCAGGAGCGCGCTCTTCAGTGTCTTCATCTTCTTCCTCTTCCTCCCAGTCCCCGTTTCCGTTCTTTTTCCCTCAGCGGCTGCCCCGCATGCGCGGATCCAGAAGATCGCGCAGCGCGTCGCCGAACACGTTGATGGCATAGACCACGATGGTGATGCAGAGGCCGGGCGCCAGCGCGAGCCACGGCGCGAGATACATGAACGAGCGGCCCGACCCCGACAGCATGCCGCCCCAGGTCGGCGCCGGTGGCGGCACGCCGAGACCGAGGAAGGCCAGGCCCGACTCGGCCAGGATCACCGCGCCGACGCGCGTGGTGAAGAGCACGATCACCGGCGCCATGACGTTGGGCAGGATGTGCCGCCACAGAATGCGCGGCAGCGACGCGCCGGTCGATTGCGCGGCATGGACGTAGGCATTTTCGCGCACCGACAGCACGGCGCCGCGAATGATGCGGCTGCCGGCGATGCCGTAGAGCAGGCCCAGCAGCACGATCACCGGGCCCATGCCCGGGCCCACGACCGACACCACCACGATCAGGATGATGAGATCGGGAAAGCTCATCCAGGCGTCGACGAAGCGCTGCATCACCATGTCGAACTTGCCGCCGAGGTAGCCCGAGACGATGCCGATAAAGACCGAGACCACGGTGGCCAGCGCCGCCGCCGACAGGCCGATGATCACCGAGAGCTGCGCGCCATAGAGACAGCGCGAGAGCATGTCGCGGCCGAGATTGTCGGTGCCCAGCCAGAACTTCTCGCTGGGTGGCTTCAGGCGATTGATCGGGCTGATCTGATTGTAGCCGTAAGGCGCCAGCACGTCGGCGAAGATGCCGCAGAACAGGAAGATGGCGCAGATGACGAAGCCGAAAGCGCCGAGCGGCTTGTCACGGAACAGGCGGCCGATGAAGTGGAGCGTGCCGGCTGCCGGCCTGCGGCGCGGCGGCTGGACGGTGGTTTCGGCGACGGCGACCATCAGCGGTACCTCACCTTGGGATCGAGCAGCCCGTAGCTGAGATCGACCAGCAGGTTGATGAAGACGACGGCGACGCCGACGATCAGGAAGACGCCGGTGATGATCGGATAGTCGCGCTGGCCGACCGCTTCGAGCAGCAGCAGGCCCATGCCGGGAATGACGAAGATCTGCTCCATGATGACGGCGCCGCCGAACAGCACCGGCGCCTGCAGCCCGACCAGCGTGACCACCGGGATCAACGCATTGCGCAGTGCATGGCGGATGATGGTGGTGCGCGGCGCCAGCCCTTTGGCGAGCGCGGTGCGGATGTAGTCCTGGCGCATCACCTCCAGCATCATCGTGCGGGTGAGGCGCATGGTGACGGCCGAGAAGGCCTTGCCGAGGATCAGCGCCGGGATCGCCATCTGGGCGAGGTTCTTCAACGGATCCTGGCTGAACGACGTGAATTTCACCTCGGGCGACCAGCCCCACCAGATCGACGGAAAGACCATCACCAGGGTGCCGACCCAGAAGCCCGGCAGAGCCAGTGCCAGGATGGCGAAGGAACGCGTGACGTAATCGCCGATCGTGTCCTGCGCGACGGCGGAATAGACGCCGATCGGAATGCCGACCACGAGCGCCACGATCAGCGCCATGATGCCGAGCTCGAAGGTGATCGGCAGGCGATGCAGGATCTCCTCCATCACCGGTGTATTCTGCCACAGCGACTTGCCGAGGCTGCCTTCGAACAGGATGGCACCCACCCACCGGAAGTATTGCGTCACGACAGGCTGGTTGAGACCGAGCGCGGCTTCGAGCTGCTCGCGGCTCTTCTTGTCGGCGCCGATGTCGTTGCTCGACAGCATCAGGTCGATGATGTCGCCGGGAATCAACCGCACGGTGACGAAGACGATCAGGCTGGCGAAGATCAGGGTCGGGATCAGCGCCAGCACGCGGCGGATGATGTAGGCCTGCATCAGGCGCTTCCTCCTGCTAGGGACGCCGCGGGGATCGCTGCGGGATCGGCCGGCTCGGCGTAGAGACGCTGAACCTCGGCTGCCCGGATCTCGAGGACGCGACGGCCGTTGATCGAACGCTTGTCCGTCACTTCGCCCTCGGACGCGGATGGTGGCGCCGCCAACGGAAGCAGACGCAGCACGCGCGCACTCGATCCGCCGGCTCGGCTGTTGAACACCGCGAGGCGTTGCGCCAGCGCTGGCTGCCAGTGCGCGGGGCCACCCGCTTCCCGGCACGCCGTCTCGTCGAGCCAGACCAAGGCGCCGAGCCAGGGCCTGTCGGGCGCGGCGATCACCAGATCGCGCACGTAAGGCTGCAAGGCGTCGAGGAGCTGGCTGCGCAAGGTGGTGGCCTGCACCCAGGTTCCCGACGCGAGCTTGAACTCCTCCGACAGACGACCGGCAAAGGCGATGCCCGCCTCGGGCCGGCCCTCATCGACCCAGCGCACGGCATCGCCGGTGCGGAAGAAGCCTTCGTCGTCGAATGCCACGGCCGTGGCCGCGGAGTCGCGATAATAGCCGGGCGTGACGTTCGGGCCCTTTACGCGCAACTCGTAGCGTCCCTCGGCAGAAGCGCCGGCCGGCACCAGCTTGGCCAGCATGCCGGGTTGCGGCAGGCCGAGCACGCCCGCGCGATCGACATCGCCTGTGGCCATCAGGCCGGTGCTGGTGGTTTCCGTCATCCCCCAGCCGCAGTCGAACGGCATGTGTGCGCCGAGCTGACGCGTGGCGATGTCCTGCAGACGGTCGAAGCTTTCCTGCGGCAGAAGGGCGCCGCCATAGCCCACGCTTCGCATGTTGCTGAAGAATTTGCCGCGCAGGTCGGCGTCTCTTTCGAGCGCATCGAGCAGCAAGGGGAATGCGGCTGGCACGGTGGCGTAGCTGGTGGGTGCGAGCTCGCGCAGGTTTTCGAGGGTTTCCTGAAAGCGACCCTCGACCGGCCGGCCGCCGTCGATGAACAGTGTGCCCGCGATGCGCACGATGCTGCCGAGAACGGCGTTGCCGCCCCAGGTGTGATGCCAAGGCAGCCAATCCAGCGCGACGGCAACGTGCTGGCTATCGGCCGGCTCGCTGATCGCATGGATCATCTCGGCCGACGCGGCGAGGTTGCCGTGCGTGTTCAGCACGCCCTTGGGCGAACCGGTCGAGCCCGACGTGAACAGAATCTTGGCGGGCGTGGCGGCCGTAATGCGCTGGCGGCGTTCGGCGACAGCGGCATCGACCGAGCAAGACGTCAGTGCTGCGAAAGCGACCCCTCGCCCACCATCGACCGTGACCAGCCGCGCTCCTCTTTGCGCCGCATGATCGAGGGCGGCGCCATAGGCCCGTGAGGCCTGGGCGAAGACCAGCGCCGGTTCGACGATGCCGAGCACATGATCGAGGCGACCGAGATCGCCACCCAGCGAATAGTTGGGCGAGATCGAAGCGACAGGAATGCCTGCCCGCATTGCGCCAAAGAGAAAGAGTGCATTCTCCAGGCTGTTGTCCGACAGGATGGCGACAGGCGCAGAACGAGGGCCAAGCCCTTGTGCAATCAGCCAGGACGCCGTGGCACCAGTCTTCGCCCACGTCTCGGCATAGGTGAGGTGCTGCCACTTCCGATCGGGACCGCGACGTTCGGCGAGGAAAGTGACATTGGGTCGACGCAGCGCCGCGCGCTCCAGCCAGTCGATCATCAACGGCAGATGATCGGCGAGCGTCTGGCCGACAGAAAGCACGAGCGCGCCATCGGCACGACGCTCGACGCGCACTGCTGGTTTCGGTCGATTGGGCACGCGCAAAGGCGCCAGGTGACTCACCTGCCTACATCCCTCCGAGTCGTTTCCTCAATTACCCGCTTGGGCGAGTATTCTTGTTAGCGACAAGCTCGGGGATTGCAGTTCGACTGTCAATTAGAACAGACGAACTCAGGGCAACTTGAATTTCCGGCTCACGGCTCGTGCAACGAGCTCGTTCGTAAAAGCATTCGGATGACCGTCGTGGGGGATCATGATCTTCGCCGCATCCATCCCGTCGGTCAGCGTATCGACACGAAGCATCGGCGCGTTGAGCGCGCGTACGCGATGCAGCGTCGAAAGCAAGATGGAATGCGCAACGCCCGTATCGCCATCCTCCACCTGCGATTTCTCATCCGGCCAAGAATAGACGATCAGCAAAGGAGCATCGAACTTCTCGCGCGCAAACGTTTGCAACCGCGCCATCATCGCCACGAACAGTTCGCTTTGCTCTTCCTGGCGCTGACGCATGCCGATGGCATCGATGAAGGCGAACTGCTGACCGAGCAGATACTTCGCGCCGGCAATGGGATTGCGCCAGCGATACTCGTTGAACGAGCCGGTCCAGTGCAGCACCCCATTCTCCAGCACATAGCGTGGCGAGGAGCCGAGCCATCCGCCGTCGCCGGTCGTGCGCGCGAGCTGGGCGGGAATGATCCAGGTCACGACCGCCTTGACCTTCTTGTCCTTGTAGCGATCGAGCAAACCTACTTCGAAAGCGCGAATCAGATGATTTGGCGCATAGCCCGGCACACCGAGATTGATTCCCTGCACCTTGAGATTGCTCAGCTTCGTGAACTGCGCCGCCAGTGCCTCATTGTCAGCCAAGCCCTGACCGAAGATGAACGAATCGCCGAGGAAGAGATAAGTGTCGGAGTCCGATTCGGCAGTCGGCGTCACGCGCGCGACCGTCGAATCGAAGTGATAGCTGACCCGATAGACCGGCTCGTCGCCGAAGGTCGCGGTCGCGATGACGGTCGAATCGGGCTTGGGCCGGAAGCCGAGGATCGGATCGGACGGCGGCCACCACTTCGGATCGGTCATCCGCACCAGGCCACGGCCCATCGGTGTCGGAGAGATGATGCCCGCGAACGCATCGAGGACCGCGAGGCTGATGGCGACGGCTGCCACCAGCAATGCGCCTGTGCGCCAGCGATTGCCCCGGAACAGGACGACGCCCGTAATGGCGAGGAGAGCCGCGGCAACGCACGCCCACACCGCCGATTTCAGCACTACGGCGACGAGACCAACCGCCAGGAGAAAGGCGCCGCTCAGCCAAAGATTACGAAAGGTACCAGCCATTGACCTGAAGGCACTCCGCGGGGGTAGGCTGGGGTGTAGGCGTTCGAAAGGAAAACATCAATGAGCGGGCAGTTACCGCTGCAGGGACTTCGGGTGCTGGATCTGGCGAGTTTCATCGCCGGACCGGTCGCCACAACAGTGATGGGGGATTACGGCGCGGAGGTCATCAAGATCGAACCGCCCGGCGAAGGCGATCCCCAACGCAAGCTCGGCCAGGCCCATTCGGTTCCGCAGCATCCGGTCAATTTCTGCTGGCACCTGGTCAACCGTAACAAGCGCTCGGTCGTCCTCGACCTCAAGCATCCAGATGGTCGCATGGCGTTCGACCGGCTGCTTGCGACCGCCGACGTGATGGTGGTGAACTTTCCACTAAAGGTCCGCGAGCGACTGCGCATGCGCTATGCGGATGTGAAACACGTCAATCCCAGGCTGATTTACGCCTCGATGACGGGTTATGGCGAAAGTGGCCCCGATGCCGAGCAGCCGGGTTTCGATTCGACCGCGTTCTTCGCACGGTCCGGGCTCCTCGATGGATTGACGTACGAAGGCGGCCCGCCGGCATTTTCCTTGCCGGCACAGGGCGACCAGATGACCGGCATGAACCTCTTTGCCGCCATCACCATGGCTTTGCTGCACCGTGAACGCACTGGCGAAGGCAGCGAGGTCGGCACGTCGCTGCACGCGAGCGGCCTTTGGTCCAACGCGATTCTGGCGCAAGGCGCCCTGCTCGGCTCTTTCGTCTCTCCGCGGCCGCCGCGCACCACGCCGCGCAGCGCTCTGGCCAATCAGTACCGCACCGCCGACGGCCGCTGGATCCAGCTCACCATCGTGCGTGAGGACAAGCTCTGGCCGGAACTCTGCCAAGCTATGGAGCGTACCGACCTGCTAGACGATCCGCGCTTCAAGACATTGGAGAGCCGGCGCGCACATGCGACGGAACTTGCCGGTCTTCTCGATCCGGTATTCGCCAGCCGGCCCTGGCTCGAATGGCGCGAGCGACTGCGCCGTCACGAAATTACCTTCGGGTTACTCGGTATCCTGCGCGATGTGCCCGACGATCAGCAGGCCGTCGCCAACGGTGCAGTGATCGCGAGTGGGCAGGCTGATATGCCGCGCACCATCTCCGCCCCTATTCGGCTCTCCTTCGCGCCCGAGCCGGTAACGCCGGGACCGGGGCCCGACTATGCCGTGCACACCGACGAGGTGCTGACCGAATTGGGATACGCCCGCGACGAGATCGACAAGCTGCGCAACGCGCGCGCGATCGGCTGACGATCAGGCCGCTTCGGCAAGCGCGCTGCCCTTGCTGCTGCCGAGATGGCGGCGAATGTCCGCGACGATAGCTGCATCAGCATCGTCGCGGCGGCGTGGCCGGGGTGTATCGATCGCATGGTCGGCAACGGTACGACCGGGGGCTCCCGCCAGCACGACGACGCGGTCGGCGAGATAGGTCGCCTCCTCGATGTCGTGCGTCACGAACAGGATGGTCTTGCCCGTCACCTGCCAGATACGGGTGAGCTCGTCCTGCAGGCTCTCGCGCGAGATGGCGTCGAGGGCGGAGAAAGGCTCATCCATCAGCAGCACCTCGGGCTCGACGGCGAGTGCGCGCGCCAGCGCAACGCGTTGACGCTGGCCACCCGAGAGCTGATGCGGCCAGCGGCGGGCAAGATGAGCGAGACCAACGATGCCCAGCGCATCGAGCGCCTTGGCATGGCGGTCGCTACGCGACAGGCCGCGCCCTTCGAGGCCGAACGCCACATTGTCGATCACCCGACGCCACGGCAGCAGGCGGGAATCCTGAAACACCAGCGCGACCGGCTGGCGCTGCGCAGAGTGCGTATCGAGAGTGACCTTGCCGGCGCTTGCCTGGGCGAGGCCGATCAGCACGCGCAACAGCGTCGACTTGCCGACGCCGGACGCACCGACGATGGCAACGAAAGCGCCGCGGGGAATGGCGAGATCCAGCCCGCGCAGCACTTCGGTGCGCCGGCCATCGCGCTCGAAGGTGAGGCCGAGCCCCCGGATGTCGACTACGCTGTCGATTACGCTTTCCATCGTAGCAACCAGTTCTGGAGAAGCAGAAAGAGGGAATCGAGCAGGCCGTAGAGCGCAGCCATGGTCAGCATGTAGACGATGACGATATCGGTCGCGAGCAGCGCCGAAGCCTCGATCATGCGATGGCCAAGACCAGGCACGCCGAAGATCTCCGCGGCAACGACGGCCATCCACGCCTGGCCCAGCGCGGTGCGCAGGCCAACCAGAATGCCGGGCATTGCCGCCGGCAGGTAGATCTTGAAGAGCTTCTCGTGCGCGGCGCGAAAGCCGAACGCCTCGGCCACTTCGAGCAGGTCACGGTCGACGGCCCGTACCGCGCCGTGGGCAGCGAAGAACACGATCCAGAAGACCGAGATGGTGATGATGAACACCGCAGCCGAAGGCGTGACGCCGAACCAGATGATGGCGAACGGCGCCCAGGCGAGGCCGGGGATCGGCCGCAATACGCGCACCACCCACGCGGTCAGGTCCTCGGCGACCCGCGACATGCCGGTGAGCACGCCGAGCGCGATGCCCAGCGCCGAGCCCGCAACGAGACCAAGCGTGTAGTGACTGAGACTGCCGGTGACGGCGCTGAACCACATGCCCGAGGCGAGTTCGCTCTGGAAGGCCGCGGGAATGGCGAGCGGCCCCGGCAACATCATCGGATTGACGAGGCCGAACGACGGCACTGCCTGCCAGATCAACAGGAAGGCAAGCAGACCCGCCGCGCCCAGCCCGACTGAACTGAACGCATTCAGCCGGGCACGCCGCGTCGCGCGACCGGCCGGCAGGGCCGCAGTTTCGGTGAGCGCCATCAGCCCGGCCGCCGCGCCTTCTCGAAGAAGCGCACGTCGAACAGGTCATCGAGGTTGGCCGCTTCCTTCAGCGAGCCGAGCTTGACCTGATAGGCCTCCATCGCCTTGGCCGGCCCGATGACCTGACGCGGGTCGATGACGAACTTGGTGGCGGGCGACTTGAGCGCCGCCTTGATGATTTCGAGATCGACGATGCCTTTGGCGAGCGTCGCTGCGACGGCGGGCGCCGCGCGGTCGGGATCGCGCGTCAGAAGATCGCCGGCACGGACCAGCGAATCGACGAGGCTCTGCACCGCCGCAGGATGCTTGGCGAGAAACGCACCCGACACACCGACGACCGTACCGGGTTGCCCCGGAAACAGCTTGTCGCCAACCTCGATCAGTTTGATGCCGGGATTGTTCTTCTGGATGATCGACAGCGCCGGTTCGCGCACCGTCGCGCCTTCGACAGCGTCGGCCAGCACAGCCTGCTGCGTGGCATCGATGCCCATGGCGACGACCTCGACATCCTCGCGATTGGCCTTGATCACTTCCCAAAGCCAGTACTGCAGGGTCGTGTTCGGCACCGAGCCGGCAGGCTGCGTGGCCAGCCGCGCCGCTTTGCCAGTCGCTGCACGATAACGTTTGAACGCCTCGGCCGGCGCGACGCCGTCGGCGAAGTGTTGGGCCAGCCGCGGGCTGCCGACGAATACGTTCTCGCCGGTCGCAGTGGCCGCCACCACCTTCACATCGATGCCGCGCGAGCGCGCGACACCCAGCGGGGCAATGCCTGCGACGTAGACGTCGACAGTACCCGAGGCCAGCGCCTGGATGGCGTGCGGCCCGGACTGGAAAGTCGTGAAGGCGAGATCGAGCCCCGCTTCCTTCGCCCAGCCCTCCTTGTCAGCAACCAGGATCGGCGCGACGCCGATCACCGGGATGTTGCCGACGCGGACGGGCACGCGGGCTCCCTGGGCAGCCGCGGTCCGCGACAGGATCGCGGGCGCAGCGAGGAGTGACGCGCCGCCGACAAGGAAGGCACGGCGCTGGACGAAGGTCGGGATCATGATGCTCTTTCCAGATATTATGGTCGGCTTCAGCGAGCGTTCGCGCGCGCCGGGCTCAGTCGCGCCGCCGCCAGGCGCGCATGGCCGGGCGTGGTGAACTGCGTGCCGTCCAGTTCGAAGAACGGGCGGGCGGTGGCGTGGAAGCGAAAGGCGTTGCCGTCGCGCAGAACGATGCCCGCGGGCTCGCCCCAGATTTCGACGATGAATGGCTCTGACATGACTAACTCCCTCGTGGCCCCTTGCTCAAGGGGCCGGACTCGACTCTGAAAACTGTCGTCTTAGGTCCTGCGGCACATGCCGCGTCGACAGGTCGAGCGAAGAAGGAGAGTTGGGCGAGTCATTGTCGTCTCTAGGTAGCAGTCTTGCGACCCTGCTGAAATGCCCTCGATCGAAGGCACAAACAATGGAGCCAGTTGCCGAATTTCGTGGGCAAACAGAAGGAATCGCGCGCCGTAGTCGGTCACCGGGAAAAATTCTTCTGCGCAAACGAAAA
This sequence comes from Reyranella massiliensis 521, assembly GCA_943369775.1. Classification (GTDB taxonomy): domain Bacteria; phylum Pseudomonadota; class Alphaproteobacteria; order Reyranellales; family Reyranellaceae; genus Reyranella; species Reyranella massiliensis_C. The sequence goes on from CALROF020000014.1 coordinate 27,254, forward strand.
CGCCCGGTCCTTGGGACCGGGCGTCTGCCGTATCGGATCGCAGGGGCTCTTAGGCCGCGACAGCGAGGCCCGTCGTTTCGTCGACGCCGGTCTTGAGGTTGATCACCTGCACCGCAGCACCCGACGCGCCCTTGCCGAGATTGTCGAGCGACGCCACGACCAGGATGTTCTCCTCGGCGTCGTTGCCGTAGACCGCGAGCTCCATCGAGTTGGTGTCGGTCAGCCGGTCGGCGCGCAGGAACCGGTCGCGCTCCAGCCACTTGCGGTCGGCGAGCGGCCGAACGGTGACGAAGGTCTCGCCGGCATAGTGATCGGCCAGCACCTTGTGCACGTCCTTCGCCGTCGCCTTCTTGCCCACGATGTCGCGCGTGACCGGCACCATAACCAGCATGCCCTGGGCATAGTGACCGACCGACGGCACGAACAGCGGCGCGTGCGCCAGGCCGGAATACTTCTTCATCTCAGGCACGTGCTTGTGCGTGAGCTCGACACCGTAGATGCCGAACGGCTCGACGTCGGGCGTGCCTTCATGCACCGCGATCAGCTCCTTGCCGCCGCCGGTGTAGCCCGAGACACCGAACACGGCAGGCGTCGCGTCCTTGCGAATAATGCCGGCCTCGACCAGCGGATGCATCAGCGCGATGCCGCCGGTCGAATAGCAGCCGGGGTTGCTGATCCGGTTCGAGTCCAGCAGCTTCTGGCGCTGCGTCTTGGTCATCTCGGGAAAGCCGAAGGTCCAGTTGTCGGCGACACGATGCGCCGTGCTGGCGTCGATCACGCAGGTGTCGGCGTCGCCGACGGCGGCCATCAGCTCCTTCACCGCCGCGTCGGGCAGGCAGAGGACGGCAATGTCGGCCGCCTTGGTGATCTCGACCCGCTTGGCCAGATCCTTGCGATCGGCCATCGGCAGTTCGAGCAGCTCGACGTCAGGCCGGTCCTTCAGGCGCTCGTGGATCTTGAGGCCGGTCGTCCCGTGCTGGCCGTCGATGAAAATCTTGGTCTTGTTCGTGCTCATGCTGGACTTCTTTCTCTCGGATTCAGGGCCTCTGGGAACTCGGCCGACTGGAGAAGAAGGTGATGGGAAGCCGCCTGATCCTCTCCAGCGGCTTCACGATACGGCGCGCCTGTTACGCGCGCGCGTCTTCACGCCGCTTGGAAAAGCGGCGACGTCGCGACCGGAAGAGAGCGGACGGCTGGATCATGGTGGGCCGGATATTTCATCGGGGAGCCCCCATGTCAAGATCGCGGGGACCGGCTAGGCTCGATTCTTCCCTGTTGGAGGCAGCCATGAGCCAGTCCCCCCATTCCGCCCCTCACCCTGACGGCCTGTCGATGCTCGAGAAGCGGACGATCGAGGCCGAGATCCTGAAAGAGGTCTACGAGACCCTGAAGGCGAGCCATGGCGAGGCCGTCGCCAAGAAGACCATCGAGGAGTCGGTGCGGCGCTCGGCCATCGAGCAGGCCCGCCAGTTCGCAGCAGCAGCCCCAGGCGGCACTTCGCTCAAGGCCTTCCAGGACGTGATGCCGCTCTGGACCAAGGGCGGCGCGCTCGAAATCGAGGTCAAGGAGCAGAGCGACAGCAGCTTCACCTTCAATGTCGTGCGCTGCCGCTACGCCGAGACCTACAAGGCGATGGGCCTGGGCGAGATCGGCCATCTCCTTTCCTGCAATCGCGACGGCGCCTTCTGCGAAGGCTACGACCCCAAGCTCAAGCTCGAACGCACGCAGACGATCATGCAGGGCGCCAGCCACTGCAACTTCCACTACACGTACGAGAAGTAGGTCGTCGCAAGCGCCCGACCGATCCTTCGGTTACCGAGCGCTCAGTTGAGGAATTCGGCCACCACGATGTGGCCGTCCTTGGCGGGCCACGTACGAGTAGGCACGGTTTCGTTGTTGAACACCGCCACGACCGTGCGCGCCGGGACGGCATCGAAGGACAGCCTGCCGGTCGACGCGCCTGGCACGCCATCGTTGATGCCGGGCGGCACCTTGCCGTCGAGCGCGAACTTGTCGCGACCGACGCCGAAATAGCCGCGCGGCCGGCTCATGATCGTGACGGCGCCCGCACCCTCGTCCGCCTTGATGAAAGGTTGCGGCCTGAGATGCACGACGTCGCTCGACCGCAGGAAGGGCGACCGATAGGTGTGCGTCGTCGGCTGACCCTGCATGTGCAGCACGAATTCGTAGTAGGCGTCGGCGCGACCGACAAAGGGACCCCACACGCCATCTTCGCCCGTAGTCTTGCGATGCAGGGCCACCGCGCTCAGACGGTCACCGGTTCGGGGATCGACCTCGAAGATCTCGACCTCGGCGCCGCTCGCGGCAACGTTGGTGTAGGCGCCTTCGGCGATGCCGGTAACCTTGCCGTTCAGCATCGGCCGCGGTTCCTGAGCGATGAACATGCTGCCCGGCGCCTTGCCGGTGATGTGTTCGTACATCGCGGCAAAGGCGAGCTTGTGGAATGCGACCTCGCGATGGTCGAGCCCGTCCAGGATCACGTTCTTGGCGCCACGCAGTTCGGAAGCGTCGTAGCCGACGCCGGTCGGCTTGCCCGGCGCGCCGATGAAGCGCCCATCGGGCTGCGAATACTTGTCGTTATTGTCGGAGCGGATCGCCATCAGCTCGACGCCGGCAATGAGATCGTCGGCGCCGGCGTTCAGTCCCTTCAGGAACGGGAAGGCTCCGTTGAACTCGCTGCCGGGCAGCAACGTGTCGGAGATCACGATGCCCTTGTTCGGCGTACCGCAGAGGACCGCGTGGCTCACCAGCTCCGCGCCGCCGCCGTTCTTCAGGAAGCTGCGGATCGCATTGCCGCCGCGCGACGAACCGACCAGCGCCACCTTGCGTCGACGCGTCGCCTTCAGCACCTGCGCCACGAAGCCCGCCAGCTCCTTCATCTGGTCCTCGGAGGAAGACCTGAACGGCTGCGGCTTGGCATCGTCGCTGCGGGCGTTGGGGTAGGCGAAGTCGATGGCAAAAAGCTGGTTGCGCTTGTAGCCGTTCGCCTCGAAGCGCCAGAGATTGTTGATCCAGAGCGCGCTCGAATCGCCATTGCCATGCACGAACACGACCGGCGGCGGTCCGGCCTCGGCCGGCGCCTGGCGTCGCGGTGTACCCTGCGTCTGGGCAAGCGCTATCGACGGCAGCAGCAGGCTCGCGCCGCCACCGCCCAGAAACGCACGTCGACTGGGCCCCCCAAACGAGGATCGCAGGCCCTTGCTCATCACTCCCCCTGACATTTTCCCCATGTTGGCAAATGAAGGCGCCGGACGCTACGCTCGCAAGATGTCAATTTGTTACGTCACGGGCCCCGTCGGCAGCCTGGCGATCGAGGCCGACGAGGACGCCTTGACCGGCCTGCGCTGGACCAGCGACGGCGAACGCGCACGCAACCAAGGCATGAATCCCGTGCTGAAAGAAGCGGTGCACCAGCTTGAGCGCTATTTCGCGCGCAAACTCAAGCGTTTCGATCTCCCGCTCGCCGCGCGTGGCACCGACTTCCAGAAAAGCGTCTGGAAGATGATGAGCGAGATTCCCTACGGTGAAACTGCGACCTATGGCGGCATGGCGACGGCGCTGGGCTCCGGCCCGCGAGCGGTCGGGATGGCGTGTGGGCGCAACCCCATTCCGATAATCGTGCCCTGCCATCGCGTGTTGGGCAGTGGCGGCAAGGAAGGCGGCTTCTCCGGCGGCCAGGGCTTGCCGACCAAACGCAAATTGCTGGCGCTGGAAGGCGTCGTCCTCCTGTAGTTTCTCTGTCGTTGCGTCGGCGGGAAGCCCCGGCTACGGAGACGTCATGCGCGTGCTGATCACCCGGCCGGAACGCGAGGCGACAACGCTGGCGGCAGCGCTAAGCGAGCGCGGCCATGTGCCGGTGATCGCGCCGCTGTTCCATCTTCAGATCCTGCGGCCACCTGCAGGCTTTTCCGCAGCCCTTGCGGCTGCCCAGGCAATCTTGCTGACCAGCGCCAATGGCGCGCGTGCGCTCGCCGAAGCAAGCGACCAGCGCGGCCGGCCGATCCTTGCCGTCGGCGATACCACGGCCTCGACCGCCGAAGGGCTGGGCTTCAGTGCCGTCACCTCGGCGTCGGGCGACGGGGCCGCGCTCGCCGAACTGGTGCGCAAGGAACTCGATCCCAAATCGGGGCCGCTGCTGCATGTGTCGGGCGCCGATATCGCGCTCGACTTTGCCGAAGCGTTGAAAGCCGACGGCTTCGAGGTGCGCCGATTTGCGCTCTACGAAGCGCGCGAGGAAACCACGTTACCCGATTCGGCTCGCGCCGCCATCGAAGGCCGCGCTCTCGATGCCGCGACTTTCTTCTCGCCGCGTGCCGCCGATCTGTTCGTGCGGCTGGTGCAGAAGGCGGGCGTGTCGAGCGCACTCACGAATGTCACGGCGATTGCCATCAGCCCGGCCGCCGTCGTGCCCTTGAGGGAGCTGCCCTTCAAGGCAACGGTCGCGGCACCGCGACCGACCCGACAGGCCGTTCTCGACGAAATCGACCGACTTGCCGCCGCCGGCGTAGAAGGACCGAGCAACATGAGCGACACACCTTCTTCTCCTGATCGCGCTTCTGCCGATCCTGCGCCGTCCATCACGCCCCCTGCCCCTCCGCCTGTCCAGGTGCGTCACGGCATCGGCGTGGTGGGTGCCTTCATCACCGGCATCGTGTCGTCCTGCCTCGTCCTGGCGGGGGCACTGATCTCGCTGCCCTACTGGCCTGCCGAGATCCGTAACCTGTGGCAGGGCAATGCCGCCGTGCCCGCACCGACGCCCGCGCTCGACCTGCAGGCCGTCCGCCAGGATGCCGCCGCAGCCGCCACGGCAACGGTCACGGCCGCCCGCGCCGAAATGATGGTCAAGCTCGACGACCTGGAGAAGCGCCTGCGTGCCCTGTCGGCGACGGCAACAGAACGGCCTGCTGCAGCAACTCCCGCTCCGTCATCGACGCCGGATCCCGCCATCGCCGAGCTGCGTCGCAAGGTCGAGGCGCTGGAAAGCCGCCCCGCGTCCGCGCCAGTCCCCGACCCCGCGCCGCCGGCACCCAGCGTGGCCGCCCCGAACCCGGACCAGGAGCGGGAGATCTCGTCGCTCAAGCTCGAGATCGCCACGTTGCGCAATGCCCTGCAGACGCTCGACCAGGCGGTGTCCGGTCAGCGCGATCAGGCCAAGGTGCTGGCCGATGCCGTCGACAAGGCGCGTAGTGAAGTCAGCGCCCGCGGCGCCGGCGAACAGAAGGCCCTGGCCGCCGCCAACGCCTCGGCCGTGATCGGCATCGCGGCCCGCCTGAACGCCGCGCTCGACTCGGACCTGCCCTTCGCCGCCGACCTCAAGCTGCTGGCGCCATTGGCACAGAGCGACGCCAAGCTCGGCGAGATCGTCACGGCCCTGCAGCCCTACGCCCAATCCGGTGTCAGCTCGCGTACGGCGCTTGCGGCCGCCTTTCCGGCAATGGCCAAGGCGGCCCTGGCCGACGACGTCGCCGACGATTCTTTTGGTGAACGGCTGATGGGCAAGATCCGCAACCTCGTATCGCTGCGCCGTGTCGGCGCCGACGTCCTGGGCGACAGCGTCGAGGCCAAGCTCGCGCGCGCCGAAGCAGCGGTCGAAGCGGGCGATCTCGGCAAGGCGGTGGAACTGGTAAAGTCGATGCCGCCACAGACCGCACGCGCAACGGCGGGATGGCTGTCGCGTGCCGAGGATTATCTCGCGGCCAAGCGCGCAATCGATCAGCTCGCGGCACAGGCGGTCGCCCTTCTCGGCGCGACGCGGTAGGCGGCCCATGACCACCCTGCGCACGCTCATCTGGTTCGTCCTTGCCGCGGTCGCCATGCTGGGCGCGGTGTGGCTCGCCGAACGTCCGGGCAACGTGACAGCCGAATGGCAGGGCTGGCGCCTCGATACCAGCGTCGGCGCGTTGCTGGTCACGGTCGTCGTGCTGATCCTGGTCAGCATCGGCGCGTGGCTGCTCTATCGCTGGATCGTTGGCGCTCCCGGCGCCATGCTGGAGGGCTGGGGCGAGAGTCGCCGCCGCCGCGGCTATCGCGAATTGACTCAAGGGCTCGCCGCCGTGGCCGCGGGTGATGGCGCGGAAGCGCAGAAGCACGCGCGCAAGGCCGAGCAGCTTCTATCGGAGCCGGCGTTGACGTTGCTGCTGTCGGCGCAAGCCGCGCAGCTCACGGGCGATCGCGACGGTGCGCAGCGCGCCTTCAACGCCATGCTCGAGGACGAGCAGATGGCGTTCCTCGGTCTGCGCGGCCTGATCGGTCAGGCGCTGCGCGACGGCGACCAATCGAAGGCGCTGGCATTGGCCGAACGCGCGTTCAAGCTGCGGCCGCAGACGCCGTGGGTGGTGCATTCGCTGTTCGACATGCAGGCCCAGACCGGCCAGTGGCGGGAGGCGCAAGCGACGCTGGAGTCGGGCATCCGTCGCAAGGTGGTGACGCAGGACAAGGGCCGGGCGCTGAAGGCGCTGCTCGAAGTCGAGCGCAGCCGCGAAGCCGAACGCGAGGGCCGCACGAACGACGCACTCGCCCTGGCGCGCGAGGCGTTCGGTTTGGCGCCGGAACGCATTGCCGCCACGCAGCGACTGTCCGAGCTGCAGATCAAGACCGGCGACAAGAAGAAGGCGATGCGCACGATCGAGCGCGGCTGGGCCGTGGCGCCTCATCCCGATCTCGTGCCGCTCTATCTCGAAGCCTCGGAGGAAAGCGAAGCGCTGAAGCGGATCGGCGTGGTGCGGAAGCTGGCCGGCCAAAACCCGACCGACATCGAAAGCCACATCGCGCTCGCTCAGGCCTCGCTCGACGCAGGCCTGTGGGGCGAGGCGCGGCGTCACCTCGAAACCGCGGCCGGCACCAACCCGCCGGTGCGCGTCTGCCGCCTCATGGCCGAGGTCGAGGAGCGCGCGCAGTCCGATCCGGCGAAGGTCCACGACTGGCTGGCGAAAGTCGCCGACGCACCGGCCGACCGGAGCTGGCGCTGCGCCTCGTGCGGCGCCCATCACGAATCCTGGCGGCCGGTCTGCGAAAGCTGCGGCGCGTTCGGCACCCTGCAGTGGCGCGCGCCGGGCACTTATGGCCAGATCCTGCCGCCGGAAGTGCAGCCTGCGCCCGCCCTTTCGCCTCCGACGCCAACGTCGCCGGTGCCCTCTCCTTCTACGGGGTCCTAGATGTTTGAAACCACTCTCGCCGGCAGCCTGCCCAAGCCGGCCTGGCTCGCCACGCCGAACGTGCTGTGGGCGCCCTGGACGCTTTCCGGCGCACCGCTCTTCGAGGCGAAGGACGATGCGACGTTCCTGGCGATCCGTCGCCAGGAAGAAGCCGGGCTCGACATCGTGAGCGACGGCGAGCAGGCGCGGCAGCATTTCGTGCACGGCTTCCTGGCCGAGGTCGACGGCGTCGACTTCGACAAGAAGGTGCGCATGGGCATCCGCAACAACCGCTACGACGCCGATTGCCCGACCGTAACCGCGCCACTCAAGCGTCGCCGGTTCGTCCACGAGCGCGAGGCGCGCGTCGCCCGCGCCGCGACGTCGCGCAAGCTCAAGTTCACCCTGCCGGGTCCGATGACGCTGATCGACACGTTGGCCGACGGCTACTACGGCGATCGCGTGAAGATGGCCTTCGCCTTCGCCGAACTCCTGAACCAGGAAGCAAAGGAGCTGGAGAAGGTCGGCGTCGATGTCATCCAGTTCGACGAGCCTGCCTTCAACGTCTACCTGAAGGAGACGGTGGACTGGGGCGTGCCGGCGCTGGAGAAAGCGGCCGAGGGCCTGAAGTGCACCACGGCTGTACACATCTGCTACGGCTACGGCATCGAGGCCAACATCAAGTGGAAGGAAACGCTGGGCGAGAGCTGGCGTCAGTACGAAGAGACCTTCCCGGCCCTCGACCGCAGCTCGATCCAGCAAGTGTCGCTCGAATGCCGTGAGAGCCACGTGCCACCGGAGTTGATGAAGCTGCTCAAGACCAAAACCGTGCTGGTCGGCGCCATCGACGTTGCCTCGGATAAGGTTGAGACACCCGAGCAGGTCGCCGAAACGCTGAAGCTCGCGACCAAGTTCGTCGATCCCGAGCGCATCCAGGCCTGCACCAACTGCGGCATGGCACCGATGACGCTGGGCGTCGCCTACGGCAAGCTGCGCGCCCTCGCCGAGGGCGCTGCGTTGGCGCGCAAGGCCTTCTAGCTAAGGCGTACGCGGAAGCCGCTGGCGAAGTGCGTAGAGCACTTCCAGCGCCTCGCGGGGCGATAGCTCGTCGGGATTGACCTCGGCCAGGGCCTTCTCGACTTCGGATTCTTTCTGTTTGCCCGTACCGCCAGCCGGTCGTGCAGGCGCGGCGGCGAACAGCGGCAGGTCGTCGGCAAGCTTGGTCACGGCACCCGACTGCTCGCCCTTCTCCAGCACCGCCAGCACTTCCTCGGCCCGCGTAACGACGGCGGCCGGCAAGCCCGCGAGCTGGGCGACGTGGATACCGTAGGAACGATCGGCGGCACCCGGCGCCACTTCGTGCAGGAACACGACCTCGTTCTGCCACTCCTTCACGCGCATCGTGTAAGGCGCCAGAGAGTCGAGCCGTTCCTTGAGCGCGCCCAGCTCGTGATAGTGCGTGGCGAACAGCGCGCGGCTCCTGTTGACGTCGTGCAGATGTTCGAGCGTCGCCCAAGCAATCGACAGACCATCGAAGGTCGCGGTGCCACGGCCGATCTCGTCGAGGATGACGAGGCTCCTCGCCGTCGCCTGGTTCAGGATGGCCGCGGTCTCGACCATCTCGACCATGAAAGTGGAACGACCGCGCGCCAGATCGTCGGCGGCGCCGACGCGGCTGAACAGGCGATCGACGATGCCGATGGTCGCCGTCCTGGCCGGCACGAAGGAACCGGCCTGCGCCATCACCACGATCAGCGCGTTCTGGCGCAGGAAGGTCGACTTGCCGGCCATGTTGGGGCCTGTCAGCAACCAGAGTCGCCGCTCGTCGCCGAGATAGCAATCGTTGGGCACGAATCCGGAGCCGCCCTGTTTAGACAGCGCGGCTTCGACCACGGGATGCCGCCCGCCTTCGATGGCGAAGGACGGCTCGTCGGTGAGCATCGGCCGCACGTAGTTGCTGGAGACGGCAAGCTCCGCCATCGCGGCGGCAACATCGAGAGCGGCAAGCGCGCGGCCGGCGGCGGCAATGGCCGTCGACACAGTCATCACCTTGGCGACCAGTTCCTCGAAGATCGCGAGTTCCAGTGCCAGCGCCTGATCGGCAGCGCGCCCGATGCGGGTCTCCAGATCGGCCAGCTCGGCGGTGCTGTAGCGTGTGGCGTTCGACATCGACTGCCGCCGCGTGAAGCCGAGGGCCGCGATATCGAGCTTGTCGGCGTGCGTCGCCGTCACCTCGATATGATAGCCGATCATGTTGTTGTGGCGGATCTTCAGGGAGGGGACGCCGGCCGAAGTCCGATACTTGGCTTCCAGGGCCGCGACGGTCTTGCGGCTGTCGTCGCGCAGGGTGCGTTGTTCGTCGAGTTCGCTGCGATAGCCCAGGCGTACGAAACCGCCATCGCGCGTCAGCAGCGGCGGTTCATCCGCCAGCGCTTCGGCGAGAGCCGCTACCGTGCCCTTGTGCCCCGAACAATCTGCCACGATACCCGCGAGCGGTGCCGGCGGCGGCGCCAGGGCTTCCGGCTCGGCCTTCAACGACTCTGCAAGCGTCTCTCCCGACTCCAGCCCGTCGCGCAACGCTGCGAGATCGCGCGGACCGCCGCGGCCGACGCTCAGCCGCTGCAAGGCGCGCTCGACGTCCGGCGTGCGCCGCAGGGCCTCGCGGACACGCTCGCGCACGGCCGGCCGCTCGACGAAGAGCTGTACCAGGTCGAGGCGACGCTCGATCTCGGGACGTTCGGTCAGTGGCGCCGCGATACGCTCAGCCAGCAGGCGCGCGCCCGGCCCGGTCAATGTGCGGTCGATGGTGGCGAGCAAGCTGCCGTCCCGCCGGCCATCGAGGCTGCGCACCAGTTCGAGGTTGCGCCGCGTCGCCGGATCGATCTCCATCGTGCCGTCGGCACGTTCGCGGCGCGGCGGCGAGAGCGCCGGCCGTTTGCCGGCCTGGGTCAGCTCGACATAGTCGAGCAGGGCGCCGCAGGCCGCGATCTCGGCGCGCGAGAAGGAGCCGAAACTGTCGAGGGCGGCGACATTGAACGCCGTCTGCAGGCGCTTGCGGGCATTGTCGCTGTCGAACCGCGCCGAGGGCAGCGGCGTCAGAACGGAATTCCATTCCTCCAGCACCGTCTTCAGCGGTTCGCGGGCCAGCAGCCGGTCGGGCACCAGCAGTTCGCCCGGCGCCAGGCGCGCCAAAGCGGCCGCGACCTGCCCGGGCTGCAGCGGCTGGGCGGCAAAATCGGCCGTCGACAGGTCGAGCCAGCCCAACGCCAGTTCGCCCTGCGCTTCGGCCAGGGCGGCGAGGTAATTGTGGCTGCGCGCATCGAGCAGCGCATCCTCCGTCAGTGTACCCGGCGTGATGACGCGCACCACGGCGCGCTCGACCACCGACTTCGCGCCACGCTTCTTGGCTTCGGCCGGATCCTCCACCTGCTCGCACACTGCAACTTTGAAGCCGCGGCGGATTAGTCGCGACAGGTAGGCTTCGTGGCTGTGCACCGGCACACCGCACATCTTGATGTCTTCGCCTAGATGCTGACCACGCTTGGTAAGCGCAATATCGAGCGCCGCCGACGCCTTCACCGCGTCGTCGAAGAACAACTCGTAGAAATCGCCCATCCGGTAGAAAACCAGATGGTCCGGATGCGCGGCCTTGATCGCCAGATACTGGCGCATCATCGGCGTGGCGTCGGCGGGAATGGCGGAACTGTCCGGCACGAAACTCCTCCGCGCCCGGTCTAGCACAGGCGGCCGAGCGGGCCATGTGGACGAGAGGTGGACCATATCCGGGAGGTGAACGCCGATCAGAAAGAGTGGCGTTGCAGCGCGGCATGGCCTGCTGGCACAGACCTTGGATTGCCGCCAATATGACGCCTCAACCGGGAGAGAAACGAATGGCGAGCAGCGGCTCGGAAGCAATGGTCAATGAAATGGGCGATCTCGACGGCGATTCGCTCCGCATGCACCGCGAGGGGCGTCCCGGAAAGATCGAGATCATTGCGACCAAGCCCCTGGTCACGCAGCGCGACCTGGCGCTGGCCTATTCCCCGGGCGTCGCCGCCCCCTGCCTTGAGATCGCGAAGAACCCGGACACGGCCTACGACTACACGGCCAAGGGCAATCTGGTCGCGGTGATCTCCAACGGCACGGCCGTGCTGGGCCTGGGCGATCTGGGCGCGCTCGGCGGCAAGCCGGTGATGGAGGGCAAGGCCGTCCTCTTCAAACGCTTTGCCGACGTCGACTGCATCGACCTCGAAGTCGACACCAGAGACGTCGACGAGTTCGTGAACTGTGTGCGCTACCTCGGGCCGACTTTCGGCGGCATCAACCTTGAGGACATCAAGGCACCGGAGTGCTTCATCATCGAGCAGCGCCTGCGCGAGCTGATGGACATCCCGATCTTCCACGACGACCAGCACGGAACCGCGATCGTCTCGGCAGCGGGCCTGATCAATGCGCTGCATCTCACCGGCCGCAACATCAAGGACATCAAGATGGTGGTGAACGGTGCGGGCGCCGCGTCGATCGCCTGCATCGAGCTCGTGAAGGCGATGGGCATGCCGCACGAGAACGCGATCCTCTGCGACACCAAGGGCGTGATCTACCAGGGCCGCACCGAGGGCATGAACCAGTGGAAGAGCGCCCACGCCGTCCGCACCAAGGCGCGCACGCTGGAAGAAGCCATGAAGGGCGCCGACGTCTTCTTCGGCCTCTCGGTCAAGGGCGCGGTGACCAAGGAGATGGTCCAGTCGATGGCGGCCAAGCCGATCATCTTCGCCATGGCCAACCCCGATCCCGAGATCACGCCCGAAGACGTGAAGTCGGTGCGCGCCGACGCCATCATCGCCACCGGCCGCAGCGACTACGCCAACCAGATCAACAACGTGCTGGGCTTCCCCTACATCTTCCGTGGCGCGCTCGATGTGCGGGCGCGCACCATCAACGAGGAGATGAAGATCGCCGCCGCCGAGGCGCTGGCCAAGCTCGCCCGTGAGGACGTGCCCGACGAGGTCGACCGCGCCTATTCCGGCCGTCGCCTGCGCTACGGGTCGGATTATGTCGTGCCAGTGCCGTTCGATCCGCGCCTGATTTCCTTCGTCTCCTGTGCGGTGGCGCAGGCTGCTATGGATTCCGGCGTGGCGCGCAAGCCGATCCCCGACATGGCGGAATACCGTCGCTCCCTGTCGGGCCGACTCGATCCGACCAGTCACTGGCTGCAAAGCCTGTTTGAGCAGGTGAAGGCCAATCCGCGGCGCATCGTCTTCGCCGAGGGCGAGGAGGAGCGCACCATCCGTGCGGCCGTCATGTTCCGCGACAACGGCTACGGCACGCCGATTCTGATCGGCCGCGAGGAACAGGTGCGCGAGACCATGAAGACGCTCGGCATCAACAATGCAGCGGGCATGGAAATTCACAATGCGCGGCTCTCGACCCGGAACGCGCCCTACACCGACATGGTCTACAAGCGCCTGCAGCGCGACGGCTTCCTGCACCGCGACGTGCAGCGCATGGTGAACCAGGGCCGCAATGTCTTTGGCGCCTGCATGGTCGCGATGGGCGATGCCGACGGCATGGTGACCGGAATCACGCGGCGCTTTCCGGAGTGCTACGGCGACATCAAGCGCGTGATCAACATCGAACCCAACAAGGTGCCGATCGGCTACTCGATCATCGTCTCGCGCCAGGGCACGGTGTTCCTGGCCGATACGTCGATCAACGAGACGCCCACCCCTGAACAGCTCGCGACCATCGCCAAGCAGATGGCGAAGAATGTGCGGATCATGGGCCACGACCCGCGCGTCGCGTTCCTGTCGTTCTCCAACTTCGGCAGCCGCGAGATCGAGCGGATCGACCGTATCCGCAAGGCGATCCGCCTGCTCGATGCCGAGGAGGTCGACTTCGAATACGACGGCGAGATGCAGGCCGACATGGCGCTCGACTACGAGCTGCTGCGCTCGACCTATCCGTTCTGCCGCCTCACCGGCCCAGCCAACGTGCTGGTGATGCCGGGCCTGCACTCCGCCCACATCTCCTCGCGACTGATGCAGTCGCTGGGCGGCGTGACGGTGATCGGCCCGGTGATCGACGGGCTGCAGAAGCCGGTGCAGATCGTGCAGATGGGCGCCACGGTGAGCGACCTGGTGAACCATGCCGCTCTCGCCGCCTACGGTGCGCTCAGCAACGGCCGCTAGGCGCGATCGGTAATGGCGCTGGAGACCTGGTGGCTCTATCTCGGCGCCGTCGTGCTGATCGCCAGCACGCCGGGGCCGAACGTGCTCTACGTCACCACCCGAAGCATCCGCTTCGGGCTGGGACCGGCCTTCGTCGGCATGACGGGCTGTCTCGTAGCGCTCGTGCTGATGCTCATAGGATCGGTCGCCGGACTGAGTGCGCTCCTGCTGGCGCTGCCGACCGCCTTCGACGCCCTGAAGATCGCAGGCGCCGTCTACCTGGGCTATCTCGGCATCCAGCTCTGGCGTGAGCCGGTCGAACCCGACACAGCGCCACTGCCGACAGGCACGTCGAAGACGGCGCTGTTTCGCGATGGATTCCTGGTGGGCATCAGCAATCCCAAGTTGCTGATCTTCGCGGCAGCCTTCTTCCCACAGTTCATCGACCCCACGGCAGCGTGGATGCCGCAGTTTGCGCTGATGGTCGCGACCTTCGTGGGTGTCGAGCTGTTCTTCTATTCGATCTACGCGCTCTCCGGCCGCAAGCTGGCGGACCGGTTGATGCACGGGATCTGGCGGCGCCGATTGAACCGGGCCAGCGGCCTGGTCTTCATCGGGTTTGGCGCCGCCCTGCTCCGCTACAAGCCCTGATCGCGGAGGCTACTGCTTCACCTTCACGACGGTGAGCTGATGCTTGCGGCCATCGCGCGCCGTCCAGGAGATCGACTGGCCCACGGCAAGGCCGATCAGCGCGGCGCCGACCGGCGTCATCACCGAGATCTTGTGCGCGTCGCTGTCTTCGTCGACCGGATAGACCAGCGTCTCCGTCAGCTCGCGACCATCGTCGGACCGGAACGTCACCGTCGAGCCCATGCGCACCACGTCGTCCGGCACGCTGCCGTCCTTCACGATCTTGGCGCGTTCCATCTCGTTCAACAGCTCCTCAGCGACCTCAGGAAGGCGCTCGAGAGACGCGGTGGCGAGATCGGTCAGCCGCTCGTAGTCGGCGGCGCTTACGATGATGTTGGGAACCGACCGGTTCCGCACGACTGCGGGCATCGCTGATGCTCCTGCTCTTTAGAAAACGACAAAAAGGATAAAAACTGTCGGCAATCGCGCATGGCGATTGGGTGCCCCGACGCCGGGACACGATGGGCCGGCTCGGGGACTACGCTTCCGCGATCGGATGGTTCCGCCGCGGCACCAGGGACAGGACTGCCGAGAAGTTCATACCTAAGAGGTAAGCCCGCGCGCACGGGCTTTCAAGCCCGTTTACACGGCAGCCGCAGCCGACGTTACTTGGTCGGCTTGCCGAGCCCGCCGCGCTCGCGCCGCGCCTCGTAGGCCTGGACCACCGCATAGGCCGTGCGCAGATGCGGTGCCGCAATGCCGTACTTGCGCGCCCGACCCAGCATGTCGCCGATCACGTGCCGGCCTTCGATCTGGCCGCCCTTTTCGAGATCGCCCAGCATCGAGGCGGCAAAGCCCGAGCCGCGCTGCGTGAGATAGGTCTTGAGGTTGGCGATGCCCTTGTCACCCGGATCGAACCCCTCGGCCGCGGCCACCTTGCGGCATTCCTCGACCGTCTCGACCATCAGCGCCTCGCCGTCATCGGCCGCCATGATGTCGCCGGTCGTGCCGCGCAGGGTGCAGCACATCGCGGCGAGCGATGTCAGCATGATCCACTTGTCCCAGAGATCCTGATTGATCTTCTCGTTCAGGCCGCCGTCGATGCCGGCCTTCTTGCAGGCCGCGTCGAGATCCTTCAGCGACTGACGCGCCGGCTGGCCGGAACGTTCACCGAAGGAAACACCGGCGAACGGGCTGGTGTGCAGCACCTCGCCGTTGGGACCCAGCATGCCGCCGATGCGCGCCAGGCCGCCTGCGACCTTGTCGGCACCGAACTTGGCATCGAGCACACCGAAATGCGCGTGGCCGTTCAACATCGGCACGATGGTGGTGTTGGCACCGACCGCGGGAGCGATCGAGTCGATCGCCGAGTCGAGATCGTAGGCCTTGCAGGCGAGAATGATGAGATCGTACGGGCCGCCATCGCTGCCCTTGGTGACGACCTTGACCGGCAGCACCGCGTCGCCCTTGGGGCTCTTGATGACCAAGCCTTCGGCCTTGACCTTGGCTGCGCGCTTCTCGCGCAGCAGGAACGTCACGTCGGCACCGGCCTGATGGAGACGCGCGCCGAAATAACCGCCGACCGCGCCGGCACCGAGAATAAGGATCTTCACGACTTCGAACTCCTTTCGGCCAGCCAGTCCGCGAGCCATGTCGCGAGATCGTCGGTCTGGTGGTGGATGTGGCTTAGATCGGTATCGGCCGCGCGCTTCACACTTTCGTCGGTGCGTATCCACACCGTGCGCATGCCCATGTCGGCGGCAGGTTTGAGATTGACCGAGATGTCATCGGCAAAGGCAGCGCGCGTCGGGTCGACGTTGTGCTGCTTCACGAGCTTCTCGTAAATCTGCTTGTGTGGCTTCGGCCAATAGTCGCCGGCTGCGATGTCGAAGATCGCCTCGAAATGGTGCGCCACGCCTAGCCGCTCCATGACTCTCTCGGCATGCGGCACGTCGCCGGCCGTGAAGATGAGCTTGCGACCCGGCAGCGCGCGGAGCGACGCTTCGAGCGCGGGATTGGCCTCGACCGGCGAATAGTCGATGTCGTGGACGTAATCGAGATAGTGCTTCGGGTCGACGCCGTGCAGGCTCATCATGCCGCGCATCGACGTGCCGTGGTCGCGCCAATACTCTTTCTGGACCCGCCGCGCTTCCTCAGCGTCGACCTTCAGCCAGTCCGAAATATAGCGGCCGATGCGCACGTCGATCTGGGCGAACAGGTTGCAGCGCGCCGGATAGAGCGTGTTGTCGAGATCGAACAGCCAGACGTCAGGATCGTTTTTAGGAGGCATGGCACGGCTGGCTTAGCCGCCAGCCGTGCGCTTGTCGAGGTGGCGGATTATAAGGAGGGCAATGGATACGCTGACGATCGTCCTCCTCGCCGCCGTCGGGCTGCTGGTGCTGCTTCTCCTTGTGATCCTGCTGCGCCAAGGCGGCAGCAGCCGCGATGCAGAGCAGATGCGCCATCAACTCGGTCTGGCGCTCAGCCAGCAGGCCGAAACCGTGCAGCGGGTCGAACGTTCGCTGCGCGAGCAGGAACAGGCGCTGAGCAAGGTCGTCCACGAGCGGCTGGACCGCACGGAGAAGGCCACCGGCCAGATCGTCACCGACCTGCGCGAGCGGCTGGTCCGCATCGACGAAGCGCAGAAGAAGATCGGCGAGCTGTCGACCCAAGTCGTGGGCCTGCAGGAAGTGCTTTCCAACAAGCAGGCGCGCGGCGCCTTCGGCGAAGTGCAGCTCAACGACCTGGTATCGAGCGCGCTGCCGCCCTCAGCCTATGCCTTCCAGGTGACGCTTTCCTCGGGCGTGCGCGCCGACTGCCTGCTGAAGCTGCCGCATCCGCCGGGCCCGATTGCCATCGACGCCAAGTTCCCGCTGGAGAGTTATCGCGCGCTGCGGGCAGTAGCGCCGGGCGACACCGCAGCCCTGCAGACCGCGCAGCGCGCCTTCCAGCAGGCGATGCGCAAGCATATCGGCGACATTCGCGAGAAGTATGTCGGTGTGCCGGGCGAGACCGCCGAATCAGCGCTGATGTTCCTGCCGTCGGAAGCGGTCTACGCAGAGCTGCACTCCAACTTCACGGCAATCGTCGAGGAATCCTACAAGGCGCGTGTCTGGATCGTCTCACCGACGACCATGATGGCTACGCTGAACACCGTGCGTGCCGTCCTGAAGGACGTGCGCATGCGCGAGCAGGCGGGCGAGATCCAGAAGACGGTCGGGCTTCTGCTGGACGACGTGAAGCGCCTCGACGAGCGCGTCGAGAAGCTCAAGTCACACTTTGCGATGACCGAGAAAGATCTCCGCGACGTCGATATTTCCGCTGACCGCATCACCAAGCGCGGTCAGCGCATCCTCGACGTCGATCTCGGCGACGATCCGCCGTCCTTACCGAAGCTTTAGGCTCAGCCCCCAAGCTTAGCCCCAGGGGCCGCGGCCCGAGTCCCGCGGCGCGGAGCCCCAGGGGCTGTTGCCCGTCTGCGGGATGCTCGACCGCGCCGGGCGCGACGCGCCAGCCGGCTGCGGGCTGTAGCTGCCCGTCGGCGCCATCGCCTGCAGGCGCGCAATGCGCTCCTCCATCGGCGGATGGGTCGAGAACAGGCTCGACATGCCGCCGGCAGCTGCCAGCGGGTTGGCGATATACATGTGCGCCGTCGCCGGATTGCGCTCCGCCGCCTGATTATGAATCTGCTGCGTGCCGGCATGCAGCTTGGCCAGCGCCGAGGCAAGCCAATGCGGCTGACCGCAGATCTCCGCGCCCATGCGATCGGCTTCGTATTCGCGACCACGGCTGATCGCCATCTGGACCAGCATGGCGGCCATCGGCGCCAGGATCATCGCGGCAATGGCCACGATCGGGTTCACCAGCGGCCGGCCTTCCGAATCGCGGCCGCCGCCCATCAAGCCACCGAAACTCGCCAGCATGCCGATGGCGCCCGACAGCGTCGCGGCGACCGTCATGATCAAGGTGTCGCGATGGCGGACATGGGCCAGCTCGTGCGCCATCACGCCCGCGATCTCCTCGCGCGAGAGGTTGCGCAGCAGGCCGGTCGTGGCGGCAACGGCAGCATGTTCCGGGTCGCGGCCGGTCGCGAAGGCGTTCGGCTGGTCCTCGTCGATCAGGTAGACCTTCGGCATCGGCAGGTTGGCGCGCTGGGCGAGCTGCTGGACGATGCCGAAGAGTTCGGGCGCGCTCTCCGGCTCCGGCCCGACCTCCTGCGCATTGCTCATGCGCAGCACCATCTTGTCGCTGTTCCAGTAGGCAAACAGGTTCATGCCTAGCGCCACGACGAGCGCGAGGACAAGGCCGGTCTGGCCACCCAACAGATAGCCCGCGACCAGGAAGAAGCCTGTCAGTCCGGCCAGGAGAAGGGCAGTCTTGAAGTAGTTCATGGCGGGAAAGATGGTTTCAAACTGTGGCGAAACAAGGCGTGCGCAGGCATCATGACAGTATGACCGAGCCCAAGACACCCGCGTCCCCGGAGCCTGCGAAGGCAGAACCGGCCGCCCCCGTCCCGCCCGAGAAGCCGAAGAAGGTCGAGGAGATCGGCGGTCCGCCCGGCCCCGAACCGACGCGCTACGGCGACTGGCAGTTCAACGGCAAGGTGACGGACTTTTAGAATGCGCACCGACATCTTCCACCCCGAGTTCAAGGCGCAACCCTGGTGGTGGGAGGCATGGACGCCGAACAACGCCCTGTCGCAGGACCCACCGGCGCGAACCGACGTGGTGATCGTGGGAGCAGGCTATGGTGGCCTCTCGACAGCGCTGGAACTGCGACGCAACGGCGTCGGTGCCGTCGTGCTGGAGCGCGGCGACTTCGGCATCGGCGCGTCGACGCGCAACGGCGGCATGATCTCGGGCGGCACCAATCTCGGCAAAGGGCTGGGCGGCAAGAGCCCGATCGCCGAAGAATTCGAGCGCCTGAAAGCCGAACTGATGGGCGCCGGTGCCGACTCGCTCAGCGTGCTGGAAGACATCATCGCGCGCGAAAAGATCGAGTGTGGCCTCCACCGCAACGGCCGCTTTGTCGGCGCCTGGACGCCGCGCCACTACGACGATCTCGCGACCAAGGTCGAGACCTACAACAAATACGCCAATGCCGGCGCCGAGATGATCCCGCGCGAGCGCCAGCGCGAGATGATTGCGTCGGACTATTACTTCGGCGGCATGCATGCGACGCGCGCCGGCCATCTCCACCCCGCGCTCTATTACAAGGGCCTGCTCGAAGCCGCGCATCGCGCTGGTGCGATCCTGTGCGCCCAGGTCGAGGCGGAGCGGTTGGAGAAGGTCACGAACGGCTGGCGCGTCCTGACCCCAAAGGGGCCGATCGAGTGCCGCGAGGTCGTGGTCGCAACCAATGGCTATACCGGCGATCTGACACCGCGGCTGAAGCGCCGCGTCGTGCCCGTCGCAAGCCACATCATCGCAACCGAAGAGCTGCCCGAGCCCGCAAGCAAGCTGATCCCCGAGATGCGGGCAATCGGCGACACCAAGCGCGTGCTGACCTACTACCGGCCGTCGCCCGACGGCACGCGGCTGATCTTCGGTGGCCGGGCGCGCTTCACCGCGGCGCCGCCGGAAGTAAGCGCGCCGGCGCTCTACCAGTACATGATCGACCGCTTCCCGCAGCTCGACGGCATCCGCATCACCCATGTCTGGACGGGCAATGTCGCCTTCGCCCTCGACTACATGCCGCACATGGGCACCGATCAGGGCGTGCACTATCTGCTGGCCTGCAACGGCAACGGCGTCGCGATGATGACCTATCTCGGCACCGAGACCGCGCGGAAGATCGCCGGTGGCCGCAACGTGCCGGTCAATCCGCTGGATGGCCGCGATTTCCCCGATCACGCGCTCTACAACGGCGATCCTTCATGGTTCCTGCCGATCGTCGGCGCCTGGTACCGCACGCGCGATTGGCTCGACCGACGCATGGCCGCTTAGCGTCCGCTTGCGGCGCAGCGAGGGCCGGGGCAAGACTAGTCGCGTGACCGAAGCTCTTCCCGTTTCCCTCGCCGACATCCGCGCGGCTGCTGCCCGCATTGCAGGCGCGGTCGTCCATACGCCCTGCCTGCGCAGCGAGACGCTGTCGCGGATCGCCAAGGCCGATATCTGGGTGAAGTTCGAGAACCTGCAGTTCACGGCCTCGTTCAAGGAACGCGGCGCGCTCAACACGCTGCTGCAGCTCACCGACGAGGAACGCAAACGCGGCGTCATCGCCATGTCGGCCGGCAACCATGCGCAGGGTGTCGCCTATCACGCCGGACGGCTGGGCATTCCCGCCACCATCGTGATGCCGTCCTTCACCCCCAACAACAAGGTGAAGCATACGCGCGACCACGGTGCGCGCGTCGTGTTGAAGGGCGACACGCTGTCGGAGTCGGCGGCCGAGGCCCATCGTCTGGCCGACGCCGAGAAGCTGGTCTTCGTCCATCCCTACGACGACCCGCGCATCATCGCTGGCCAGGGCACGATCGCGCTGGAAATGCTCGAGGACGTGCCCCAGCTCGACACCTTGGTGGTGCCGGTAGGTGGCGGCGGCATGATCGCCGGCTGCGCCGTCGCAGCGCGTGGCCTCAGGCCCGACGTTAAGGTCATCGGTGTCGAATCGGCGGGCTATTCGGCAATGCGCCAGCTCCTGGCCGGCGATCAGGTCACGGTGGGCGGCGACACCATCGCCGAAGGCATCGCCGTCCGTGACATCGGCAAGGCGCCGCTTGCCATCGCCCGCGCGCTCGTCGATCGCGTGCTGGCGGTCGACGAAGTGGCCATCGAGCGCGCCATCGCACTGTTCCTCGAAGTCGAGAAGACGGTGGCCGAAGGCGCCGGCGCGGCCGGCCTCGCCGCCCTGCTGGCCCATCCGGAGCATTTCACGGGCCGCAAGGTCGGCCTCGTCCTCTGCGGCGGCAATATCGACACGCGCCTGCTCGCCTCCGTGCTGCTGCGCGGCCTGGTGCGTGACGGCCGCATCGTGCGGCTGCGGCTGATGATCGGCGACCTGCCGGGCCAGCTCGCCCGCGTCGCCGGCCTGATCGGCGGCGCCGGCGGCAACATCGTGGAAGTGCAGCACCAGCGCCTTTTCGGCAGCGTCGTCGCCAAGGCCACCGAGCTCGATGTCACCGTCGAAACCCGCGACCGCAGCCACGCCCGCGAGCTAGTGTCGGCGCTGGAGGCCGAAGGCTTCAAGGTCCGGGTGCTCGAGGGCGCGGACGCGTAAATCCGCCGCTTTGCCCCCACTGGGGCGCGGGCTAAAAGACCGGCCATGTCCGCCTCGACCCAATACGTCCCCTCGCCCACGCCCGACCTCGCCAAGATCGAGCGGGCGCTGATTTCCGTCTCCGACAAGGAGGGTTTGGTCGAGCTGGGCAAGGCGCTGGCCGCCCATGGGGTCGAGATCCTGTCGACCGGCGGCTCGGCCAAGTCGCTGCGCGACGCCGGCCTCAAGGTGACCGAGGTCAGCGACCATACCGGCTTCCCAGAGATCATGGACGGCCGCGTGAAGACGCTGCAGCCCTCGATCCACGGCGGCATCCTCGCTCGCCGCACCGACGCCGGCCACAAGAAGGCGATGAGCGATCACAAGATCGCAGCCATCGACCTCGTGGTGGTGAACCTCTACCCGTTCGAGGCCACGGTGGCGCGCGGTGCGGACTTCCCGACCTGCGTCGAGAACATCGACATTGGCGGCCCAGCCCTGATCCGCGCTTCGGCCAAGAACCACGACTTCGTCACCATTGTCGTCGATCCGGCCGACTACAAATCTGTTCTCGACGAGCTGCAGGCTCACAAGGGCGCCACGACGCTCGGCCTGCGCCGCAAGCTCGCGGCCAAGGCCTATGCCCGTACCGCTTCCTATGATTCGGCCATCGCCAACTGGTTCGCGCAGCAGGAAGGCGAGACCTTCCCCGAGCGGCTGACCTTGTCGGCGGCACGCGTGCAGACGCTGCGCTATGGCGAAAACCCGCACCAGAAGGCCGCTTTCTACAGCGATGGCAGCAATCGGCCGGGTGTCGCCACGGCACGCATCGTCCAGGGCAAGGAGCTCTCCTACAACAACATAGGCGACACGGAAGCGGCCTACGAGTGCGTGGCCGAGTTCAAGGAGCCGGCGGTTGTCGTGGTGAAGCACGCCAACCCGTGCGGCGTCGCCGTCGCCAAGAACCAGTACGATGCCTACCTCAAGGCCTATGCCTGCGATCCCGTCTCGATCTTCGGTGGCATCGTCGCGGTCAACACCACGCTCGAAGCGAAGACGGCCGAGGATCTCTCCAAGCTCTTCCTCGAGGTCGTGATCGCGCCCGACGCAACGCCCGAGGCGCTGGCGATCTTCGCCAAGAAGAAGAACGTGCGCGTGCTGCTGGCCGGCACCCTGCCCGATCCCACAACGGCCGGCATGACCCTGAAGAGCGTGGCCGGCGGCTATCTCTTCCAGACCCGCGACAACGGCCACGTGAAGAAGAGCGACCTCAAGGTCGTGACCAAGCGGTCGCCGACGGCGCAGGAGCTGGACGATCTCCTGTTCGCCTTCACCGTCTGCAAGCACGTAAAGTCGAACGCCATCGTCTATGCCAAGGGTGGCGCCACCGTAGGTGTCGGCGCGGGCCAGATGAACCGTCGCGACTCCTCGCGCATCGCCGCCATCCGCGCCGCCGAATCGGGCGAGATGGCCAAGCTGGCAGAGAGCCCGGCGATCGGCAGCGTGGTCGCCTCCGACGCCTTCTTCCCCTTCGCCGACGGCCTGCTGGCCGCCGCCGAAGCCGGTGCCACCGCGATCATTCAGCCGGGCGGCTCAATGCGCGACAAGGAAGTGATCGACGCCGCCGACGAGAAGGGCCTCGCCATGGTCTTCACCGGCATGCGGCACTTCCGGCACTGACGCTTCCGGTTTAACGCACCTTCAACTGCTTGGCCGAAGCCATCGCTTTGCGGCGGGCTTCGGCGACGCTGCGGCCGGTCGCCAGCGCCACGGCCATGCGGCGATGGCCTTTGACCTCCGGCTTGCCGAAGATCCGCACCGACGTGCCGGGCTGGGCCAGCGCCTGCGCAAGGCCGGTGTAGGTCGGATCAGAAATATTGCCGTCGGCCAGCACGGGCACCGACGCACCGGGGACGCAAGTGACCTTGGGAATCGGCAGGCCGAGGATGGCGCGCACATGCAGCTCCATCTCGCTCATGTTCTGCGACACCATCGTCACCATGCCGGTGTCGTGCGGCCGGGGCGAGAGTTCAGAGAACCAGACCTTGTCGCCCTTCACGAACAGCTCGACGCCGAACAGGCCACGGCCCTTGGCGCCGCACAGCTCGTTCACGACCTTCTTGGCGATGTCGCGGGACTTCTTCAGCGCCGCCTTCGACATGGCATGCGGCTGCCAGCTTTCGCGGTAGTCGCCGTCGACCTGGATATGGCCAATCGGGTCGCAGAAGGCGAAGCCTCCGTCATGGCGGACCGTGAGCTGGGTGATCTCGTAGTCGAAGTCGATGGCACCCTCGACGATCACCAGGCCGGTCGCCGCGCGCGTGCCTGCCATCGCGTATTTCCAGCTCTTGGCGATGTCCGCGGGCTTGCGCGCCACGCTCTGGCCGTGACCCGACGACGACATCGTGGGCTTGATGAAGCAGGGGAAGCCCACGGCCTCGGCGCCCGCGCGCAGCTCTTCGAGGCTGGCGGCAAAGCGATAGGGCGAGGTCGGCAGCTTGAGCTTTTCGGCGGCAAGCTTACGGATGCCGCGGCGATCCATGGTGAGCTGCGCGGCACGGGCGGTCGGGATGACCGTCCATCCCTCCTTCTCCAGCTCGACGAGCGTGTCGGTGGCGATGGCTTCGATCTCGGGCACGATGAAGTCGGGCTGGACCTTCTCGACGATGCGCCGGACCTGTTTGCCGTCCCGCATGTTGAAGACGTGGGCGCTGTTGGCCACCAGCATCGCCGGCGCCGCGGCGTAGCGATCGCAGGCGATGACCTCGACGCCAAACCGCATCGCCTCGATGGCGACTTCCTTCCCGAGCTCGCCCGAGCCCAGCAGCATGATCTTGATCGAAGAGGGTTTGAGCGGCGTGCCGAATGTCTTTTTCATGACTCCATATTAGCAGGCGGCTCCGCCTTGCGGCGACGGGTCAGCAACTTGAAGAACAGCGGCACGAACAGGATGGCGATGAAAGTCGCAGCCAGCATGCCGCCGATCACGCCCGTGCCGATCGAATGCCGGCTGGCCGATCCAGCGCCGGTGCTGGTGGCGAGCGGCAGCACGCCCAGGATGAAGGCAAGCGATGTCATTACGATGGGCCGGAAGCGCAGCCGCGCCGCTTCCATCGCGGCGTCATAGGCGGAGAGCCCGTCCTGGTAACGCTGCGAGGCGAACTCGACGATCAGAATGGCGTTCTTGGCGGCAAGGCCGATCAGGGTCACCAGCCCGATCTGGAAATAGACGTCGTTCTCCAGGCCGCGCAGCCAGACGGCGAGCAGTGCGCCGAACACCGCGAAGGGCACCGCCGTGATGACGGCAAGCGGCAACGACCAGCGCTCGTACTGGGCGGCCAGGATCAGGAACACCATGACGAGGCCAAACACGAAGCCTAGCCGCCCCGAGCCTTGGGTCGCGAGCTCCTGATAGGCCGAGCCTGTCCAGCCGATCGTGTAGTCATTGGGCAGCGTCGCGGCCACGACCTGTTGCATGGCGGCGATTGCCTGCCCCGAGGAGTAGCCCGGCGCCGGCCCACCCAGGACCTTGGCCGCGGGGAAGATGTTGAAGCGGTCGACAGTGTCGGGCCCCACGACACGTGTCACGGTGACCAGCTCGTTCAGCGGCACCATGAGATTGCGGTCGGAGCGCACGAAGACCTGCCGCAGGTCGTCCGGCTTTTCGCGGAAGTCGGGTTCCGAGGACAGGCTGACGCGATAGGTGCGGCCAAACAGGGTGAAGTCGTTGACGTAGAAGCTGCCGAACGAGGCCTGCATCGTGTCGAAGATCGTATTGATCGGAATACCGAGCGCCTTGGCCTTCTCGCGATCAACGTCGATCCGGTACTGCGGCACCGCCGTCGTGAAAGTGGTCGAAACGCCCCGGAGCTCCGGCCGCTGGGCAGCGGCCTGCACGACCTTGTTGGCTGCATCCGACAGGCTGGCGAGCGTACCGCCGGAACGGTCCTGCAGATAGAACTCGAAGCCGCCCGTCGTGCTCATGCCCAGGATCGGCGGCGGATTGAAGCCGATCACCACGCCATCCTTGAAATTGGCATTCAACGCCGACAGTGATGGCGCCAGGTTGCGCGCATCCTGCTTCGGGTCCTTGCGTTCCGACCAGTCTTTCAGGGTGACGAAGGAGATGCCCGAGTTGGTCTTCTGCGCCAACGACAAGAGGTCGAAGCCGGAGAAGGTGACGACATTGGCGACCGCCGGATTTTGAATGAGCGCCTCGCTCGCTTTCGCGGTCACCTCGCGCGTGCGCGCAAGCGATGCCGCGGGCGGCAAGGCCGTCACCAGAAAGACGTAACCCTGATCCTCGTTGGGCACGAGGCCGCCCGGCACGCGCTGATAGAGCGCGACCGCCAGCCCGACGATGATCAACGACCCGGCGATGCCGACCACCGCGCGTTTCAGCAGGAAAGAGACGCCACCGGCATAGCGATCGCTCAGCCACTGGAAGCCTGCGTTGAACTTGGCGAAGGGCCACCAGGGTTTGCTATGGCCCGGCTTCAGGATCAGCGCGGCGAGCGCGGGCGTCAGGGTCAGCGCGACGATGCCCGAAATCACCACCGAGACCGCGATGGTGACGGCGAACTGGCGATAGAGTTCACCCGCAAGGCCGCCCAGGAAGGAGACCGGCACGAACACCGCGCAGAGCACCAGCACGATGGCGATGACCGGGCCCGTCACCTGCTGCATGGCCTTGATGGCGGCGGCACGCGGCGACAATCCCTCGGTCGCCATGATGCGTTCGACGTTCTCCAGCACGACGATCGCATCGTCGACCACGATGCCGATCGCCAGCACGAGGCCGAACAAAGTGAGCATGTTGATCGAGAAGCCCAGCATGTACATGCCGGCGAAGGTGCCGATGATCGACACGGGAATGGCGATGACCGGGATGATCATCGCCCGCACGCTCTGCAGGAAGAGGAACACCACCAGAACCACGAGCGCGATCGCCTCGATGAAGGTGATCACCACCTCCTCGATCGAGACCTCCACGAAGCGCGTGGTGTTGAAGGGGATGTCGTAGCGCAGCCCCTCGGGAAACCGCTTGGAGATGCGCTCCATGGCATCCTTGACCGACTGCGCCACTTCCAGCGCGTTGGCGCCGGGCTGCAGGTAGACGCCGATCGGCACGGCGGGTGCACCGTTGAAGATCGCCGAGAACCCATAGGTGAGCGCGCCCAGCTCGACCCTCGCCACGTCCTTCAGCCGCAGCGCACCGCCGATTTCGTCGGAACGGATGATGATGTCCTCGAACTGCGAGGGATCGACCAGCCGGGCGGGTGTCGTTGCCGAGTAGGTGAAGGTCTGCGGGTTCTTCATCGGCTCGTCGCCGAAACGGCCGGCCGCGAACTGCGAATTCTGCTCGCGGATCACTGCGGCGACATCGCCGGGCGTGAGATTGAACTGCGCGAGCTTGTCCGGCCGCAACCAGATGCGCATGGAATAGTCGGAGGCGCCGAACAGCGCCGCATCGCCGACACCCGGCAGGCGGCGCAGCTCGTCGATCACGTTGACCAGCGCGTAGTTGCTGATGAACACCGTGTCGTAGCGCCGTTCGGGCGACGACATGGTCATCACCATCAGGATCGAAGTCGAACGCTTCTGTACCACGACACCCTGGCGCGCCACCTCGGCCGGCAGCAGCGGCAAGGCGCGTTGCACCCGGTTATTGACGTTGATGGCGTTCTGGTCGGGATTGGTGCCGATCTCGAAGCTGATGGTGATGCTCATCGTGCCCGAGCCGGTCGAGGTCGAACGCATGTAGAGCATGCGCTCCACGCCGTTGATCTGCTGTTCGAGCGGCGCCGCCACGGTCGAGGCAATGGTCTCGGCGGTGGCGCCGGGATAGTTGGCCGTGACCACGACATCCGGCGGCACGATCTGCGGATACTGCGAGATCGGCAGCGC
>CALROF020000015.1:0-50484 GCA_943369775.1 Reyranella massiliensis 521
GATCCACCGGTGCCGGTGGTGATGATCAGCGGCCACGGCACGATCGACACGGCGGTGTCGGCGATCAAGACCGGCGCCTACGACTTCGTCGAGAAGCCGTTCAAAGCCGACCGATTGCTGGTGGTCGTCGACCGCGCCATCGAGGCTGACAAGCTACGCCGAGAGAACGCCACCTTGCGTCGCCGCGCCGGCGGCGAGGTGACTTTCGTCGGGTCTTCGGGCGATGCTGCCAACGTACGCAGTCAGATCGAGAAGGTGGCACCGACCGGGAGCCGCGTGCTGATCACCGGCGCCTCGGGCGCTGGCAAGGAGACGGTGGCGCGCCTGATCCATCAGGGGTCCAAGCGCGCCGAGGGTCCGTTCGTCGTAGTGAATTGCTCGGCCATGCCGGCGGAACGGCTGGAGATCGAGCTGTTCGGTACCGAGGGGGAAACCGATAGTGAGACGTTGCGGGTCTCGGGCGCCTTCGAGATGGCGCATGGCGGCACGCTGCTCCTGAAGGAGGTCGCCGACCTGCCTGTGGCATTGCAGAGCCGCCTGGCGCGCGTGCTGCAGGAGCAATCCTTCGCTCGCGACGGTGGCAAGACCAAAGTCGAAGTCGATGTGCGTGTGCTCGCCGGAACAGCGCGCACCTTGCAAGACGAGATTGCCGCCGGCACGTTCCGCGAGGAGCTGTTCCATCGCCTGAACGTGGTCGCGCTTCCGGTTCCGCCGCTCAGCGAGCGCCGTGAAGATATTCCCGAGATCGCCATCGACCTGCTGAAGCGCGTGGCCGATGCGACTGGGTTGCCGCAGCGCGTCATTGGCGAGGACACGCTGGCTGCTCTGCAGGGCCACGACTGGCCCGGCAATGTGCGGCAGTTGCGTAATGTCATCGAGCGGCTGCTGATCCTGGCACCCACCGGCGGCGCGCCGATCCGAGCCGACATGCTACCCAACGACGTCAGCGAGGATGCCCCATCTGTTCTGCGCTGGGAGAAGGGTGGTGAGATCATGCAATTGCCCTTGCGTGATGCGCGCGAAGTCTTCGAAAGAGAATATCTGCTGGCTCAGGTAACGCGCTTCGGCGGCAATATTTCGCGAACCGCGACTTTCGTCGGCATGGAGCGCTCTGCGCTGCATCGCAAGTTGAAGTCGCTGGGCTTGCATGGCAGTTCACCCGAAGATCGCAACGGCGGCGAGCCGGCGAACTGAGGGTTCGGGGGAGAGCGTTATGGCGCGTTATGCCTACGTCAATGGTCGCTACGTGGATCACCGCGAGGCGAGTGTTCATATCGAGGATCGCGGCTATCAGCTCGCCGACGGCGTCTACGAGGTCGTGGGCGTACGGGGCGGCAAGCTGATCGACGAGGTACCGCACATCGACCGGCTCGATCGCTCGCTGCGCGAGCTCCGTATCGACTGGCCGGTGTCGCGCAACACCCTGGGCTTCATCATTCGCGAACTGATGCGGCGCAATCGTTTGCACGACGGCCTGGTCTACATGCAGGTGACGCGCGGCGTCGCCCGCCGCGACCATGCCTTTCCGACGACACCGGTGAAGCCCGCGCTGGTGCTGACGACCAAGAACACCAGGCATATCGTTGCCGATACCGGCCCCGGCGTTGCCGTGAAGAGCCAACCGGACATTCGGTGGGGACGCTGCGATATCAAGACTATTGCCCTTCTGCCCAACGTGCTGGCCAAGCAGGCAGCCCGCGAAAACGGTGCCTACGAGGCCTGGCTGCTCGACAACAAGGGATGCGTTACCGAGGGGGCTTCGACCAACGCCTGGATCGTGACGGGCGAGGGCGAGCTGGTGACGCGCCAGACCGACAACGGGATCCTGGCCGGCATCACACGGCATACGCTGAAGTCGATTTGCGATTCGCTGCAGCTCAAGCTCGTGGAGCGCCCCTTCACTTTGGCGGAAGCGAAGAAGGCCAAGGAAGCCTTCATCACAAGCGCGACGTCCTTCGTCACCCCGGTCGTGAAGATCGACGGCGACCCCGTGGGCGACGGCAAGGTCGGCGATACGGCTCGCCGCCTGCGCGAGGAGTATGTCCGCTTCTCGGAGACGGGCGAGGCGGTGACGTGAGCTTGTCCGCCGGCGCAAAGCCGCCGCGCGCCATCCTGTTCGATTGGGACAACACGCTGGTCAACACCTGGCCGACGATCGTCGAGTGCTACCGTGATACGTTCGTAGCGCTCGGCCGAGAGCCGTGGACAGCACAACAAGTGCAGGACTTCGCGCATGGCTCGTTGCGCGACCTTTTCCCCAGCCTGTTCGGCCCTCGCGCAGGCGAGGCTGAGAAGGTGTTCTACGAGACCTTCTATCGGATTCACCTGGAGCGGTTGCAGCCGCTGCCCGATGCAGAAGCACTGTTGGCGCATTGCCACGGCCTCGGTTGCTACGTCGCCGTCGTCAGCAACAAGGTGGGAGACAATCTCAGGGCCGAACTCTCGCACCTCGGTTGGCAGAAGTGGATAACTCGGGCTGTTGGGGCGAAGGATGCCGTCCGCGACAAACCAGCGCCCGATCCGATCTTCATGGCCTTGAACGGCACGGGAATTGCCCCTGACGAGACCGTGTGGATGGTCGGCGACACTCTGGCTGATCTGAAATGCGCCCATGCGGCGGGCTGTTTGCCTGTCCTGGTCGGTGGCGCGGAACAATTGTCCGTGGCGCTGATGGAATATCCACCGCGTCTGCGCGCGCGTAATTGTCATGAGCTGGTGGCATTGCTTTGAGAAAAGTGTCCCCTATATTCGTCGTAACTCGGTAGCGGGGAGAGACCCCGTACCTTTCTGAACCGGGCGCCCTTCGGCAGCCGGATGCCCAGCAAGAGGCCAAGAACATGAGCGAAAAGGCACAGAACGTTCAGGACGTCTTCCTGAACCACCTGCGGAAGAACAAGACCCCCGTCACGATCTTTCTCGTGAACGGCGTCAAGCTGCAGGGCATCGTGACGTGGTTCGACAATTTCTCGGTGCTGCTGCGCCGTGACGGCCATTCGCAGCTTGTCTACAAGCATGCGATCTCGACCATCATGCCGGTTACGCCGGTGCAGCTGTTCGACGGGGACAAAGCCGACGCAGCGGGCTGATTTGATCGACGACCTCGAGCTAGACGACCAACACAAGCGTACGCGCCAGCCGACCGAGACCGCGCGACCGGCAACGGTTGCAGCGGTGCTTTCTCCGTTTGTCGCAGGACCGCGTAACGGCGGCGCTGCGAGAGACAGCGAAGCCAAGCTCGAGGAGGCGGTGGGATTGGCCCGCGCCATCGACCTCGACGTGCGTCTGGCCCAGGTCGCGCCGTTGCGTCGTATCACGCCTGCGACTCTGGTTGGCAAGGGCGTCGTCGAGCGTATCAAGGTTGCGGTCGAGGAGCAGGGCATCGGTCTGGTCGTCGTCGACGACAAGCTGACGCCGGTCCAGCAACGCAACCTAGAGAAGGCGTGGCAGGCCAAGGTGATCGACCGAACCGGTCTCATCCTTGAGATCTTCGGCGCCCGCGCCCGCACGCATGAAGGACGCCTGCAGGTCGAGCTTGCCGCCCTAGACTACCAGCGTGGCCGTCTCGTGCGGTCATGGACCCACTTGGAACGCCAGCGTGGCGGCTTCGGCTTCCTGGGCGGCCCCGGTGAATCGCAGATCGAGATCGACCGCCGCCTGATCGGCGAGCGTATCGTGCGCATCAAGCGCGACCTCGAAGGCGTGCGCAAGACGCGCGCCGTCAACCGCGCCGGCCGCAAGAAGGCGCGCCTGCCGACGGTCGCTTTGGTCGGCTACACCAACGCTGGAAAATCGACGCTGTTCAACCGCCTGTCTGGCGCCGATGTCATGGCGAAGGATCTGCTGTTCGCCACGCTCGATCCCACCATGCGGTCGATCAAGTTGCCGAACGGCAAGGGCTGCGTGATCTCCGATACGGTCGGTTTCGTCTCCTACCTGCCGACCCATCTAGTTGCGGCCTTCCGCGCCACCCTCGAAGAGGTGATCGAGGCGGACCTGATCGTGCATGTGCGCGACATTGCCCATCCCGACAGCGAGCAGCAGCGCGCCGACGTCGAGCAGGTGTTGCGCGACCTCGGCGCCTTCGATGAAGGGGCTGGCCGGCCGCTGATCGAGGCCCTGAACAAGATCGATGCGCTGCCGCTGGAAGTTCGCGGCATCCTGGAGAACAGGGCGGCGACCGGCGCGGAGCGAGCCCGTCAGTATCCGGTCTCGGCGCTGACCGGGGAGGGGATCGACCAGCTCCTGGAAGCCATCGGTGCCTTCCTGAGCCATGCCGGCGAAGCCCGCGAGGTTTCGGTGCCGCTGTCCGACGGCGCGACCATCGCCTGGCTCTACCGCCATGGTGAGGTGCGCAGCCGCCGAGACGAGGGCGACATGGCTTGGCTGACCGTGGCACTGGACGAAGCCGCGGCAGCACAGTTCGAACGACGCCAGGCGCGCTGACGGCCGCGTTGACACCCGGCAGGCGCGCTACCTATAAGCGCCCAACCCCGAGACAAAGGAAACCCCATGAAATTCAAGCCCTTGCACGATCGCCTGCTGCTGAAGCCGGTCGAAGCCGAGACCCGCACCAAGGCCGGCCTGATCATTCCCGACACGGCTCAGGAAAAGCCGATGCAGGGTAAGGTCGTGGCCGTCGGTAAGGGCCGTCGCCTCGAGGACGGCCGCCTGCAGGCGCTCGACGTCAAGGTTGGCGACACGGTCCTGTACGGCAAGTGGTCCGGCACCGAGGTCAAGCTCGGCGGCGAGGATCACGTGATCCTGAAGGAAGAGGATCTGTTCGGCGTCGTCGGCTGAACCGATGCTGACAGACGGCGACTCGTTTCGAGTCGCCGAACTTATTCGTGAAACCGCGGCAGCCGAGCTGCTGCCGCGGTTTCGCAATCTCGCCAAGAGCGATATCCGCCAGAAGCGTCCGGGCGATGTCGTGACGGTCGCCGACGAGGCGGCGGAACAGCGCTTGGCGACCGGTCTTGCCAAGATTCTTCCGGGCGTCCCCGTCGTGGGCGAGGAGGCCGTCGAGAAAGACCCAAGTCTGCTCGACCTGATCGCTCGTCCCGGCGAGACCTGCTGGATTGTCGATCCCCTCGACGGGACTGCGAATTTTGCGGCGGGCAGGGACCGCTTCGCCATCATCGTCTCTCTCGTGCGGGATACCATGCCGATCGCTGGGTGGATCCTCGACGTGCCGCGAGGCCACCTTGCCGAGGCGCATCGCGACGGTGGTGTAACGCTCGATGGCGTTCCCATAGCAGGAAGGCAGCCCGACCGGCCGCTAATCGGCTATGTCGGCTACAGGATCATCAAGGAATTCGACCGGCAGCTCGGCGAGGCCCAGCGTGCCAAGCTCGGCCGGCTGTCGACGTTGAGTTGCGCAGGCCTCGAATACATCGAACTCCTGTCGGGTCGCGCCGACTTCAACCTCTATCGGATGACCAAGCCTTGGGACCATGCCGCGGGCTCGCTGATGATGCGCGAGGCAGGCGGCGGTTCGGTTCAGTTCAACGGCTCGCCCTATGCGCCAACCCAGGGCTTGGCCGCAGGCCTGATCTCCTCGACGTCGCGTAAGGCACTCGACGAGGCGAGGGCGCTGCTCGAGGCCGTCCAGCTTCCGTTGCTGGTTCCCAAACCCTAGGCCTTCGTCTTCGCTTCCTGCCAGAAGGCTTCCATTTCATCGAGACTGGCGTCGTTGGGCTTGCGGCCTTGCTCGGCCAGGCGTTTCTCGACGTAACGGAATCGCTTCTCGAACTTGTCGTTTGTTGCCCTGAGGGCCACCTCGGGATCGACCTTGCAGTGGCGTGCCAGATTGGCAACGGCAAACAGGACGTCGCCCAGTTCGTCGGTCAGCCGGGCCTGATCGACCGTGCCGGCTTCGATCTCTGCGCGCAGTTCGCCCAGCTCTTCTTCGATCTTGTCGATGACAGGCCCAGTCGAGGCCCAGTCGAAGCCGACCCGGGCCGCCCGCTTCTGGATCTTCTCGGCGCGCATCAGGGCGGGAAGGGCGCGGGCAACGCCGTCCAGGGCTCCCGTAGGCTGACTGCCGTTCTGGGCGCCCTGCTGCTTGGCAGCCCGCTCTGCTGCCTTGCGGGCCTCCCAAGAGATCGTCTGGGCGTCGGCCGTCTTGATGTCGAGGTCGCCGAAGACGTGCGGATGCCGGTCGACCATCTTGTCGGCGATGGCCGCCGCCACGTCGTCGAAGCCGAAGGCCTTGGCCTCGCTGGCCATCTGGGCGTGGTAGACCACCTGCAGCAGCAGGTCGCCGAGTTCCTCCTTGAGCGCCGGCATATCCTCGCGCTCGATGGCATCGGCGACCTCGTAGGCTTCCTCGATCGTGTACGGCACGATGGTCTGGAAGGTCTGCTCGATATCCCAGGGGCAGCCATGCTGGCGGTCGCGCAGCCACGCCATCACAGCCAGCAGGCGCTGGAGGGGCTCTTCGGGCAGCTGTTCGGCGGTGGGGCGTCCGGTGGACATATGCTTCGATCTCTAGTCTAATTATCGTATAATATATATTGCGACTAAATAGACAGGGTTGGACTAGATATTGTGGGTGTTCCGTTACTCCTGCGCATCCTGTTTTGACTGATAGTCAGCCATGGCCCGACGACGCCGACCGGCGGGAGTTTTGCCATTCACCATCGTGAGGGTATCGGCCGCCGACTTCAAGATTTCTCGCAAGCGGATGCGCTGCCGGTTGACGCCCATGCCGTGCTCCTGGGTAATAACCTTCGCCTCGCTGGCGGCGCCCATCAGGATTTCGAGCTGCTGACGGACGTGGATGGGGTCGCGGAAGTCGATCTCGATCCTGACGGGGCGGGTGAGGGCGTCCACCATGGCCGGGGTCAGGATCGTGTCGCCTGGCTCTCGCGCCGTCCTATCCACAGAGAAATTCTTGGCTCGCATGGCGAGGTCCCTTTTGCCTTTTTCGAGGTCGATTAGAGCGGCTTCCGTGACGGTCAGCATGGCCGTGTCTCCTCTGCCCAATCGTTGATCTTGGCTGTCAGCTTCTCGACGTCGACGAAGCCCTTGATCTCCAGCCGCTTGCCGCTGCGCATGACCGGAACGCCGTGGGCCATCGGGTTGTCCGGCGACTGCTCGATCATCTGGACAAGCTGCTCGGGGGTAAGACGCTCGCTCATCCACCACTCCCTTCAGAAGGGCTTTCCTTCAGGGCTCGGATGTCGCGCGCGATTGAGCGCGCTGCGGCGCCGCCGCCCAGCTCAAAATCCGGCGCATCTGGCCTGGGCTGGCAGTAGCGGTCCGCCACCCTCGCACATTCCTCCACCACGAGAGGCTTGGATGCTGACAGGGCGGCGCGGGCGTATGACAGGCACAATTCCCAGCGCTCATCCTTCACGGCAATCACAGGCCGACGCGGCTCGCCAAAGTGATCCGCTCGCGCATGCCAGATCGCCGCCGCCACGGCCTCTACTTGGTCGGCCTGCTTCTCACCACCAGGAGGAAGAGAGGGGGTGTTAGTCATGGGGTGGCCCACTCCTCAAGGCGGTCTTGACTTTCGTTCTCGCCGGAACGCCAGCCAGTTCCATTGCATGTAGCGCATGTGGCCGTCGCCTCCTCGTGGCCGGAGCCGCCACAAACAGGACAGCACTCGCAGGGAGCTGGCGGGTAGTCCGTTTGTGGGTCCCAGCCTTCGCTAGCGACGTCGATGTCGATCAAGACGCCATTCACGCACTCGTAATCAGCGCCAAACCTGTGGCCGAGAAAGCCATCCTTGCAAAACTTGCAGTTGCTCATTTCCCCTTCCTCTTGGGCTTAGGAGGCGGGGAGAGGAGAACGGCGGAAAGCCTTGATCTCTTCAAGGGCGGCGTCCCGTTCGCGCTTGTAGCGAGTGAGGGCTGCTTCGGTGGAAAAATAAGCCGCCCACTGAACATTTGCGCAGGCCGCGCCATACTCGCGTATGGCTCGCATCAATGCTGGTCTCTTCCTAATAGCCATGTTGCCATCCTTGGGTGATGGGTGCGTGCTTCGCCTCACGTCACGCTTCCGTTGACTCGCAACCCCACGGCAGTTCGTAGGTGCAGGTGACCTCAGCGAGGAATGCGTCGCTTCCTTCATCGTCCACCAGGGCCGTTCGCGATGAAGCGCTGTTCACCCACCGTCCGTGCCGGTTGAACGCCGCCCACCTGACTTCCGTCACCTTGCGCGACGGGGGAGGGAGCAGGTCGACCCAGCAGGCACGTGGCTGGCTCGGGGTGTTGTTGCCGTGCTCGTCCCACATGCACCAAGGGGTAGTGTTGCCAACAGACGCGATAAAACCAAGGAGCGGCTTGCTGCCGGGAGCGTCGGTTGCGCAGATTGTGGCGACGCAATCGCAGCCAACCGGAACCAGCGCGCGCCCCTTCTCGTCCTTGGGATAGTGCCCAGCCTCGATGTGCTCTTTGATGTTCATTGCAGTCGATCCTTTCTGGTGTTCGTCAGATGTCGAATGAGCGAGGCGTCAGCGTGCTATCGCTCATGCGTCTCTCCTGACTACAGAACCGTCAATCTTGACGGGCCTTCTGGTCCGCCAGTCGTAGCGATATCCCTCTGGCATCTTGGGGAAGGTGGAGCGCTTCTTGGCAAACCCGAAGTGCTTGGCCTCGCGTCGCTTCGACTTCGCGATGGCCTTCATGTCCTTGGCGGTCTTGCCGTTCTCGCCGCGATGGCAGCAGTGACCCAAAAGCTTGCCATCCTCGATGGTCAGCGGCTTAGACTTGTCGATCACCAGGGCCTCGGCCACGACGTGGTCTATCTCCCACTTCTTGAAGGTCACGTTGAGGCTGCACCCTTCGCAGAGGATGCGGTTATCTTCGGTCGTGGCGCGCTTGATGATCGCAAAACGCTGCTTTGGGGTGAACTCGCGGCGCTTCATGGGTGGCCCCACGTGCCCACGGCGACGCCAATGCAGAAGATCAGCACCACCCAGATCATCACCGCGCCTCGTCACTGAGCTTGATGGAGTGCTGGGCGGCCCATGCGATGCAATATTCGATGAGGCTCGACATCTCCGCGACGGACATGGCCGCCGTCGATGGCCGAAGCATCACGCGCTCGCCTTCAAGGCCGAGCATCAGCTTGCCGGGCCGCTTGGTCGCGATGGCGTGGCCGCTCACCAACAGAAACTTCCACGCATCTTCCGTCTGCGGTTCGCCGTCCCACGTGAGGGCAGACCTTGCCAGATCGCGGCAGATCGCATGAAACTTCCGGTTTTGGTCGCTGTTGCGCTTGGGCGGCCGGACCTCCGCGACATACCCGTCAGGCGCGCGGGCAAGAGCCGCAACCGCCTCGGGACGCTCGGCAGGGAGCCGGAAGATCAGCCGATCCGTCACAGGTCGCCCTTGATCTCATTCCAGGCAGCGACAGCCGCCTTGGACAGCAGGGGGATGTCCTGCGTGTCGAACTTACCGGACCCCATGGCCCGGCCGACGATGCCCGTCACGAAGATCATGGCATCCTTGTCGACATGATTGTTCGGGCGGCTATTGCCGCCACCCGCTGGTGGAGTCGGAGCCGGTGCGGCGTTGGCGTTGGCGTTGGCGTTGGCGGCCGGATCGTAGTGGGGCGGGATCACGTTGACGACGTTCTCGCCCCACTTCTCGGCCTTGTACGGCGGCTCGATCTCCATGCCGGTCTTAAACCGGTTGAGATTGCCGGCGGTGACGAAGAACGTCTCGCCGGTCTCCATCTTGATGTTGCCGAACTTGCCGCCCTCCTTCTTCGGGGCGTTTACGTATTTGATCTTCATGCTGCGGCCCTCTGGTAGAATCGATTGGCCGCCACCACCATTTCAGGCGACCAGTGATAGGTGCTCATGTCCGGTGAGAAAATGGACAGAGCGTCGTAAGAGCCTTGAGACTTCTCCAGCAGAGCGCGGACGGCGGCGGCGCCACGGCGGACCCGGACCATGGCGTCGCGCGCCATGTCGGCGGTGACGGGGTAAATCGCGGACTTCTTGGGCGTGACGTACAGGAGCGAGAAAGGCTTGCCCGTCGCTTCCATGTAGACCGCCATTTGCTCGACGTGCGCGGGCTGCGGCGAGGAGGGGAGCCGCTGGGTGGTTTTCAGATCCAGCCCCTCATCGGCCCACTGGTAGTCGACGAAGCCGATCAGAGGCACCTCGATGCCCGGCAGGTCGATGCTGATCTTGCTCTGCTTCGTGAGCGGCATGGGACGCCCCTGAAGGGCTGCCTGCGCCTGCGCCAGATACTCCGGCAGGTCGGCGGACTCCTTCATCGCCTTGTCGTCGGCCGCGCCCTGCGCGAGTTCGTTCCACTTGGCGTTCATGCTGGCGAGCGCCATGGTCTTGTCGTAGCCGAACAGCAGGCGATCCACGCCAGCCTCGACGGCCGTCCCGCGCCATGCGCCGGGTCCGGCTTCGTCGCGAACCCCCATGAGATAGCGGACCACCCACGCGGCGGGCTCCTCGCGGTAGAGCCGCAGGCTGGACGGCGACAGGTGCTTGATGTTGTGGCGCTCAAACGGGTTCATGCTGCGTGCTCCAGGTTGGTGGGGTAGGCGTCTGCTTCGGCTTCGTCGTGGTAGCGATCTTCGGCGGCGTGCTCGCGCTTGGCGGCCCGGATCAACCCGTCGAGAATGTTGTAGGCGAGCCCGTCATAGGCACAGGCTGCCTTCGCGCGCTCCAAAGCCTGAACTTCTGACCGAGTCATCTATCTCTCCTCTCAATGGGTGGGGGTGATTCGCTGACGCCTCACGTCACGCTTGCGGTGACTCGCAATCCCACGGCAGTTCGTAGGTGCAGGTGACCTCAGCGAGGTGCACGTCTCGGCCCTCATCGGCTGCCAATGCCTCTCGCGTTGGCGCGCTGTTCACCCACCGCCCATGCCGGTTAAATGCGGCCCAACGGACCTCCGTAACCTTGCGCGGCGGGGGAGGGAGGAGGTCGCCGCCACGCTCTTGGAGGGCGCCGCCTGCTGCGTTCCACGTGTAGGCAGATACGTCCCCACTCGATAGCCAGCCAGCGATGCGGCCATCAGGGTGAACGCCGAAGATATGCACGGTCAGCCCTTCGGAGGTCTGCACGATCTCCATTCCCCCGTCAGTCGTGGGATAGTGCCCCGCCTCAATGTGCTCTTTGATGTTCATTGCATTCGGTCCTGTGTGTTAGAGATCACGTGCGTTGACAGAGCGAGGCGTCAGCCACTTCAACACCCTCCACCAAAACCTCCTCTTCCTAGGCACAGAAGGGACAAGAGGAGGTCCAGGTACGGGCCAGTTGAGGGAGGGCTCCATGGCCTCGCGGAGCTGGCGCTGGGCGTCGGTCATGGCTTGCCTGCCAGTCCGCAGTAGCCGCGATCTTCACCGTAGGCATTGAAGCTGCCCCCGGCCGGGTTCTGCCCTGCTGGCGTCCTACGCTCAGTCCACCGCCACGCCATGCAGGCAGAGCCGATGCAGCGAGCGTGCGCTACGGCGTCGTTGTATTTGGCCTCTCGATTGAGCGACCCAAGGCCAGACTGCTCGGAGCCGACGCGCGCGAACGGACACCACTTGGTCTTGGCTTCCTGTTCGGTCATCTCGTCACCTCGCTATTCCCTGGCTGGGAAGATGGTGGGGTAAGGGCGGTGCGAGCCTTCTTGCGTGCTGAGTCTAGAGCGCCAAGCAAATCAGCCTGGCCAGCGCGGATCAAAGCATCGTAGACGGCCTGAGGCCGCGCTGCGCAAAGAGCCTGATTTGCTTCCTCCATCTCCTTCAGCGCGTCCTTCAATCTCTCCACCTCTGCCGAGAGGGCGAGGAGAGCGCGGGCGACGGTGACTGCGGTTTCAGGCCAGAAGGCGTGATCGGCGATTTTGCCGATTTCTGCGTCGCGCTCAGCTTCATCAATGATCCGCCGAGCATCGGCTAGAGCGCGGTCTGTGCTCATGACCGCTCCTTGATGATCTCTGTTTCGGTAGAACCGGGCTCGACATTGAGACTGATGCCCATGTCGGCGGAAGGGCCGTATCCTTCGATGAAATCACCCTGGTCGACGATCCCGCGAGCATGAAGCTGGGCTAGATGCTCGATGTGGCGGTCGATGGTGCCGTACGGGAACATCGAAGCCTCGAACTCCGCGAAGAACTCGGGCGTGAATTTGGTGTCGTCCACCGTCACCTCGACGACCTGCGAGACAACAACGCGCTTCGTGATCATGCTGGCTCCTCCTCGTCCTCGACTTCATCGCCGCAGTAGGAGCAGAGCAGGCGGTCGCCCAGCTCCTCGCACCCATCGTCAGAATCACGAAGCTCGGCACAGCGGGCGCACCAGAACATGCTCATGGCATCACCGGGATCTTGTTGCCGCGCGAGATTCCAGGCGGTCGGCCTTCCTCGTGGCGCATCTCCCGATAACGCATGTTCTCGGGGCTGTTGGGCTCGTACTCCCGAAGGCCGTAGAGGTGACGCTTCCCGCCCATCACGCTCAGGATGATGTCGGCCGGCAGGGACTTCCCAAGCGGCAAGCCGTCCTTGGCGAGCTGGATGTCGTAACCCTGGAACTGCGGACCGGGATGCCGATAGTGTGCGACCGCATCTTTCAGGTTGTCGTAGTGCTCGTAGGCGAAGCGGGTAGAGGGCCGTGTTGCCTTCTCCCAGATCGTGACGACCACGTAACCGTCGTGTTGGCTTTCCTGCTCGCGCTGGGCGCTTAGGTACGTGTCGGGCATGTCAGGACTCCTTGCCGGGCGCGCGACGGTTCCAAGCAGCAACGGCTTCGTCTCTGTCGCGGAACATGTGCTCGGGATAGGCCGCGTGGTCGTACGCTTCGCCCACACAGCAAAAGCAGCCATTGCAGCTAACGAAGAAGCCGACCCTCTCAGACCCATCGGCGCGGGCATCGCCGCCACAGAATGGGCAGGGCAGCAGCGGCACGGCGCTCTCACCCCGAGGCGTCAGCGAATCCCTACTCATTCCTTCCCCCTTGTGATTTGGAAGCGCGGGAAGCGGTGAGGGCGGACGGATCGCGCGAGTACGGCATGATGGCGTTGATGGCTTTGGCGAAGCTCTTGGCCTCGTGAATTGCGCCTCGGCAGTAGTGCCCTTCCGGAGTATCTTCGGTCGCAACGTCGCCGAATCGCTCCGCTGCGTTCTCAGCGAGGGCGTAGACCTCACGGGCGAGCGCGCGCTGATGTTCTTCGATGGCCTCGACGATCTGGACCGCCAGAAACGCGCAGCCGGTGGCCGGCTCGCCCTGAAGTCCGTCCTGCAGCCACAACTGCCACTCGTCTGCATTGCTGGTGGTCGGCCGAGGCGTTAGGCGGGTCTCACAACGCGGGCAGTCATCCCCGTGCCAGCGCATGTATCCGCAATTTGCGCAGCGGTCGCGCTCGTTGGTTGGCGCAGCTTCCAGAGCGTCTTTCATCTCCCTGGTCATGCCTGCCTCCCGTTACAGATCAGCGCCGAGCGGGCAGCCGCCGATGCCACAAGCAACGGTGTTGGTGGGCTTGCCGCAGTGCGTGCAGTCCAAGGGCTGGGCTTCGGCGGCCTTGATCTCAGCGATTGCCGCCAAGGTCGCAGCCCGCTTACGGGTGGCCCGCTCCTTGTGTTGAGCCGCCCACGCTTCCTCTCCGATCTCGTCGGCATCGGCGGTGAGCAAGAACGCGCACATCGCGTCGTCGGCAGCGACAAGCTCTTTCAAGGCGGCAAGTATGGTTTTCTCGCTCATGTCTGCCTCCGTGAGGGATTGGATTCGCTATCGCCTCGCGACGCGGGTGCACGTGCCTCGATGGCGCGGTCGAATAGAGCGAGGATGTCCGCGTGCGTGGTCGACGGCTCGTCATTGAAGTCGGCAATGGAGTCGAAGCCAGCAGGAAGATGCTCTTTGAGAGCATCCAAACAGCGTAGCTGACGCTCGTCGGGTTGGGTGATGGTCGCCACCGTCATCACGGCGCAGCGCGATACGTGGCCGGTTGCACTGATGTCCATGGCGCCGTAGCCGCACCAATTGCGCTCGTCCAGCAGATGCGCACGGGCCTTGATGAGTGCATCCAACACCTCGTCCACCGGCTCTGCTTCCGGCACCGCACGTGCCTCGACAGAGCGACACGAAGTCACTTCCACGTCAGGAATAATGATGTAGGGATCTGAAACTGTGTCGCGCGGCATGGCTCAGCCTCCTGCCTGGATGCCGGCCGCTTCGGCCAGATCGATGGCCTTGCGGGCGTTCAGCATTCTCTGAATGCCGTCCCAATGAGAGCTGGTGGTGATCTCGATGACGTTGTCGTTGTAGCGAACTGGCATGAGAGCCAGATCCTTCAGCGCAGCCAGCAGGGCGCTGGGGACTACGTCACGTGCCTCGCGGCCCGAGGCGTCAGCACGCCCAATCTTCTCATCTCTCTTCCCGGTCTGCATGTGCGGCCTCGTGTTTGGTGAGGCCGAGTATAAACGGAGCGTTTATAGACGCAAGCAAAAAGGTACACGGTGTG
This sequence comes from Reyranella massiliensis 521, assembly GCA_943369775.1. Lineage (GTDB taxonomy): Bacteria > Pseudomonadota > Alphaproteobacteria > Reyranellales > Reyranellaceae > Reyranella > Reyranella massiliensis_C. The sequence continues at coordinate 14,417 of CALROF020000015.1, forward strand.
TTTATCACGAATTCGTGATATCCACAGGAATAATCCGCATACGCTGCGCAATTACACAATAAAGACGCGAAAAAGCCGCCTCAAACGGGCGGCCCGTTTCAGCGTCTCTGCTGTCTAGTTCTTGAAACCACTTGGCTCCCCCGCTCGGTATGCGAGACGCCCTTCGAGTTCGGCGACTCGCTGAGTTGTCTCGAAGGGTAAGCTGCGCATGTCGCCGGTGTAAATATAGTCAAGCGTTCCGCTGAGCTGATTGGCGATATTGGCTGCGATCACGACGTCTAGAGGGCGGGAGCCCCGTTCGTAGTTGCTAAGGCGCTGCGGAGTAATACCTACGGCCTTTGCCAGCTCGGCCTGGCTGACGCGCTGAGCGTCTCTCAGGACGGTTATTCTGTAACCTACCTGACGCATCCACTCTTCGGTTTTGGCGATCATCACCACGGAAGCGGCAGTAACGGAATTTGCGTTGCGTCGCACCTAAACACACCGTTGACAAACTCAACGGAGCGTTTAGTATCGAGGCCATGACGGACGCTGAAGCCCTCGACTTTCTTGCCGCCAAGCTGGGTGGGCCAAAGGGTGTCGCAGACGCCTTGGGCGTCACGCACCAGCGCCTTTCCAACTGGTATCGCCGCGACATCAGCGCCAGTCAGCGCGCCGCTGTATGGGCGATGGTGAACGACCACGGCGGCAACCTCACTCGTGATTGGTTGCTTGAGAAGGCGAGGGCGGCATGAGCCGGCGCGGATATCGGAGCGCGGCTCGCGCCCACATGCTTGAGGTCAGAGCCCGCGATCAGCGGGAACGCCTCGCGACGCGGCCGGTCAAGACCACGGCATTCTCGTCGCTGATCAACCGACACACTGGCAAGCCTCATGCGCATGCTCGCGCAAAGGCGCGTCGCCTTCGGCAGGCCGCCTGATGCGCCCCGCAGACGCCACGCCCGAGGAGAAAGCGCCCGCGAAGCCGTGGCGTCCTCTCACTGATGAGCATCGCGCGAAGATCTCTGCTGCCAGAAAGCGGCAGGTCCGGCCGCAGCGCATTGGCGGGGTGGTCGCGTCGTGGGTCCTTGACGCGGACTTTGACGAAATGAGGGGCGAGTAGATGCGCCCGGACGATGCCACAGGGATTGTCGAGCGCCATGCCGAGCTGCGCGCGGCCTTTGGAGACTACGCCTATCAGCCACCCGATTGCCCGGATTCGTGGCGCAAGCGCGCCGCCAAGGTGGTCCCCGGCGGCATCGATGAGGGCAAACTCCGAGAGCGTATTGCCGAGCTGGAGACCGAGCTTACGAAGGCGAAGCTGGAGAATGGCCGACTTCAGATCATCGTTTCCGAACTGAAGGCGCCGCTCATGCTTCGTGAGCCGGTCGAAATCGTCAAGGTGATGAACGCGTTCTGCACGGCCATGAATTGCGCTGGGCGGCTTGTCTTTGGCGAGGCATGGACGGTTGAGCATCTTCGGTCGCCTCGCAGGTCCTACGTCTATAGCCGCCCTCGGCAGGTCTGCATGTGGGTCGTGCGGCAAATATGCAGCACCGCATCGTTGCCTCAGATAGCTCGCGCGTTCGGGGGGCGGGACCATACAACCGCAATCCACGCCTGTTCGCGGGCGCCGGAAATTATGTCTACCGACCCGGGCGTGCATGCCGTCGCTCTCTCTGTGCTGCGCAGCTTCGGCTGCCCAGAGCGAGGGGCAACGGAATCGGGAGGAACGCCATGACAGGCGTGGGACTTCGGCGCCCCTCCCGCGTGGTCGGCATTGACCACGATTCGCACCCGGGCCTGATCGGTGTGCCCGGCTCTCAATCCATTCTTGCTGCGCTCCCCGTTCCCCTCGACACGCGCAGCCCCGCCCGGGAGACACTTCCCCAACCCCGTCTCCCGGGCCACCCCATCGAGCCCCCCAGTCGCTGTAATCACGCCGGTGTCCTCCCCCGCGTGGGTGATTGGGAAACTTCCCGCTGCTTTGAGCGCGGGACTTTTTATCAAGGGAGCCGCTGAATGCGCGGCCTCACCGTTGCCGAGCGGCTGGTCGCTCGCTCCATCCCCGAACCCAACAGCGGATGCTGGCTGTGGCTCGGCGCCGTCGACCGAGACGGGTATGGGCATTTCGCAATCAATGGTGTGCATATCCGGGCTCACCGTGCCTCTTTCATGGCCTTCCGTGGACCGCTGAAGCCGGGGATGTACGTCTGCCACAAGTGTGACGTTCCGAGCTGCATCAACCCCGGGCATCTTTTCCAGGGCACCCCCACCGACAACGCGCGAGACATGGGCCGGAAGGGCCGTGTGTGGATGGGGCGGCTTTGCGCCACTGACGTTCTGAGCATCCGGGCATCCGAACTCCCGGCCAAGGCACTGGCTGCCTCGTTCGATGTCCACATCGCCACAATCCACCAGATTCGTCGGCGGCATACCTGGAGAACCATCTAGATGCGCCGCGCTTTTCACATTTCTCTGCGCCGTTACGTCTTGCAGGACACGGCGCAGGACTTCGCCAAGCTTCTCGGTCTTTCGGCTCCTCTTGGGAATGGCGTTCGTCATGGACGCCACCTTAGGAGCGAACATGAGCGAGAAGTCGTCAAAGGCAGTCGAGGATAAGGCAATGTTGGCCGCGTACACGGCAAATGAGCGCGCCCGCCTGATGGTCATCCAGATTGGTGGCCCGCGCGGGTGGAACGATACCAAGGAGTCTTGGCGGGCTCGCATTGCCCGCAAGGTGGCGCTCCTCAATCCCCGTCGCGTGCGAGCGATCCTCTCCGGCGAGAAAATTAGGTTAACGGCCGATGAATATTTGGCAATCGAACGAGCTTACACGGCAGCTCGCACGTCTGTGGATGGGCTTTCAGCACTGGCGAGCGATGCGGATCTACGCACGCATACCGCGGCTCCACGCGAAGGCGCAGCGCCTGTTTGCCAAGGCGAACCGGCTGATCGGCAAGAACGTCCATCGACCGATGCCCTTGTTCCCTGACGACAACCACCGCGGATAACCCCATGCCCACCTTCACCGAGATACTGGAAGCCCAGCCAGAAGTGGATGTGATCGAGTCCATATCTCGCATGGGGGCCTTCATTCTTTCCACGACCGATGAAGCATTCGAGCAGGCTCTTCTTGCTGCTGAGACTGTGGGGAATGCGTGATGGGGAGGAAGCGGTGAACGCCAGCAAACAGGGTCTTCGCCCATGGCCGACCACCGAGTACGGCAGGCAAGTCTTCGCGCAGCGCTTCGGCATTCCGGTCGACAAGCTTGATGCTGCCTTTGGGTATGCGGACCGCATCATTGAAGCGGAAGAGAAGATCCAAGCCGCGACAAGGGCCATCAATCAAACAATCCGCGACGGGGTGAAGGCCGGATTCCCGCGTGGGCTTCTCTGCCTCGAAATCGAGCGACGCCGTGAGGAGCGAGGACCGAGAAAGGCCGATGCGTTCGAGCCGTCTTTGGTCTATTTCGCGCGCCTCGTCGGCCATGACCTTGTGAAGATCGGCGTTTCGGTCGATGTGCCGACGCGGCTCAAGGCATTGGAGCGGAGTGGAGATTTTCGCATCGACTACCTGGGGACGGTTGATGGCGACCACCTCGCTGAGGAGGCAATCCACTACCAGTTTGCCAAGCATCGTGTGCGCCGCTTCGATCTGACCGAGATGTTCGTCCTGTCGGCAATCGAGCAGGACGTAATGAGCATGATCATGCGCAACAGCGCCGTGCTGGAGACACGTCAATGAGAATCGACGCGGGCCGGCTGCGGGCTTTTCTCGACTGCATGCACCTTGAGGCCGATCAGCGTGACAAGCATAGCGCCCAGATTCGCGAAATCGTGAAGGCGGCCAAGGATGCCGGCTACGATCCGAAGGCCGTTCGCAAGGTCTTCGTGCGCGAGCGGATGGATGATGCGGAGCGCTCCAAACAGGATGATCTACTGGAGAGCTACGAGGGCGCGCTTGGGCCGAAGGGAGCCGCGCTGCGGGCGATTGCGCAGGGCGCCACGCTGGACGAGGCCGCCGCCGCTACAGGCCTTGGAAGGGCCACTGTAGCCCGCGCACGTGCAGTATCACGTAAGGGCTCAAATGATACCGCCGAAGTATCACGAGAGGGCGGGAATGATACTCCACCCCACGATCCCGACACTGGAGAGGTACACGATGGCAAAGCAGAAGCCGACGCTGACGCCGCGACGGCAATTAGCGGCGTCGAGGCTGGGGAGGGACGGCAGCAGCGGGAATCTGGGCACGCTGATGGGCACGTTATCGGACCGGAAGAAGTTGGGGATGGCGCCCATGCCGCCAGAGGAGTCCAACGACTTCAGCCTGGGGAACGGCGCGCGTCAGAAGATCCCGCCGCGCTACGAGTAGCCACCCAACTCCGCGCCCAAATCCCCACCTCTACAGACCCGGTAAGGCTAGAGAGGGAAGCGGCGGCGCTGGAGATCGACCAGAACGAGGTCCAGGAATCGAGTTCCCTAGCGGCCAAGGCCAGCGGCGCGGAGAGCCCTTCGGGGCCGCTCACATCGCCGGACCTAGCCGACGCAGCCGGGGGCGTGGCATGCCCCGGCACCCATTCGGGCGGTGACGCCCAAGACGAAACCGGCGTAGGCGGCAACGTCTGCACTGACGAGTGTTCCGGTCGGCCGACCGGGGCGCCGGTTCCCGAATCGTGCGGCGAGCCCGCGGCAGCCTTGGGGGCTAAGGCTCCGCTTCCTGCTTCGGACTCACCAACGGCACCCCTGCGGCCGCACGATACCCCTCGCGGGGGTAGTTCAACTGGCAGAACGTCGCCCTTCCAAGGCGAAGATGCGGGTTCAAGTCCCGTACCCCGCTCCAACAACACGGCCCTCGATACGCGAGGCGAAGCACGTCCAAGCCTTGAAGATTCTGAAGCTACTTGGTTCTCCACCCTCCAACGCTCCCGCCAGGAGGGGAGGGTGTAATGCGCCGTTGCCCCGCCGCTCGAAAGATCATGGCCGACTTGGAGGCTGATATCGCCCAAGAGCGCTACGACAGAACGAAGTCGCATAGAGCGTATGTCGATCTATGTGTGAAGAGAACGATAGCGACGAAGGCGTCCGCTTCGCCTCGCTCTGTCTACTCACGTCACAACTAGCAACAGGAGACGACTGCAATGGGTAATGATGTATTCGACATGCGCTCGTTCGCCGAAGAGAACCGCGCCCGCTGCGAGGCCCCCAACGGCTTCAATCATGCCCTCCATTCATGGACGCTGTCTGACTGGATGACCGCCACGTTGGGCGAGCTGGGTGAAGCCGCCAATGTGTTGAAGAAGCTCAACCGTGTTCGTGACGGCATTCCGGGCAATAAGGAGATGCCGGATCAGTTGCGGAGCATGCTGGCCGACGAGATTGCAGACGCGTTCATCTATCTCGACCTTATGACGCAAGCGGCTGGCATTGATCTGCCTAGCGCGATCCGCAGCAAGTTCGACCGCAAGTCCGAAGAGATTGGATACGTCGCATTCTAGGCACGTGACCCGCAATCCGAGGCGAAGCGCACCCCACCCTAGAGACGGCGAGGTAATGAGATGCCCTGTCTATCGTCACAAGGAATGTACGATCACACCGATTCAGAGGCTCGCCGCAAGGTCGAGAAGCTGGAGGCGATGCTGTGCGCGCTGATCCGCATGACCGGCCTTGAGGAGGCTTTGGAGAAAGCCGATTGGAAGGAAGCGGGGGTTGGCGGCCAAGAGCTGAAGTCGTGGTGGCACGAGCACCAGCGCAAGGATGTCGACCGTCGTAACCGCGAGCGACTGGCTGCTGAAGCGGAGCAGCGTCGCAAGGAAGCTCTTGCCAAGCTGACGCCTGAAGAACGGGCCGCGTTGGGCATTCGATGAAGCGCCGACGCCCTGAACAGGCCCTCCAGATCCAGGTGGCAGCCTTCCTGCGCGTAGCCCTGCGTCCGCCGACACTGTGGACGGCGTTTCCTGCAGGCGGCGGCGGCAAGGTCCGTGGCGCGTTCCTGAAGGCCATGGGCCTGCAAGCGGGCTGGCCGGATATCGTGATCATCCATCGGTTCGAGAGCCTTACGGAAACGCTTGTCTTGGGGATCGAGCTGAAAGCGGGGAAGGGCCGTCAGTCCCCGGAGCAGAAGGCTGTCATGGAGAGCTTTATCTCGATAGGCGCAGGCTACGAAATCTGCCGCTCGATCGAGGACGTTGACCTCGCGTTGGTCCATCACGGCATCCCCCTGCATGCAAGCGTCGGCGGCTCTGTGAAAGCACCGCCGTCTACCGAGCGAGGCGAAGCCACTCCAACTACCACGACACGGGAGGCGGCATGAGGCACTTTGCACACAACATCGGAGACTACGCGGCCGCGACAGCGCACCTCTCGTTCGTCGAGGACGCCGCCTACCACCGGTGCTTGCGTCGCTACTACCAGGATGAACATGCGCTGCCCGGAGACGTTGCCGAGGTGTGCCGGCTGGTCGGTGCCCGAAGCAAGGAGGAGCGCAAGGCGGTCGCCAACGTGCTGGCCGAGTTCTTCCATCTTGAGGAGGACGGCTATCACCAGGACAGGGCGGATCGTGAAATCGAAGGCTATCACGCGAAGGCCGACGCTGCTCGTGCGAACGGAACCAAAGGCGGCAGGCCACCGAACCGGAGAAAAACCAAACCGGTTTCCGCGCCGGTTCAGGCCGGAAAGCTAACCACTCCACACTCCCCAGTAAGGGAAGCCCCTTCAGGGCTTCCCGTTACCGAAGAACATCAAACATCCCCGTCGTCATCCGCGCGCGGGGCCCTTGAGGGGCCCACGCACGACACCGCGCAAGTGCTTGCAAGGCTTGGCGAAACGAAGCGAGTTGCCCGATGAACATCAATCCGCATGGTCGTGATCTGCCGCACAATTTCGAGTCCGAGCAAGCGTTGCTGGGCGCGATTTTGCTGAACAATTCGGCCTACCACCAGGTGTCCGAGTTCCTGCGCCCCGAGCACTTCGCGGACCCGATGCACGGCAAACTGTTCGAGTCCATCCAGTCGGTCTTGAAGCGCGGACAGTCGGTGACGGCCTTCACGCTGAAAGCCTACGTCGACAGCGTTCCAGGGCTGAAGGAAGTGGGGGGCGCGGGCTACATCGCCAAGCTTGTCAGCTCGACCTTGGCGGCGGGAAACCCCGAGGCATTCGGGCGCGACGTGCTGGAGGCGGCCATCCGGCGTGAGCTGATCAGCGCCGCCTCGGAAGCCATGAGCAGGGCTTACAGCCCGGACGCCAGCGAGCCAGCGGCCGAGCAGATCGAGGCGCTGGAAAAGCGGCTGTACGGCATTGCCGAGGGCAACACCGAGGGCGGCTTCGACCGGTTCATGGCGACGCTCACGGGTGCCGTGGAGCAGGCGGAGGCGTCGCACCGCCGGAAGGGCAAATTGAGCGGCGTGACCACCGGACTGAAGTCGCTGGATCACCTGCTGGGTGGCCTGCATAAGTCCGACTTGATCATCCTGGCTGGCCGCCCCTCGATGGGGAAGACGGCGCTCGCCACCAACATCGCGTTCAACGCGGCGGCAGCCCACCGAGCCGAAGAGGGGGCAGACGGCAAGCGCACGACTGTCGACGGCGCCGTTGTGGGGTTCTTCTCGCTCGAAATGTCGTCCGAACAGCTCGCGACCCGGATTGTTGCAGAGCGTTGCGGGATCTCCAGTTCGCGCATCCGCAAGGGCGAGTTGAACAGCGCAGAGTTTGACCGGTTCATCTCGGCCGCGCACGAGCTTGAGGCGCTGCCGCTCTACATCGACGACAGCGGGGCGCTCACGATATCGGCGCTCCGCACGCGGGCTCGCAGGCTTCAGCGCCAGCATGGCCTCGACCTGATCGTGGTGGACTACCTGCAGCTCATCACGGCCGACACGCGCCGCAACAACATCAACCGCGTGGGCGAGATTACCGAGATCACCATGGGTCTGAAGGCGCTCGCCAAGGAGCTTGATGTTCCGGTGTTGGCGCTCTCGCAGTTGAGCCGGAACGTCGAGGCCCGGCAAGAAAAGCGGCCTCTGCTGTCGGACCTGCGCGAATCAGGCTCGATCGAGCAGGACGCCGACGTGGTCATGTTCGTCTATCGCGAGGAGTACTACTTGGAGCGCGACAAGGCGAAGAACGGTGGCCCCGAGCATATCGCCGCCATGGGGCGTGGCGACGTGCTCGTGGAGAAGCAGCGCCACGGCCCCATCGGTACGGTGAGCCTGAAATTCGACGCCTCGGTGACGCGCTTCTCCGACCTTCTGAACTAGCGAATCCCAACCCCCAACTGACGAGGAGGGAGAGATGGATTCGCTATCGCCTCGCTCAATCGACAACCGTTTCAACTAGCAACAGGAGCTTTTGCAATGGACATTCAGGGTAGCGCGGTCTTTTCGGCCGATGAACCAGCTGAATATCGGCATCGGCTTGATCGGTGGTGGAGCGACGAACCGCGGGCGCTGGTGTGCATGGCCAATCCGAGCAAGGCCGGGGCTGATAAGAACGATCCCACCATTCACAGCTTGGTCCGACTTGCCCGCCAGTGGCCGGGCTGTGGCGGCTTCACTGCCGTCAACTACGAGCCCTATATCGCTACCGATCCCAACGGCCTGCGCGCGTGGCAATCTGGCATGTCGCGCATGAATCCAGACCGTTTGGAGGCGATCAGGCTTGCCAATATCCGGCTGATTCGACAGCTCAGCGCTAGCGCGTGGATTCGCATTGTCGCGTGGGGAGATATCGTCCCCTCGACGCCCCACAGCCAGCGCATCTTGCGGGCCATGTCGCTCGACAGCACCGAGAGCCTGTATTGCCTTGGCTTCACGAAAAGCGGGAGCCCAAAGCATCCGCTGGCACGCGGTAAGTCGCGCATCCCCGATGGCTTCAGGCCGGTGCTGTGGCGCCGGGCTGTCGTCTCCGAACTGACACGTGCCGCGTAACCCGAGGGCGAAGCCACCACCACCGAGCAAGGAGGGGATCAGACATGAGTGATCTGGAGGCCATTCTTGCGGCGGCCTTTGCCGCGTGGGGTGCCGGCATGCTCGCCATGGTCCTGTTGGACTGGCCCAACAGGAGGCATCGGCCGTGAGCTACACGATCGAGCACCTGAAATTAGCGCACAAGATCCTCACGAACCTCGGAGAGGCGCTTGCCGTTCCCGGTTCCTTTGAGCCCGGCGCCAACCGCCGCGCCGAAATCATCGCGGCCACACTCAGCGAGGCGGAAGGTCGCGTTGCAGCACGAGATGGGTGCGGAGCGCAGCGGAGCGAACACAAATGAACGGCCATAAGTGGACCCCCCAACACACTGACATACTCATCAGGATGAACGCGGTCGGCTGCACCGACAGGGACATAGCCCGAGCCATGCGCAGAACGGTGCAGGTCATCCAGCGTCGCCGGACGGACTTGGGTCTGCCCCCGAGCCACGAGGTCCGATACGGCACCTGGGGAGAGCTTCCCCACTGTGCGGCCAAGCGCATCGAGACGCTTTGTGGTAGGATGGCGGCATGACGGCGCTGGTGCCTGTTGATATCGCGGATTACACATTCCCAGACGGCAGCATGAACGCGCGCCAGTACCATGCATGGCTGTGGGCGCAGATCCCCAAGGATGTGACAGGCGAGAGGCTAGAGCGCATTTCAGCCATCATTGATGGGCTCACGGTGAAATTCATGGCCGACGGCATGGCTGAAGAACCGTGGCCCAAAACAAGCGGCGGTCTGGACCGCTTGTTCGGGTAGTTCTGATAAAACCCTTGACTTCCTAAGTTGTAACTGGAGCACATGAGCAACCGTTAAACCTCAAGAGGTTAGCGGTTTGCCTAAGGCCCCTCGCGGTCCGTACATCGATAAGCCTTTCCGAGACGCATTGCGGCTTGCCGTGAAGCGGACGGGCGATGCTGACGTGAAAGGCAAGACCAAGCTCGACAAGATTGCGATTGCGCTCGTTGGACAAGCCATCCTAGGCGATGTCCCGGCGATCAAGGAGATTGGCGACCGTCTAGATGGCAAGGTCGCTCAGGCGCTTGAGCACAAGGGACATGATGGCGGCGCGCTGGTGGTGACATGGCAGCCGCCGTCGTAATCCCGTACAGCCCCCGATTGGCGTTCATGCCGTACCACGAGACGGCCAAGCGCTGGCGCGTGATCGTGGCCCACAGGCGCGCCGGCAAGACCGTAGCGACGATCAACAACCTGATCCGGTCGGCCCTGACATGCCCGCTTCCCGAGCCCCGTACGGCCTACATCGCGCCGCTCTACAAGCAGGCCAAGGATGTGGCTTGGTCCTACCTGAAGCGCTTTGCCTTGGTGATCCCCGGCGCAGAGCCGAACGAGTCGGAGCTGCGCGTCGACCTCCCCAATGGGGGACGTGTTCGTCTTTACGGCGCCGACAACCCCGACGGCATGCGCGGGATCTATCTGGATGACTGCGTGCTTGATGAGGCGGCCGACATGCGGCCTCGCGTGCTGCCTGAGATCATCCGACCGGCCCTGTCGGATCGTAAGGGCCGCCTGACCGCCATAGGAACGCCCCGAGGGCACAACGACTTCTACGACCTCTGGCAGACCTCACAGAGCAATCCTGAGGACTGGTACGGCGTCATGCTCCGCGCCAGCGAGACGGGCTTGGTGGACGATGAGGAGCTTCGCTCAGCCCGTCAGATGATGACGCCAGAGCAGTACGAGCAGGAATACGAATGCAGCTTTGAGGCGGCCATCCATGGCGCGTACTGGGGCCGCGAGATGGCGGCAGCCGAGGCCACCGGCCGTGTGTGCGAGGTGGGCATTGATACCGAGCAGCCCGTCTGGACGGCATGGGACATCGGCGTAAAGGACGCGACCGCGATCTGGTTCTATCAGCCCCTCGCGGGCGGCCTGAACGTCGTGGACTACTACGAGGCATCGGGCGTCGGCGTGGACCACTACCACGACGTGCTGCGCTCCAAGGCGCAGGAGGGCGGCTACAAGATCGGCCATTGTCTGGTGCCCCACGACGCCAAGGTCAAGGAATGGGGTTCTGGCCGCACGCGCATTGAGCAGATGCTGGGGCTGGGGCTTAGCCCGTGGGTCGTGCCCGACCACCGCGTTATGGACGGCATCAATGCTGCCCGTCTGACCATCCCAGCCGCCCGCTTCGACCGCGCCAAGTGCGCTGACGGCATCGAGGCCCTGAAGCAATACCGCGCCGAGTTCGACGAAGAGCGCAAGGTGCTCAAGCCGACGCCACTCCATGACTGGACGAGCCACGGCGCAGACGCCTTCCGCTACCTGTCGATGGGTTGGCAGGTGGCGCGGCAGGAGCTTCCGACGCCTTCCAAGACCGATTTCTACATCGGCACGGCCGAGGGGACGATTCAGTCCAACCTCTCCATCAAAGAGATGATCGAGCGGCAGACCAAGCGCCGTAAGGAGCGCGGGCTGTGAACGAAGACACCAACAACGTCACGTCCGCCGATACCGGGGCCGTCGACACGCTCAAGGAGAGCGTCAAGAACCCCGAGCAATTCCACAAGTATTGGATGGCGGCGATCAAGCTTGCCGACAAGACGGAGGAGGATTGGCGCGAGGATGCCAAGGACGCGATCCGGCAGTTCCGGTCCGACAAGGACGGCTACCGCGCGGCCAAGTTCAACATCCTGTACGCGAACATCCAGACGACGTGCCCGGCGATCTACAATAGCTGGCCTGAGGCCGATGTACGCCCGCGCTTTGGCGAGGCCATGCCGGTGGAGACGCCCCCGGCGATGGGCCACAACGGCGGTCCGGCCATGCAGCCCGATCCAGCGGTTATCGAGGCCACCTCAGCCGCCCAAGCGCAAGCCGACCAGACCAACAAGGACCGTAGCAACGTCTCTCAGTCCATCGAGCGCGGTATCTCCGTACAGGCCGACCTCTACGACTACGACGATGCGCTGCGGGCGGCCACCAAGGACCGCGAGTTGATGGGCCGTGCGGTGACGCGCGTGCGCGTGAACCTCGTGCAAGGCCCCGGCAAGACCGATCAGGAGACGGGCAACGAGGTTCCGGGTTCCGTCGTGTCCAAGCACGTCACGTGGGAACCGGTGCTGTGGGACGCCTTCAGGCTTGGCCCCGCCAAGCAATGGGCGGATACGCCGTGGATCGCTTTCGAGTGGCCGATGACGCGCGCCGAGCTGGAGGGCATCAACCCCACGCTGGCGTGGAAGGTGAATCTCGACCTCGAGGTCGAGGGCAAGCCCGACAAGTCGGCCGAAGCGCCCGACCTGTTCAAGCGCGCCCGCGTCTGGGAGGTGTGGGACCGGACGGAACGCAAGGTCTACTGGCTGGCCGAGAGCTACGACAAAGGCCCGCTGAAGGTTGAAGACGACCCGTACAAGCTGCGGCAGTTCTTCCCGATCCCCAAGCCCATGCTGGCCATCAGCACCACGGACTCGCAGGTGCCTATCTGCCCGTTCAGCGTATGGAAGGCCCAGCAGGAGGAGATGAACAGCCTGACCCGGCGCATTGGGGCGCTGATCGCGGTCATTCGCTGGCGTGGCGTGTACGACGGCGCTTTCGAGCAGGCCGTCAACGCCATGAAGAACCTGGACGAGGGCGAGCTGGCTCCTGCACCGCAGGCGGCCCGCGCGCTGGTCCAGGGAGACATCGCCAAAGCCTTCTGGCTGATGCCCATCCGCGAGGCCATCGAGACGCTGAAACAGCTCTACGAATCCCGCGAGATGTGCAAGCAGGTCATCTACGAGCTGACCGGCGTTGCCGACATCCTCCGGGGCTCGACGGACGCCAACGAGACGCTTGGCGCCCAGCAGCTCAAGGCCCAGTGGGGCAGCCTCCGGCTTCAGGACGCCCAGCGCTCCATCCAAGTCCACGCGCGCGACCTGATGCGGCTCACGGCCGACCTGATGGGTCTGCACTTCACGAAGGAAGAGATGCACGCCATGACGGGCATCGAGCTTTCCCCCTCACAGGAGAAGCTCTTTCGCACCGACATCGCGCGCGAGTTCAATCTCGACATCGAGACGGACGGCACGATCAAGGCCGACCTGTCAAAGGCGCAGGAGAACGTCGGCGGCTTCGTGCAGGGCATGGCTTCGTATTTCGAGGCCGTCGGCCCCGCGGTGCAGGGCGGCTACATGACGCCCGCCGAGGCCATCGGCCTGATGCGCACGTTCGCCCGCAACTTCAAGCTTGGTCGGCAGGCCGATCACATTCTGGACGAGTGGCAGAAGCGGCTTGAGGCGCAGGCCAAGCAGCCCCCGCCGCCGCCACCGCCAGACCCCAAGGTCGAGGCCGAGAAGATCAAGGCCGCCGCTACCGCCCAGAGTGCACAAGACCAGATGGCCCAGACGCAGATGCAGGGCCAGATCGACCAGCAGACCGCGACGCAGGAAATGCAACTCAAGGAGCGCGAGTTCCAGATGCGCATGGCCGAGATGGAGGCCGAGCAGACGCGCGCCCGCGAGCAGCACGCCATGGAGATGCAGAAGATGCAGGCCAGCGCCGCGCTTCAGGTGCGCGAGCATGCGCTGGAGGGAGCGGCGCAGGAGCGTGGCCAGCAGATTGCCGAGCGCGGCCATGAAATCAGCCTTGAAGCCCTCGCCGCCAAGGAGCGTGCGGCCAAGGCCAAGCCGAATGGGGCACGCAAGTGATCGCCCGCTATCGCCTCGCCCCTGACGGCACGTGGATCGACAAGGCCACCGGCAAGCCCATGGAGACGCAGGAAGGCGTGTTCGTGCCCATCGTCCAGCGTGACATGGCTTCGTACATCAGCCCCGTCACGGGCAAACCTGTGGATGGTCGACGCGCGCGCCGCGAGGACCTGAAGCGCTCGGGCAGCCGCGAAGTCGACCCGAGCGAATTCAAGGTCACCTACGAGAACAGGAAATACGCCGAAGCCAATAAGGGCGAGTGGGAGCCGCGCAAGCCCGTGGACCTTGGCAATGGCTACTACCGGCCGGGGAGTGCGTGATGCCAGAGCCGTACACCTACGCTGAGTTTTTGGCCGACGCCCAGAAGAATCTCGGTGCAAGCCACATCTATTACGACAGCAAGAGCTATCAGAAGGCTTACGAGGAAGTGAAGCCTCTCATTGAGGAGCGGCGCGCTGCTGAGAGCGCAGCCAAATACCTCGACCCGTACACGCAAGCGACCGGCGAGTTCCTTGAATACGTCTGCGGTCGTGCATTGCCTAACTCTCTAACCGGTGATACCGTATGAGCGACGAGATTCAGCCGTCAGTTGTCGATACCTCGACGCCAGCGCCCGTAGTAGCGGACGCACCGCAGGTAGAGGCCCAGCCCGAGAGGTCGCTCGACGATACCCTCGCGGCAACGATGGCAGAGATCAAAGCCCGTCGCCCCGAGCAGGGGACAGACGGCAAGTTTGTAGCGAAGGCAGGCGCGGACACCGCGACGCCCGAGCTGAAGATTCCCGGCAGCCCCGAGGCTGCGACGCCCGAACCGGCATTGCCGGCCATCGATGCGCCCCAGTCGTTGCCGGACGACGTGAAGAAGGCGTGGTCTACGCTTCCACGCGCGATCCAGGAGGTCTGGAGTAAGCGCGAAGGCGAGACCCACGCGAAGATCACGGCGGATGGGGAGCGGCTCAAGTCTCTCGGCCCGTTCGAGGAACTCAGCACTTCCATTCAAGATCGCCTGAAGCAGGTAAACGCCCCGGCCCCGGAGTATTTCCGGCGACTGGCGGACGCTGACAAGCTTCTGGTCACGAATGGTCCGGCTGGGCTCCGTCAGATCGCGGAAATGTACGGGATCGACCCAAGAGCCGCTTTCGGAGTCGGCCAGCCCACGCAGGGGCAGCCGGCAGACCCTCATTATAGCGCGCTCACCCAAGAGCTGAGCGCCATCAAGTCTCAACTCACCCAACAGCAGCAGGCGGCCGAATCGGCCAAGATTGCCGAAGCCAATGCGAAGATCGACGCGTTCAAGAAAAGCGCGCCGCACTTCGAGAAGGTCGAGGCGCTGATGACCAAGCTTTACGAGCCGGGAATGGAGCTGCAGCAGCTCTACGACATGGCCACGAAGGCGCACCCGGAAGTCAGTAAGCTCCTCTCTGCCGAGCAGGAAGCCAAGGCGAAAGCCGAAGCCCTTGAGAAGCAGAAGGCAGATGCAGCCGCGGCGGCGAAGCTCGCAACGCAGTCCCGCAAACCGGGCAGCATTGGAGTGGTCGCCAAGACCGGGGGCAGTTGGGAAGACTCGATGGCAGCCAGTTGGCGGAACATAAGGGCGCGCGGCTAAGGAACCGCAGCTATGGCTTCTCCCAGTGCAGTCTTCACGGAGCTGGTCACCTCGACTCTCCGTAATCATCCATCGGAAATCGCCGACAACGTCAGTCAGAACAACGCCCTTTGGCGTTACCTCAAGCGCAAGGGCAAGATCGACCTGGAGGACGGCGGTTATGAAATCGTCCGAAACCTCGACTACGCCAACAACCAGACGTACCAGCGCTATTCTGGCTACGACACGCTGAACATCGGCGCGTCGGATGTCCTGACGGCGGCGAAGTTCGACTGGATGCAGGCGGCGGTCAACGTCACCGCGTCGGGCCGCGAGCTTCGCATGAACTCCGGCGACAATGCGATCTTCAACCTGTCCAAGGCGCGTCTGAAAAACGCCGTGCGCACCGCCGCCAACTACATGTCCATCGACGTGTACTCCGACGGCGCGCTGACCAACCAGATGGGCGGTCTGGCGTACATTATCCAGAACAACGGCGAGGGTCAGGTGGGTGGCATCAACTCCACCACGTGGCCTTTCTGGCGCAACCAGTTCGTCGAGGCGACGGGCACCAATCTTGTCACGAAGTCCAACATCAAGGGCTACATGAACAAGCTCTACCTCAACCTTGTTCGCGGCGCCGACAAGACCGACCTGATCGTCTCCAGCCATGACTTCTTCGCCATGTACTGGGAGTCGCTGCAGGACCAGCAGCGCTACATGAACGACCGCGACGAAGCGACGGCGGGCTTCCGCGCCCTGAAGTACGTCGATGCGGACGTGATCTTCGACAGCAACAGCAACTTCGCGACCACCGCGGAGAAGATGTACTTCCTGAACACCGACTATCTCGGCCTCGTGGTTCACCGCGACGCCAACTGGTCGCAGATGGACGACAAGGTCTCTGTCAATCAGGACGCCGTCGTCATCCCCCTTCTGTGGATGGGCAATCTGGTCTGCAGCAATCGCGCGCTGCAGGGCACGCTCATCGACGCCGCCTAAGGAGAACCCACATGACCATGCTACTTGGTGCAAACCTCACCCAGACCTACGACGCCACGCAGTTGGCGCAGCAGGGTCCGGCCACCCCCGGCGATCACTACGAAGCCGCGGGCGGCAAGATCTACAAGTTCGTGAAGTTCAACAACGGCGTCGGCAACGTCGCCGCCGTGGTTGGCAACGTCTGTTACTACTACGCGGTCTCCGGCACGTCGGCCGGCCAGACCACGGAAGTGACGATGGATGTCACGGACTCCGGCGGCATCGGTGCTGGCGTGTTCCAGTCCGTGCCTGCGGACGGCGAGTATTGTTGGATCCAGATCAAGGGGCCGGCAACCCTCACCACGGCGCTCACGGCTGGCGCCGACGGCAATGCTCTCACGGCAGTGGGGGCGACCGACGGCACGCTCGATGTATCGGCGCTCGTCTCCGACGCCATCGTCGCCTACGCCGTCGATGCAGACGCAAAGATCGTGCTCTGCGACTTCCCGTTCTAGCGGGGCGGGGACGGGCTTCGGTCCGTCCCCTTCTTTTCCCAACACAGGAGCATCCATGTTCGACGCCAAAGCGGAAGACCGATCGGCCCTCGCGGTCGTGCCCTTCGGGTTCTGGACCGACCACATTCCCCAGTCCGACGGCACGCTTGTCTCCGTGGACTTCGCCAAGTGGGGCAAGAAGGGCTACGCCAACTGGGAAAGCTCGGACCGCGTGACCCGCCTGCAGAAGTCGGCCGCGGATGCCAAGGCACGCCCGGAGCCGATGCTGACGGTGTGGGACGCCCTGGAGCCGCACTACACGCGCTGGAAGGCTGGCCAGGATGCCGTCACCGACGGCTATGCCCTTGAGGGCTGGGTCGGCATCAGCAAGGGCCAGGTATCGGCCTGCAAGACGCTCCATATCCTTTCCGTCGAAGACCTCGCCGCCGCGAGTGACGACGTGATGCAGAAGTTGGGCATCGGCTTCGTGAAGATCCGCGAGCAGGCCCGTTCGTTCGTGAAGACCCTGAACGATGGCACGGCCAAGATCGCCGCCGAGAATGCGCAGCTCAAGGAAGACCTCGCCCAGCTCCGCAAGGAGATGGAGGAGGATCGCCAGTCCATGCGCGCCTTTCTCGCCAAGCAGGGCATCCAGGAGCAGCCAATGCCGGAGGATGTTGCCGGCGAGGGCGCCACCGCTCGCAAGCCGAAGAAGGCTGCATAGTCGTGGCGAAGCCGCCGCTGCTCGCGCGTCTGATGGCAGGGCTGCCCGCTTACGAGCAGCCTTACACAGGACTGAGGAACACCCCGCAGATGGGACTTCCGGCGTTTGAGCAACCGGGGGCCTCGCTGCCTTTCGAGCGATACTATCAGCCACCGGAGATGCAGCCCGTACCTCAGGCGCCATCTCCGGCGCCCGCGCCAGCCGTGCCGATGGCCCCGCCGCAAATGGCACCCGAGCCGCTTCCGACCGGCGGGCAGGGATACGCCGGTCCCGATCCGATGCTGCCCGCGCCCTACGATCCGATGAAAGACCCTCGCTATCTGCCGGAACAGTGGGCAGGTGCCTTTAACCCGAGGTGGCAGTCGTGAGTCTGTTGCAAATCATCACCAACGTCTGCCGCCGCGTCGGCCAGCAGCCGCCCAATGTGGTCGTGACCTCGACGGACGCGACCATCCAGCAGATGCTTTCCTTCGCCAACGAAGTCGGCAACGAGCTTTGCCGGTGGGGCGACTGGCGCAAGCTTCGCAAGCAACAGGTGTTCTCGACGCTCCCTCAGGAAGAGCAGACGGGCATGGTCCCGGATGACCTGGGGCAGTGGATAGACGAGAGCGCGTGGAATCGCTCGGCGCGCCGCCCCTTGTGGGGGCCCATCTCGCCGCAGCAGTGGCAGGCGTGGAAAGCCTTCGACACGTTCCCGGTCATGGATACCTGGTACTTCGAGGGCAACAACATCCTCGTGCAGCCCGTGCCGCAGGCGGGCGAGACGTTCGCTTTTGCCTACACCTCCAACCAGTGGTGCAAATCGGCAACTGGCGTCCCGCAGAGCGAATGGTTGGCCGACACCGACGTTGGCGTGATCTCAGAACGCCTATTCACGCTGGGTGTCCTCTTCATGTACCTGGAGGCCCGTGGCCTTTACAGCGAGGCGGCAGAGCTTCGCTATCAGGATCAGGTCCGGCAGGAGCTTTCCGAGGATTCGCCGCGCTCGACGCACAGCATGGCCAGCACTGGCTATTGGTGGGCGCGCCGGCCGGGCATTGTCGTGCCTGATGGAAGTTGGCGAGTTTAGATATGTCGCCAGCTTCTCCCCGAGCGAATAGCCCAAATCAGCGACTTGCTCACGCCGTATGCCTTTGCCACGCGCCGCATTCCGCGGCTGTCTTGGCGAATCGCTCTAACCTGATCTTCGGTCAGCTTCGATTCGGGGTGCCCGGAGCCGATGAAGAACTTTGTGCGTCCTTTTGCTTTCATGTCGGCCATGTTGTCGTTGCGTGTGCCGAGAAAAAGGTGAGCCACATTGAGGCAAGAAGGCACATCGCATCTGTGGCATACCTCCATTCCGGCAGGAACAGGGCCGTGTATAAGCTCCCACGCAGCGCGATGCGCCTTGAGCTTACGGCCGCCCATATTGAGGACGCCGTAGTCATTGGGGGGTGGTCCTTGGGTGGCCCCAAACCACAAGAGGCATCCCGTATTCGGTTCCCAGATGCTGCGATTTTCCAGCCGTTCCGCCAGCGTAGCGTTGTCCGGCATTTTTCGAATCGTGTAGGGTACAGCAGCCATGGTCGCGGTCCTTTCGCGAGAGTGGTTAGGGCTGGGACCGCGTTGCAACCGCGATTCCGGCCCGCCTTTTCTACCACAGATTGCGTCGAGGTGCATTGATGTATCTCGGCGGCGGAAACCCTCGCAAGGCGGTCAAGCGCGGTCGGCCGCTGATTCAGCAGAACCAGCTTCCGGCCTCCACGCGGGGCTTGAACCTGCACGACGGCATTGCGTCGATGAAGCCGGCCGATGCCCTGATCCTCGACAACTGGTTCCCCGAGGCGACATATCTGCGAGTGCGTGGCGGCAAGTACATGCATGCGGCTCAAGGCCCCGGCGCCATCTACTCGCTGATGGAGTGGGCGGGGCCATCCTCGCGCAAGTTCTTCGCGGCGACCGAGACGACCATCACGGACATCACCACGACTGGACCTTTCGGCGTGCCCGATGTGACGGGCCTTGCGTCCGGCTACTGGTCCACGACCATGATGGCGACGCCCGGCGGCCACTTCCTGGTGGCGGCCAATGGGTTGGACGACGTTCGCAACTACAACGGCACGGCTTGGACGACGCCCGCGATTACGGGGGTGACAAGCTCGACGCTCAACTTCGTGTGGCTGCACAAGGCGCGCCTGTGGTTCGTCGAAAACAACTCCACCAAGGCGTGGTATCTGCCGACCAATTCCATTGCTGGGGCGGCGTCAGGCTTCGAGCTGGGTGGGCAGTTCACGGATGGCGGGCGACTGGTGGCCATCGGCTCCGTCTCTCGAGACGGCGGGTCTGGCTCTGACGATTATCTCGCCTTCATCAGCTCGGACGGGCAGGTTGCGGTCTATCAGGGCGACGATCCGGCTTCGGCCTCCACGTGGGCGCTTGTGGGCGTCTACAACTGCGCGCCTCCCATCGGAAACCGCTGCGTGACCAACATCGAGGGCGATCTGGCCATCCTCACCGAGGCGGCCATCATCAGCACGCGCCAGCTCATGTCTTCCGGCGGCTCCACGGCAGAGAGGCAGGCGATCAGCAATCGCATCGACCAGGGTATCATCCAGGCATTTGCCAGCTACGGCGCGATTCCGGGCTGGTCGGTCAATTCCTACCCGCGCACCCGGCAAGCCGTCTTCAACGTCCCCACGTCGCCAACGACTGCCTTCCAGTTCGTGGTGAATACGCAGACCGGGGCATGGTGCACCTACGGGCTGCTGGACTCGCCATTCAATGCCACCTGCTGGGGCCTGTTCAACGAGCAGCCTTTCTTTGGCATGTCGGATGGAACGGTCTGGCAGGCCGAGCGCGGTTTCTCCGATCAGGCACAGGGCGATATCGAATTCTTTGGCTCCGGACTGATCGAATTCGAGAGCGACAGCGGCGACCTGATCACCTTCTACGGCGGCAACGTCTCGACGTTCATCACGGCGCAGGTGAAGACCAGTTTCCAGAACTACGGCAAGCCCGGCGGGGTGGCCCGCATGACCATGATCCAGCCGCTCTTTACGGCGGGCGGTCAGGTCGTCCCGGCCATCCGCATCAATGTGGACTACCAGAACGACAAGCCGCTCTCGACAGATGAATACCCATTGGCCGCCGGCGGGGCGGGATCGAACTGGGACGAAGCCCTGTGGGATAGCGGGACGTGGGGCTCGGAGGCGGCGCCGTTCAATAACTGGACGGCCGCTACAGGGATCGGGACGGTGGCCTCGGTGAACATGGTCACCCAGACGCGCATCAACACGATCCTGAACGCCTGGAACCTGAAGTCGGAAGTGGCGCAGCAGGTGACGTTGTGATCGTCAATATCTACGAGCCGTCAGAAGTCCTGTTCCGCAAGCAATTGCGCGAGGGTTTGTCGGGCTTGGGTGACGGCGATGTGGCCGGCTTTGCGTCGCTCCGGCTCAAGCCCATCACCACGGCCGACAGGCTGGCGCTGACCGGCATCGAGGGACTGACCGTATTCGACGGAGATCTCCAGAAGCTGTTTCTGGGGACTACCGGCGGTTGGGAGGAGGTCACATCCACATGAGCCACACGCTGTTTTTCCCGACGACGCCGGACGAAAACAAGGCTCTCCTGGATTGGATGGGCCAGCGTATCCCGCACATGACGACCCGCGCCGCGCAAGCCGTAGGGATTATCGAAGGCCCCGATCTTTCCTTTCCCTTGATGGCGGTCTGCGCCTATCACGGCTTCGTTGAAACAATGACCATTGACGGCAAGCCTTGGTACGGCCTGTGTGAGATTTCATTTGCGGCCAGAACGCCAAAATGGGCAACACGTCGCGTAATATCGGACTTGCTGAGAATTCCATTCGTGACGTATAATTGCCGGAAGGTAACGACGGTCATTCCCTCCACGAACAAGCGGGCAATCCGCTTCAACGAAGGGATTGGCCTGAAGCCGGAAGGCACGCTGCGGCACCACTTCGCCAAGGGCGTGCATGCCTGCATCCACGGAATGATGAAGTCGGAATTCGAGAAGCGGTGGAAAGACCCGCGTCCGATCCGGCCTCGCACTGGATCGCAGGCCCATGGGCAAGAGCACACCTTCAGCACCGCCAACGCCTGATCCGGCTGCGGTCAGCAGCCAGCAGACGCAGAGCAATCAAAACACTGCGATTGCGAACGCGTGGCTGAACAACGTCGACCAGGTCACTCCTCAAGGCTCTCTGACCTACACCCAGAACGGCGGCCAGTTCGACAACGCGGGCAACTGGATTCCGCGCTTCAAGGCCACGACCAGCTATTCCCCCGAGCAACAGAAGCTCTACGACACGCAGACGCGCGTCACACAGGGCGCCTACGACCTCGCGGACCAGTACACGGGCCGCATTGCCGACGCGACGAAGACGCCCTTCAACTACGAGGGTTTGCCCGCCGCGCCGGTCTACAACGAGGACTATCGCCGCCAGCAGCTCGGGGCCATTCAGGACCGCGCCGCACCGTCCATGGAGCGCGACCGTGCAGCCCTTGAGCAGCGCCTTGCCAATCAGGGCATCACCTACGGCTCCGATGCGTGGAAGGGTGCGCTGGACGATTACAACCGTTCGGTGAACGACTTCCGACTTGGCGCCGACGTGCAGGCTGGCAACGCAGCGGCCCAGCAGTACGGCCTTGAGGGATCGACGCGCGATCGCGCCATTGCCGAGCGTGCCAATCTCCGCTCGCAGCCGATCAACGAAGTGGCCGCATTGCTGGGCACCGGGCAGGGCGTTGCGGACCCAACCTTCGTGCCGACCAACAATTACCAGATCGCGCCGACCGACGTGTCAGGCAACTACTGGAACGCCTATCAGGGGCAAGTCGCTCAGCAGCAAGCGCAACAGCGCCAGCAGAGTGCAGCCATGGGCGGCCTGTTCGGCCTCGCGGGATCGCTGGGCAGCGCGGGAATCATGATGTGATCGAGAATCACACCCACATCGCGCTTCAATTCAGCGGCGGCAAGGACTCCCTTGCGGTGGCGCATCTCCTGCGTCCGCATTGGGACCGGCTTGCATTCTATCACGTCGATACCGGCGACCTGCTCCCCGAGGTCCGCGAGATCGTGCGCGACATGGAGGCGATGGTCCCGACCTTCCATCGCATTGAAACCGATGCGCGTTCCTTCATGGAAGGCGCGCTTCCGAGCGATCTCGTGCCGACCACGGGCAGCCATGTGGGCGTGATGATGGGGATCGGCAGCCAGCGAGTGGTGGACCGCTTCGACTGTTGCGCCTTCAACATCATGCGGCCGATGCATGAGCGGATGGTGGCCGATGGCATCACCCTCGTGATCCGGGGGACGAAGCGGGCGGACTTCGCAAGGATGGCCGCGGAGAGTGGCCCCACGGACATGGGCTACGATCTTTGGCTGCCCCTTCAGGAGTGGTCGCACGAGCAGGTGTTCGACTATCTCCGCGAGGTGGGCGCACCCGTCTGCCGTGTCTACGAACACAAGGTCAACGCGCCCGAATGCGCGACGTGCCCGGCTTGGTGGAGCGAGGGTAGGGCGACCTACCTCAAGAAGTACCATCCCGGCCTATTTGACGAGTATCACGCCAAGCTGCGAGCCGTATCGGCCGAAGTCGCACCTCTTTGGGCACAACTCCAGCAGGAGTTGATCCAATGACCGATTACAGCGACCTCGCCTACAGCCTCGCGGGCGTCCGCCGGACGAACCCTTACGACCGTCGGCGCGCGTTTGCCCAGAGCATGCAGCGGGCAGGCACCGATTTCTCTCCTGTCGATCATCCGCTGCAGGGAGCCGCGCGGCTCGCGCAGGCGCTGGTCGGAGGCTGGATGAGTGGAAGGGCCGACCAGGACGAAGCGGAAGCAGTGAAGAAGCGCGAGACGTCGCTTGCCGCAGCCATGGCCGAGCCTGACCCGAAGAAGCGCATCTCCATGCTGGGGGCCATCGATCCCGATTTGGGCGCAAAACTCTCCGGCAGTCTGGCTGTCGAGCAGGCCAAGCTTGGGCAGCAGCAGGAGGGGCTTCAGACGGCCGCCACGAAATTTGGCGGGTCGTTCGGCCTTCCGGCTGCTTCGCCGCCGGGCGCTCCGACGCAGCTCGGCGTCAATCAGGGGGCGGCTCCTCCAGGCGGTCCAGCCGGCTTCGCGAACAACGTCGGCAACATCCGCGCGACCAACATCAACTGGCAGGACAAGGGGCAGCCCCACAACGGCTTTGAGACGTTCGGCACGCCGCAGGCTGGCGCCAACGCCATGGCGAAGAACCTCGGCGCCTACGTGCAGGCCAATCCCGGCATGACGGTCGCTGACGCGATCAAGAAGTGGGCACCGCCGAACGAGAACAACACGGCTGCCTATATCCGTGGCTTGGCTGAATCGACGGGTATCAACCCCGGCATGCCGCTGGGCGAGGCGCTCAAGGACCCGATGATCGCCGCCACGTTGATGGACGGCATTGCCCGCATCGAAAAGGGTGGGCTGCCGCAGGGCTTCACGGCCGATACGTTCATCGCCGCGGCAGGTGGGGCGCCTCCGCAGGTGGCGCAGGGCTCGGCCGATGCCAGCGGCAGCCCCATGCCGCCTCCCGGCATGCCGCCTGCGCCGCAGCCTGGAGCGGTTAACGGGCCCACGATGGTCGCGCCGACGATACCTGACGTCCCGCGCCCGCAGCCTACGCAACGTCAGCTTGCGCAGTACCAACAGCGCTTGGCCTCGGGCGAGTTCGGCACGGATCCCCGCGAGGCCCCATCTCGCGCCCGCGCCGCCCTGGACGCCGAGCTTGACCGTGATTGGGCTGTACAACGTGACCGCGCCAAGATGCAGTTTGGTCAGGAAACGACGCTCTACAACGAGCAACGCAAGCTGGAGAACGAGAAGAACAATCCGAAGTTCACCGAAGACGCCAACAAGGCGCACGCCTATGCAATCCGTCTTGGTCCGGCGATTCAGGATCTTGAGGGAATCATCAATCGTGGAGAATTGCCGGGTACCCTTTCCCGAGGCGTCGTAGGGCTTCCGTTGCTGGGAAATACGCTGGCGGGTCCTCAGGGTGAACGCTTCGATCAGACGGCTCGCGACATCATCAACGCCATTCTGCGGCGCCAGTCGGGTGCCACGATCACCAAGGAGGAATTCGCCAACGCTTACCAGCAATACATTCCGCAGCCCGGCGAATCGCCCGGCACCACCCAGCAAAAGATGGCTAACCTTAGGCGCGAGCTTAAGGCGATGGCGGATGCCGCGGGCCGCACGCCAGACGTATACGGTATGTCGGGTTCGCGGGGCGCCGCCATTCCCCCAGAGCCCACGCCCACTCCTGTAGGCGCGGCACCTACACCCGGTGCGGTCGAAGGTGGCTATCGTTTCAAGGGCGGCAACCCCGCCGATCAGCGCAACTGGGAGCGCGTTCAGTGAGCGGCCCGTGGGAGCGCTACGCGCAGGCTGAAGAGGGGCCTTGGAAGAAGTACGGCGCGCCCGAAGAGCCGCCTACTTCAGCTCCGCGTCTCGTTGGCCAGGTCGCGCAGAACACGAACGACGCCATTGCGGCTACCGTCGGTGCGCCCGTTGATCTTGTTGCCGCTGGGCTCCGTCAGATTGGGGTGCCAGTTCAAGCGCCTATCGGCGGCTCTGAAAGCATCAAGAAGGGGATCGACTACGTCGCGACGCTTCCGGGTCGGGTTGGGGATGCCGTCTCA
Source organism: Reyranella massiliensis 521 (assembly GCA_943369775.1). Taxonomy (GTDB): domain Bacteria; phylum Pseudomonadota; class Alphaproteobacteria; order Reyranellales; family Reyranellaceae; genus Reyranella; species Reyranella massiliensis_C. Next base: position 39,470 of record CALROF020000015.1, read on the forward strand.
CAAGGTAGCCTCTCTCCGTTCTCCGAAGAACGCACGTCCCGCTTTGCCCCACAGAATCGCGCCGAAAGAATTGCCGCCGGAACTGGCCAGGGTGTCGGCGCGGTTCTGTCCACGATGTTGCCGGCCGGCGCCGTGGCTAACGCCGCGCGGCCCGGGACTCTCACGCAAGCGGTCGCGAGCCAACTGGCAACGCAGCCGGTCACGCAGCTCGCGTCCGGTATAGCGGCCGGCGCAACAACTGGCGCAACCGATGATCCGTTGCTTGGCCTTGCGGCAGGACTTGCCGTTCCGGTAGGGGCGGCGGTGGGGCGTGGCATCATCTCGCCAACGGCCAATAGGCTCACCGATGCCGAACGTCAGCTTGTAGGCGTTGCGCAGCGCGAAGGCATTCCCTTGACGCCGTCGCAACAGACGGGAAGCGGCACCCTTCGATCCCTTGAAGAGACGATGGCCAAGCTGCCGATTTCCAATCGGCCGATGCAGAACGCCTATACGGGGCAGCGCGAGGCGCTCAATCGCGCGATCATGGACCGCACGGGCATGCCCGCAGCCAACGCGGCGCCAGATACCTTGCGCGCGGCCCGCGGTGCCATTGGCACAACGCTGGATGATCTGGCGGCTCGCACGGTCGTCAACGCTGACACTCAGTTCGCGGATGATGTGACGCGAGTGGCCCAAGACTATGGCCGGCGGCTCGATACCAACGTCGCTCGGGTCTTCGAGTCCTACATGGACGACCTCGCGCCTTTGGTGCAGGCGGCTCGCCAGCCTGGGGCAAACCCGCAAATCGCTGGCCAGATGTATGCCCGCATCCGTGAGGACATCGGGCGCGACGTGCGCAGCGCCCAGAACAACCCTCGTCTTCAGCAGGCCTTGCGAGGCATTCAGCAGGCCCTAGACGACGCCGTAGAGCGCAGTACGTCGGGAGCCCTTCGCAATGAGTGGCAGGACGCTCGGCGCCAGTATGCGGCGCTGATGACTGTTGACCGCGCCATGCAGGGAGGCACGCAGGCAGACCGAGCGGCCGGCAACATTCCGCTGGGTGCCTTCTCGAATGCCGTGAAGGTGGGTGACCGTGCCGGGTTCTCCCGCGCACAGGGGCAGTATGGCGAACTGGCAAAGCTAGCCGACTTTCTCGCCCCCAAGATCCCCGATTCCGGCACTGCCACGCGAGCCGTGACGGCCGATCTCCTGACAGGAGGTGCGCTATTCGGAGGCGGCGCCGCTACCGGCGGTCTGCCTGCGGCAGCGGTTGCGGCTGGAGCGCCTTGGGCGATCTCACGCGCCTACAACACCCCGTTGGTTCGCGCGTATCTCACCAATCAGGCGGCCGGCACGACGAACCTTGCAGGTCTCTACGGGGCTGAAACCGTGCGGCGCGCCATCGAGGCCGGGCGAGGAGAGGGCGAGCCTACCGCGCTTGCCAGAGCTTTGCTGCGAGCGAACGAAAAACGGGCTGGAGCCGCACGATGAGCACTGTAGCGGCATACGCGCTTCCGACTCCGACAACCAGGACGCCGAGAGTCCAGGCCTGCGGCGTGAGCAACGGGTCTTGCCCGACGGTCCGGTCGAATAGCCATGCGGCCATGACCGACACGACGAATTGGAAGGTCTTCACCGGGCCATCCTACAAGAAAGAGGTGGCCCGTGCCACGTAACGGATCCGGCCAGTACTTGCTTCCTCAACCGGCCTTCGTGCCGGGGACGACGATTGCCTCGTCTCCGATGAACTCCGACCTGTCGGACATCGGCGCCGCGCTCTCACAGTCGATCTCCAAGGACGGGCAGACGGCCTACACGGGCAACCAGCCGATGGGTGGTAACAAGCTCACCGGGCTTGGTGATGGCACGGCTGCGACCGATTCGGTGAACCTGGGGCAGGTGGCGGACGGCGTCCTAACCTATGGCGGTCTTGCCGGGGGCACCGCCGACGCCATCACGCTTACGCCTGCGCCGGGCATCACGGCCTACGAAGTCGGCCAGATGTTCAGTTTCAAGGCGGCGTCGAACAACACGGGCGCCGTGACCGCCAACGTGAATGGCGTCGGCGCTGGCGCTGTTACCTGGCCGGACGGCACGGCGCTGGTCGCTGCCGATATCGTCGCTGACGGCATGTATGAAATCGAGGTGAAGGCCGCGACGCCGGTCTTCCACCTCCAGACGACAGCCAAGCCGCCTGTGGCGCGCAGTGGCGGCACGATGACGGGCACGCTCGCCATGAGCGCGGCGGCGGTCAACGAGGCCAAGGGCGCCGATATCGCCTCTGCCACCACGACCAACGTTGGTGCAGCGACGGGCAATTTCGTCGATGTGACTGGCACCACGACCATCGCCGGTCTGGGCACTGTGCAGGCGGGCACAGAACGGACAGTGCGTTTCACGGGCATCCTGACGCTCACCCACAACGCCACGTCACTGATCCTGCCGGGGGGCGCCAACATCACGACGGCCGCCGGGGACGTGGCGACGTTCCGCTCCTTGGGCTCGGGCAATTGGATATGCGTAACCTACCAGCGCGCCAGTGGGCTTGGCCTCAATGCGCCGACGCCGATCACGAATTCCTTGAGCGGCAACGTCGTCCTCAACAATACATCGCAGTATTTCACGGGACCGTCTATCGCGCAGGGCGCCGCGGGCACGTGGTGGGTCAGCGGAAACGTCACGCTGGCGGACGGCAACGGGGCTGCGTTTTTCGACGTTCTGCTTTGGGATGGCGCCACAGTCATAGCTTCCACGCGCGCATGGACCGCCGCCGTCAACGGCATCGTCAGCGTGTCGCTGTCCGGCTTCATCACTGCCCCCGCCGGGAATCTACGCATCAGCGTCGCCGACATCACCTCAACGCTCGGCATCATCTACGCGAACGTGAACGCCTCCGGCGTCAACCACGATTCAACCATTTCCGCCTTCAGGATCGCATAGGAGCCATCCATGTCTGTTGAACAGATTGCCGGCGAGTATCAGGCCTCTCCCAAGACCTTTGGAGAAGCGGGCAGCCCGATTGCTGTACAGGTGACCGCGCAGGGCTACTTGATTGTGGCGACGGCCGCGGGCTCCCCCCTGGTCACCGCCGAGACGATGCCGCCCGACTACGAGACGGTGGCCGCGGGGCAGACCGATCAGGTGCTTGGCACGACGGGTGCCGCTGGGGACTTCCTTTCGGCGCTGCAGGTCGTTGTCGCAACGGCCGCGACTTCCGCCGTCTCGATCAAGGACGGCGCCGGCTCCTCCATCTCCGTGTTCCCGGCCAATCCCGGCGGCGGCATCGGCTCTTACAACGTGCCCATCGGCATCAAGTCGGCGTCGGGCGCGTGGTCCGTCACGACTGGGGCCGGGGTCTCCGTAGTTGCCACCGGCACCTTCACCTAGAGGCTTAGATGGCCGATATTCCTTACACATTCTCTGATCGTGCTGGACGGGTCCCCGCATCCTACCTGGATGCAGACTTCGAGTTTGTACGTGACGTCAGCAACGCCACGGGGACCCTTCCGGCCGCACATGGCGGGACCGGCGCAACCACCCTCACTGACAACGGCGTCGTCTATGGCAATGGCACAGATCCGGTCGGTGTAACCGCAGAGGGAGCCACCGGCACGCTGCTGGGCGGGCAGACTGGTTCGCCTCCGGTATTCCAAACCGGGCAGGTCGCGGCTGAGGCCGCCTCTCTGGGCTATGCCGTCGCTAATCTCGCGGGACTCAAGGGGCTTACGTCCCGTCCCCTCATTGTCAATGTGCAGGAGGGCCGGGCTGCGGGCACCTGGTGGTGGGATGACGGCAGCGCCACGACGCCCGATGACGGGATTACAGTTCAGTGCACGAACGGCCCAGCGGGCAGGTACAAGCGCAACTACCTCGGCGGCCGCAGTCCCATCTGGTATGGCGCTGCGGCCGATGGTGTAACCGATGACACGGCGGCCATTCAGGCAACGATTGACTCGTTCGGAGGGGAGCGGGTCTCTATCGACTTCGGCCCCTATTCGTACAGGGTAAGCGACACGCTGGAGATCAACGCCGGTTCCGCATCTCTGTGGGGATCGGGCTCGGCCGTCACCGACGTGTTCACGACCAGCACTACGAAGCACCTGTTCAAGTTCTCGGGCACGGCATTCGATTGCTCTGTCCGCAACATGCGCATGGGGTACGAAGGCGGCGGCACACCTTCGGCCGGCGCTTCTATCTACCAGACCGATGGCACCGGGATCATTTTGGTCCAGGGCTGCCGCATTCGCCGCACCTTCCGCGGGGTCGAGATGGACAATCCGACGCCCTTGGCTGGTGTCGTCATCATCGACGACACCGCAATAGAGATCACCGAGGAGGCCGCGGTATATGCCGATGGCGGCTCGCAGGTTCTCATCAGCAACACGACGACGTTCCATGACGTCAACAGCGGCAAGGGCTACGGCGTAATTCTCCGTCAGATCGGCGGCTATTATTTTCAGAACTCCACCTTTGGCGGCGGCCTTAACGGCATCCGAATTGATCCGCCCGCAGGGAAGGGCGTCTATCACGGCTTCCTCACCAACATCGAACTCGACACCAACTCGTCGACCGGAATGATCGTGGACGCCAGTGGGGGCGGGCAGATCGTCAATCTGCAAGGGACGAACATCCGTGCGGCCGGCGGCCTGGGCGATGGTTTCTTCTTCGGAGGCGCAAATCTGTTCTCTGCCTCGTTGGTCAACAGCACGAGCCAGAAGAACGCCGGGAACGGCGCTTGGATTGCAGGCGGTTCGCGTGTGTCTCTTGTGAATTTCAGCGCCATGCGCAATTCGGCTCTTTCTCCCGGTACCAATTTTGGCATCAAAGTCACCGGAGGAGACAAGCACTACATTAGCGGCGGCTTCTCGGGCGGCTACCCTGGCGTGTCAGACACTCAAGGCTATGGCATCGCTGTCGACGCCGGATTTACCGGCGCTCTCCGCGTCGATCAACTGGATGTCAGCGAAGGCAATATCTCGGGTGGGGTCTTCAATGCCTCCGCTTCCACGGATGTGAAGATCACCAACTGCCCAGGCTTCAACCCGCGGGGCTTCTTGATTCCCTCTGTCGGCGCGTCGCCTTGGACCTATACGGCAGGGGTGAGCGACGAGTCCGTGATGATCACCGGCGGGACGGTCAGCCAGATCGACTATGAGGGCAGCAACACGCTCCTATCGTCGCCCTGCACTTTGCAATTGCCCGCCGGCAAGTCGATGACAGTCACCTATTCGGTGGCCCCGGCCGTTTGTGCGATTGGCGCATGAGCGAGGCCGCCACCAAGGATAGCCGGGGCGTCCAAGCTTACCGCTGGTGGATGGCGCTGGGCACGGCAGCGACTGGGGCGGTGGCAATTTGGACGCTCACGACCGTACAGAAAACCGCCGATGACGTGTCGGCCCTCAAGACGGGGTTCGCCACGCTGACGGCGACACAGAACCATCAAGCCTCCCGCCTGGATTCCATCGAGCGCCGGAACGATCAGCAGGACGAGAAAATCGGGGACCTGCAACGGCAGGTGTGGCGCATGACGCCGAGCGTGCCGGCCCCGGCGGAACAACAGCAGCGCAACCAGTGGCAGAGGCAGTAGGACGATGAACTTCAGCATGACCGCCGCTACCAAGATTGCTCAGCGGCTCCAGTGTGAGCCAGCTGCCGTCCTGGCTGTGGCCGACGTCGAGAGCAATGGCCGGTCGGACCTGCCAGACGGTCGCCCTCAGATCCTCTTCGAGGCCCATATCTTCAGCCAGAAGACCAAGGGCCGGTACGACGCAAACTACCCCCTGATCAGCTCTCCGACGTGGAATAGGGCGCTCTATCGCGGCGGCGTGGGCGAGTACGACCGTCTGCGGGCGGCGGCGAGTCTGAACAAGGAAGCGGCCTACCAGTCCATTTCGATGGGCCTGTTCCAAATCATGGGCTTCAACCACAAGGCCTGCGGCTTCAAAAGCGCCGTGGAGATGTTCCAGGCGATCAGCGGCCCGAACGACGCCGACATGGAAGCGTTCGTGAACTTCGTGAGCGCCAATCCGAAGATGCTAGAGGCGCTGCGCAAAAAGGACTGGTCGACCTTCGCGCTGCTCTACAACGGGCCGGGGCAGGTGCCTTACTACGCCGGCAAGATCGCCGACGCCTACAAGCAGGCCAAGGGCGTCCCTGTGGCTGAAGAGATGGGCGGCCCACCGATTCCCTATGCCGAGCCGACGCAGCCTGCGGCGCCGCCGCCGGCCGTCACTACCAAGGGGCTCGTGACCGGAGGCACCGTGGGGCTCGGTGCGCTCTCGGTCGTCAGCGAGAACGCCGACAAGATCGGCAGCTTCACCACGGCCGTTACGGAGGCCCTGCAGGGCACCTTGAGCTTGTGGGCGCTCCTGAAGGGCTGGGGGCCGACAATCGTCATCCTCGTGGCCTTGGGCGTCGGCGGCTGGTTCGCGTGGCGCTGGTTCGCGGCGCACCGGAAGGGGAAGTTGGCGTGAAGTGGCTCCTCGATATCGGTGCCGGGCTGGGCGCCAAGCTGCTGGCCGGTGCTGCCATCGTCGGCGGCATTCTGCTGGCAATTGGCAAGCTCAAGCAGGCAGGCCGTGACGCAGAGCGTGCGGACCAAGCCGAACGCAACGACGAAATACGGAGGCAGGCCGATGCGACTCGTGCTGATTGGGATGCTGCCAATAGCGGCGATATTGCTGACGGCGTGCGGAAGTGGACCCGCGACTAGCCCTCAATCCTACTGCACGGCAGCGCGGCCGATCTACCTCAGCAAGGCGGACAAGCTGACGGACGAGACGGCCAGGGCAATTGTGGCTCATAACGAAGTTGGCGCACGTCTTTGCCAGTGGAAGCCACCCGGAAAGTAGGCTGGTTCCAGCTCAAGGGATCGAACCTCGATTGCCTGATCCAAATTCAGGTGTCCTACCATTAGACGAAGCTGGATTGGTGCGCTCGGCAAGACTTGAACTCGCAACCTCGGGGCTCGGAACCTCGTGATCTATCCAGTTGATCTACGAGCGCGATGGTCAAGGTGGAGGGACTTGAACTCTCAGCCTCCCGGCCCCAAACCGGGCGCTCTGCCGATTGAGCTACACCCTGAAATCCGTAGGCGGGCCGCTCGATCCGACCCATCTCCAAGCCTCGACGCGAGTCCGCCATGGTCGGTTTTCTCGCGCTGTACTCGGTAGCCGCGCTGGTGTCCCAGACGACCCATGTTGGTTGCAGGGGCGGGAATCGAACCCGCGGCCAAAGCGTTATGAGCGCCCCGATCTGCCACTGATCTACCCTGCGTTGAGATGGTGCTGGCGGTAGGATTCGAACCCACAACCATCGACTTAGAAAGACGCCGCTCTATCCAGTTGAGCTACGCCAGCCAGAGATTATCTGGCCGACCTGGGTTGCCGTCGCTGTCGCGGCATCTGGAGAGCTATTGAAAGCATACCGATCATATAGCCGATCTTGGTTGTATTGTCACGTGAAGCGCAGCCTGCGTGCGAAGCAGAATTATAGCGTGCTATCGCCTCGGGGTGAGAGGGGTGTGCTGTAGCGGTGGAGGCCTCGACAGGATTCGAACCTGCAACCCCTCGGCTCGGAACCGAGTGCGCTATCCAGTTGCGCCACGAGGCCATCTCCCTGTATTGTCGCCGCCTGATGTTCCGACCGCGACCCGCACTCTAGCCGTTGATGCCCTGGGCGTAGCTCAGACTGGTAGAGTGGCGGACTTGGAATCCGCAGGCCGCAGGTTCAAGTCCTGCCGCCCAGACCATCAGCCTTTCACACACAGAACTTGCTTCAGCGTATGCTCAATCGACACGAGGTCGGACTGAGCCGCCATAACCGCGTCGATGTCCTTGTAGGCACCGGGTGTTTCGTCGATCACGTCGGCATCCTTGCGGCATTCGACGCCGGACGTGGCCGCGATATGATCGTCCAGAGTAAAGCGCTTCTTGGCTGCCCCTCGGGACATGGCGCGACCGGACCCGTGGGAGCAGGAGCAGAATGATTCGGGGTTGCCCTTGCCGCGCACGATGAAGGAGCGGGCGCCCATGCTGCCGGGGATGATGCCCAGCTCGCCTTCCTTGGCTGACACGGCGCCCTTGCGGGTGACGAACACGTTTTCGCCAAAATGATGTTCTCGGCTGACGTAGTTGTGGTGGCAGTTGATCGCTTCCAGGTCGCACGAGAATTCGCGGACGTGGCCGATGAGGGCGCGCAGGGTGTTCCGCATCATCACACGGCGGTTCAGGGCCGCGTAGGACTGCGCGAGCTTGAGCGCGTCCCAGTAGGCCCCGAAATACTCGCTGCCTTGTGGGATGTAGGCCAGATCCTTGTCGGGCACGCTGATGAACCAGCGCTCCATGTCCTTCTTGGCAAGCTCGATGAAGTAGGAGCCGATGGCATTGCCGATGCCTCGCGAGCCGGAATGGAGCATGACCCAGACGCGACCTTCCTCGTCCAGACAGACCTCGACGAAGTGGTTCCCGGAACCCAGCGTGCCGACGTGGCGGCTGATGCGCTCAAGGTTCCAGCGGGCCAGTTTCGAGTGGTTCTTGAGCAGCGCGTCGAAGCGATCCATCAGCCCGGAAGCCAACAGCGTCTCCGCCACGTCATCGGGCAGGTTGCCCCAGGCGCCGCGGTCGTTGGCGCCTCCATTGTCGGTGCGCCCGTGCGGCACGGCCGCCTCGATGCTGGAGCGCATGGCGGCGAGACTTTCCGGCAGGTCGGCCGCGGCGAGGGTGGTGCGCTGGGCGATCATTCCGCAGCCGATATCCACGCCAACGGCAGCGGGCACGATAGCGCCCTTGGTCGGGATCACAGAGCCCACCGTCGCGCCCATGCCCCAATGGACATCAGGCATCACGGCGACGTGCTTATGGATGAAGGGCAGGCTCGCCACATTTCGGAGCTGCTGGGCGGCCTGATCTTCGACGGGGACGCCGTTGGTCCACATCTTGATCGGCGTGCGCTGGGTCGTGTCGACGATGTAGGTCGAGCTAGATGTAGACTCTGGATTCACGTTCTGGTCCTTCGTGTGTAAAGCGGGGATGATCTCAAAGATTGCGCCCAACCCACGGCAGGATAACCAGAATGCGACTTAAGTAATATTCTTAATGCCGCATAATATATATTATGGAAAATATCTATTGTGGTTTAGATAGAACGAATTGCCAGTCGATCCTCATGTTTTGCTTCAGCAAAGCCAGAAGACTTAACCCGCGGGTCGCGTCGCTTGCCGGGACACCCAGAGTCAGCAGTACGCCAGCCTTTGGGTTCTTCGGACTCGGGACGACAAGGTCGAAGACCGTGCGCGGCTCGCTGTCTCCCTGGGCCTTCGGGACGTTCTCGTAGACCACCAACAGGCTGCCGTCGCTGAGCTTGCGGGCCTGGGCCTGGACGCCGGGCCGGCGGGCCTTGATGGAGCCCGCCTTGGTGGCAGCGTAATGCTCGGCGTCCTTGACGCCCTCGAACTCGAAATCGACCCGCCAGACGACCATGCGGTAACGCTTGTCGATGCTGTAGGCGAGGCCCCGCTCCCAGTCCTCTGTGGCCTGCCAGCCCATGGGTAGCGTCATCTCGACCTTGATCGACTGGAACTGGACCCGTGCCGACAGCGTGTTGTTGTCCACGCTGATCAGCCTCGTCGACGTCGACCGGCCCGCGCCCGTAGTGCCGCCGCCAACGCTTTGCTGGCCGTGGGAGAAGCTGGCGCCGTTGTCGGCCGTACCAAATTCCCTGAACGTGAGGCCGTTTGAGCTCAGCGGCTCGCTGCCTTGGGCACGGGCCGGGAGGCCGCCCAACGTCAGGGCGCCCGCGGCAATCCCGGTAAACAGGAATAAGCGGCGACCGGACTCTATTTGTCTCATCTCAGGTCACACATCAATAATATTCCATAATCTATTGTTTTGATTAAGAAATATCTATCGTCAATCCATCATGGCAAGGATGGACATGGGCGGGCGTCACCCGGTCGACTTCGGCATAGTCCATGTCGACATGCATGTTGGTCAAGAACGCACGGGTTGGCTTCACGCGATCTATCCACTGCAGCGCCCGTTCGAGATGGGCGTGCGTCGGATGCGGCCGGTAACGCATGGCGTCGACAATGAGCACGTCGACACCTGCCAAAGTCTCAAGGGCGTCATCCGACAGCATGACGACGTCGTTGGCATAGCCCACCTTGCCGAAGCGGAAGCCCAGCGACGGGATCGTGCCGTGATCCTGCACGAAGGGCACGACCGACAGGCCGGCGGCCGTGAAGGGGCCGGTGATCAGGCTGTGCCGATAGATCGGATTGTAGAAGCCACCGCCCTCCGCCTCGAAGCAGTACCCGAAGCGCCGCCTCAGCACGCTCCAGGTACGTTCATCGGACCAGGACTCGATCTGCCCCTGGCGCAGCGCATACGCACGCAGGTCGTCGATACCGTGAACCTGGTCGGCATGGTCGTGGGTCCACAGAACGGCGTCGACCCGCTCGACCTTGGCATCCAGGAGCTGGCTACGAACGTCGGGTGAGGTGTCGACTAGCACGGTCTTGCCCTGGTCCTGAACCAGGATCGAACAGCGCCGCCGGCGATTGCGGCTGTCGCCGGGATCGGCCGCCCCCCACTCCCCTTGCCCATCCTTGCCACCGGGCCTTGGAACGCCGCCCGAGGTGCCGCAGCCGAGAATGGTTACCCGCACCGGGAACGCTCCGCCTTGGTGAACAACCGGAAGAAATTGTCGGTGGTGGCCGCTTCGAGCTCGGCGATGCCAACGCCCTTCAGCTCGGCCACCTTCGCCGCGGTATGGGCGACGAAAGCGGGCTCGTTGGTCTTGCCGCGCTTCGGTACCGGCGCCAGGTAAGGCGCATCGGTCTCGACGAGCAGCCGGTCGAGCGGAATGTCGCGCACGATGGTGCGCAGGCTTTCGGCGGCCTTGAAGGTCACGATGCCGGAGATCGAGATGTAGAGCCCCAGCGCCAGTGCCCGGCGTGCTACGTCCGGCCCGGAGCTGAAGCAATGAATCAGGCCGGGAAAGGCGCCCTTGGCGTATTCGTCCTCGAGAATGTC
>CALROF020000016.1:0-49910 GCA_943369775.1 Reyranella massiliensis 521
GGCTGATGTATCTCGGCGGCAACGGCTTCTACTGGCGCGTTGCCCTGTCACCCAAAGTGCCGGGCGCCATCGAGGTGCGGCGGACCGAGGGCGGCATCCGCACCTGGGCGGCCGAACCCGGCGAATATTATCACGCCTTCGACGGCGCCTATGGCGGCCTGTGGCGGCGCTCCGACCGTCCACCCAATCTTCTCTGCGGCATCGGCTTCTCCAGCCAGGGTACCTTCGTGGGCGATTCCTACCGGCAATCGCCAGCGGCGCGCGACAACACCCACGCCTGGGTCTTCGAGGGCGTGAAGGACGAGTTGTTCGGCGGCTATGGCTTCTCGGGCGGCGGTGCGGCCGGTTTCGAGCTCGACCGTCTCGACCATCGGCTGGGCAGTCCGCTCAATGCCGTCGTGCTCGCATCTTCCGAAGGCCACGACCGCAAGAACTTCGTGGTCGTGCACGAAGAACGGCTGGGCTTCACCACGACCATTCCCGGCCAGACCCTGGAGCAATTGATCCGCGCCGACATGACTTACATCGAGAAGCCAAAAGGGGGAGCGGTGTTCTCCGTGGGCTCGATCACCTATTGCGGCAGCCTGCCCCACAACAAGTTCGACAACGACGTTTCGCGGCTCACCTTCAACGTCGTGAACCGCTTCGGCGAACTCGACCTCAAATGGCCCTTTTGACCTGAGGCGTCAGGCGGTCGAGCAGGCCGCGGCAGGCCACCTCGATCAGCCCGAGCGCGCGTTCGTACTCGGGCTTGTCGAGACCATATGGATCGGCCACGTCGAGGATGCCGGCCGGCGGCGCGAAGCTCATGAGGAGCTTCGGCTTGTCCGCGAGCGCCCGCGGCGCCAGCCAACGCATCTCCGCGAGATGGCCGCGGGTCATCGCCAGCACGTGGTCAAAGCGGGCTATGTCGTCGCCGGTAACCTGACGGGCGCGGCCTCCTGAAATGTCGTAGCCGCGTGCGGCCGCAGCCTCGACGGCAAAGGGTGTCGGCGGCTCGCCGGCCTTCACATCGGAGGTACCCGCCGAAGCAATCTCGAAGCCGGCCAGGAGACCGGCCTTGCGAGCCATTTCGCGAAACGCGCCCTCGGCCATGGGCGAGCGGCAGATGTTGGCCGTGCAGACGAAGAGGACGCCGATGGTCATGGCTCGACACCCTAGCACGGCGCTAGAGTAACGGCATGCATCAGGATTTCCTTCCGCCGGGCATCGCGGTGCTGACGGGTGCCGGTATCTCCAAGGAAAGCGGCATCGATACCTTTCGCGACGAGGGCGGGTTGTGGACCCGCGTGAATCTCGAAGAGGTCGCGACCATCGAAGCCTGGTTTCGCGACAAGAAGAAGGTGCTCGATTTCTACAACGAGACCCGCCGCGCCTTCCGCTCTGCTCATATCACACCGAATGAAGCGCACGAGGCGCTGGCCCGGCTGGAGCGCGAATACGAAGGTGAAGTCACGATCATCACGCAGAACATCGACACGCTGCACGAGGCGGCGGGCTCGCGGAAGGTCATCCACATGCACGGCCGCGATGGCGAGGTCCGCTGCATGGTCTGCAAGACCGAGTTCGCCTCCGACGCCGATCTGACGCCTGAGTCGGTCTGCCCCAACTGCCGGTCTGTCGGCGAGTTGCGGCCCAATATCGTCTGGTTCGGCGAGATGCCCATGCACCTCGAGGAGATCTACGAGGTGCTGGAGCGCTGTGGTCTTTTCATTGCCATCGGCACTTCAGGCGAGGTCTATCCCGCCGCCGGCTTTGTCCTGCATGTCCGTCGACGCCAGCCGCGTGCCCACACGATCGAACTCAATCTCGAACCGACCGACAACCAGACCCTGTTCCACGAACACATCTACGGTCCCGCGACCGAGATCGTGCCGCCCTATGTGGCGCGCATCCTCAAGCAGGGCTGGAGATAGGGACGGTCAGGCCGCAAGCACGCTGTCGAGCGCGGCCGTGTCCTCCTCGTTCTGGAGGGGGTCTCGCGGCAGCAGCCGATGCGTCAGGACCATCCGCGCCAGAGCCAGGCGATGCGGCGCGCGGAGTTCGGCCGCCTCGCGCGCCAGGCCGATGGCGGTGGTGATGTGATAGAGCGCCGATGCGGACTGCCGCGCCAGCACGTCTGATTTCCGGGCCGCGACATCGGCCGCAAAAGCGCAGGCACGATCCAAGGCGCCGGCGAACAGTGTCTGCGTTTCCGCATCGAGCGCCGCACCGCGCAGCAATTCCTCGTTGTGCGCTTTGAGGGCCGGCAGAGCGTCGTCGCGCGAGATCGCCCGCGAGACGTCGAGGGCAACGATGTTGGACGTGCCCTCCCAGATCGAGCCGAGATGGGCGTCGCGAACCAGCCGCGCATCCGACCATTCCTCGATGTAGCCGCAGCCGCCGCGGACCTCCATCGCGTCCCCGGTCACCTTGCGGGCATCGCGGCAGGCGCGGAACTTGATCAGCGGCGTCATGATACGGGCGAGCTTGGCGCCGGTCGCATCGTTGTGGTTGGCGCGGTCGAGCGCATCCGCCGTCAGGAACATCATGCAGCGCGCTTGTTCGGCCCAGGCCAGCATCTTCGCGAGCTGGCGGCGCATCAGCGGCAGTTCGATCAGCCGCTTGCCGAACGCCTGACGGTGACGAGCGATGAACAGCGCCTCGGTCGTGGCACGCCGCATCAGGCCCGCGGCACGCACGCCGTTCGACAGGCGCGAGTTGTTGACCATGTCGGCCATCTGGTTGAAGCCGCGGCCGCGTTCGCCGACGAGATAGGCTTCCGCCCCGTCAAGGCGGATCTCGCCGCTCGCCATCGAGCGGGTGCCGAGCTTGTCCTTCAGCCGCAGGATTCGATAGTCGTTCGGCCGGCCATCGCGCTTCACCTTCGGCAACAGGAACAGCGAGATGCCCTTCATGCCGGGAACGTCCTCGCTGCGCGCCAGAACCATCGCCAGATCGGCATCGGCGTTCGAGCAGAACCACTTGTCGCCGGTCAGCTGCCAGGTGCCGTCGGGCTGCAGCGCGGCGCGCGTCGCCGTAGCACTGACGTCGGAACCGGCGCCTTGCTCGGTCATGAACATGGCACCCTGCGCCAGCTCGTCGAAATCGACCGACGTCAGACGTTCGAGGTAGCGACCCACCAGCGCGGGATCGCCGAAACGCCGCAGCGTGCGGCTGAGCGAATCCGTCATGCTGACCGGACACATCAAACCGAACTCGGCCTGCACAAAGAGATAGGTCAGCGCGTACTTTGCCGCAGGCGGCATTGGCTCGTTCCAGCCCAGCACGCCACGATGCGACATCGCCGCCAGCCCAAGCTCGGAAAAGGCCAGCCGTTCCATCTCGACATAGGCTGGATGCTTCTCGACGACGTTGCAGTCCTCGCCGGTGCGCCGCCGCACCGACAGGGTCGGCGGATTGTGGTCGGCAATGCCTGCCAGTTCATCGAGCCGCCCGCCCGCAAGGCCACCCAGCCGGTCGAATGTCGGCTCGAGATGGCGAAACAGCGGCCGCGGAAGATAGTGGGCGAACAAGGCTGCGGCATCGCGGTCGGCGCGATAGAGGTTGATCCCCCGCGAATCGGGGATGGCACCTGAGAGATCGATATCGGCCTTCATGGAACGAGCCTCTGAGCAGGAAGCGAAGCAGGCGCATATCGTCTGCCCGTTCTATCGATACCGTCCAATATTACTTTCTTCGAGATTGATATATATTCCATATCGATGATCGGAGACGGCCCGTGGACCTTCGCAAGCTGCGTTATTTCTCCGTCCTCGCCGAGGAGAAGCATTTCGGCCGCGCCGCTCAGCGCTTGTCGCTGTCGCAGCCGCCGCTCAGCCTCGCCATTCGCCAGCTCGAGGAGGAGATCGGCGCCCGGCTGTTCGAGCGCACCAGCCGCAACGTCAGCCTCACCGCCGCGGGACTGGCGTTGCAGCGCGAAGCGGAAGTGCTGCTGCGTAGGACCGAGGAAACCCGCCTTCTCGTGAAGGCGATCGCCGATGGAAAGGAAGGACGGCTGCGGCTCGGCTTCGGCAGCTCCATGCTCTATCGCGGCTTCCCCAGAATTCTCGACGCATTCCAGACCGCATCGCCCGACATCGAGCTCTCCGTCCAGGAGCTGAACTCAACCGAACAGATCGAGGCGCTGCAGCGCGACGAGGTCGACCTCGGCTTCATCCACGGCCGCGAAGTACCGAATCGATTGGAGGGCTTTCGCTATCACGCCGAGCCCTTCGTCGCCTGCGTCCCTCGGGATCATCCTTGCGCCGGCGCCCGCACCCTCCGCCTGTCGCGGCTCAAGGACGACGAGTTCGTGCTCTTCTCCCGCAACGTCTCGCCAGACTATTACCAGTCGATCATCGCGACCTGCCTCTCGGCAGGTTTCTCGCCCCGCGTACGCCATCAGGTTCGTCACTGGCTGAGCGTGGTCTCCTTCGTCGCCAATGGCCTCGGAGTCGCCCTCGTTCCGAGCACCCTCAAAGCCTCGAACATGGCCGGCGCGGTTTTCGTGCCGATCCAGGAGGCGAAGATCCTCTCCGAAACCTGGTGCGTCTGGAAAGCCGGTGGCCCACAGCGCCCCGCGCTCGACACGCTGATACAGGCTGCGCGGGCTCAATCGCAGGCGATGAGTTAGCCCCCGCGCTTCAACACTTCTTCAGTGTGCTCACCCAGCAGCGGCTCGCGATAGAGCGGCTGCGACGGCTCGTCCTGGAAGCGCACGACGGGGGCGAAGTGTTTGCGGCCCTGCGCGTCAGTCACGATCATGCCGCGCTTTGCGAGGTTCGCATCGGCGATAGCCTCGGGCAGCGTGTTGACCGGGCCGTAGCAGATGTCGAGCGTATCGAGCCACGTCATCCAATGCGCCAGCGGCTTCTCGCGGAAGGTCCCGGTGAGGAAATCCACGACCGGCTTCTGATGCGCCCCCGGCCATTCGCAGAGCGGCGCCAGCTCCGGTTTTCCGAGCGCGCCCAGCAGGTTCTTGATGAACTTCATCTCCTGACCAGCCAGCACGAGCTGGCGGCCATCGGACGTATCGTAGACGCGATAGAAGGCCGAACCGCCCGTCGTCCGCTGCTGCTTGACGTCGGGATGCTTGTTCTCAGCAAAGGCAGAGCCGACGACATTGGCGCAGGAGGCCATCAATGCCTCGTGCATGGAGACGTCGATATAGTCGCCACGGCCCGTATCCTTGCGGCGCAGCAGCGCCATCAGCACACCGGACAACCCATGCAGGCCGCTCACCAGATCGGCGACGGGAATACCCGGGATGGCCGGGCGGCCATCGTCGCCCAAGGTCAAACTCAGCACACCGGCCATCGCTTCGAGGGCGAGATCGTGCGCAGCACGGCCGGGATAGGCGCCGTCCTGGCCGAAGGCGCTGATCGAGCAGTAGACGATGCCGGGGTTGACGGCTTTGACCGCCTCGTAGCCGATGCCGAAGCGCGCCGCGACACCGGGCCGGAACGACTCGACCAGCACGTCGGCCTCGCTGGCGAGACGGAAGAGATCGGCTCTCCCTTGCTCGCTCTTGAGGTCGAGCACGACGCTCTTCTTGCCGCGCCCCATGTTGCGAAAGAACACCGACGTGCGTTCGTCGGCCGGCCGGATGTGGCGGCCGGGATCGCCTTCGCCCGGCGGTTCGACCTTGATCACCTCGGCGCCATGGTCGGCCAGCGCCGTCGTGAGATAGGGACCCGGCAGGAACCAGGAAAGATCGACGACCTTGATGCCTTGGAGTTTCATGTACCTTGACCCAACACGGACTCGTTGTCGGCACCGAGAGGCGAACAGGCAGCCTGCGAAGGCCGCTGTCCGTCGATGCGAAGAGGATTGGCGAGCACACGCAGCTCGCCTTTCGCGGGATGCGGCACGGCGGAGACCATACCCGCGGCCCGCGCGAATGAACTGTCCAAGGCTTGGTCAAGGCGATGAACCGGCGCGGCCGGCAGCAGCCCATTGAGCTTCGACAACCATTCCGCCGTCGTGTGCGTACGGAA
Source organism: Reyranella massiliensis 521 (assembly GCA_943369775.1). GTDB lineage: Bacteria > Pseudomonadota > Alphaproteobacteria > Reyranellales > Reyranellaceae > Reyranella > Reyranella massiliensis_C. The sequence continues at coordinate 5,979 of CALROF020000016.1, forward strand.
GGTCGGATCGAGCGCCTCGGTCATCGCGGCGCGGTTCTTCGCGCGGGTATTCGGATCGGCAAAGCGCGGATCGTCGAGAAGGTCGGTTCGGCCCATGGCCTGGCAAAGCGACAGCCAGAACTTCTGCGTCATGCACATGATGAAGATCCAGCCATCCTTCGTTGGGAAGGTCTGGACCGGCGCCAGGGAAAGATGGGCGCTGCGCGGCACCCGCGGCGAGACATCGCCTTCGTTCAGGTACCAGAGACCGGGATAGGTGAGCTGGTGCATGGCGACGTCGTAAAGGCAGGTATCGACGTCACAGCCCTGCCCCGTCGTGCGGGCGCGCAGCAGGCAGCTCAGGAGCCCGACAATACCCGTGAGACCGCTCATGCTGTCGATCAGGGAAACGCCGACCCGCGTCGGCGGCCCATCCGGTTCGCCGGTCAGCTCCATCAAGCCCGCTTCGGCCTGCATCAGGAAATCGTAACCCGGCCAGTCCTTGCGTTCGTTGTCGCGACCGTAGGCTGAAATGTGCAGGCAGACGATCGAGGGCTTCAGATGCTTCAGGCTCGCATAGTCGATGCCGAGCTTGGCCGGCTGCGTGCCGCGCATGTTGTTCACGACGCAGTCCGCGCCCTTCACCAGCGCGTCGAACTTCTTGCGACCGTCGGCGCTCTTCAGGTCGAGCGTCACGCTCTTCTTGCCGAGGTTCCACGCCTGGAAGTACTCGCTGTCGTCCTTGCCCAACTTGTAAGGCCCGACCTGACGCGAGGGATCGCCCTCCGGCGCCTCGATCTTGATCACCTCGGCGCCCAGCTCGGCCAGGAACATGGTGCCGTAGGGCCCGGCGCCGAACTGCTCCAGGGTGAGGACGCGAATACCTTGGAGTGGTTTGGCGCTCATACGATGGCGTTCCGCTTGACCCACTGCCGCGCGATGATGATGCGCTGCATCTCGTTGGTGCCTTCGCCGATGCAGGTCAGCGGCGCATCGCGATAGAGGCGCTCGATATCGTATTCTTTGGAGTAGCCGTAGGCGCCATGGATGCGCATGGACTCGATGCTGTTCTCCAGCGCCGCCTCGGACGAGAAATACTTGGCCATGCCGGCCTCAAGATCGCAGCGGTCGCCGCGATCGAAAGCCTCCGCCGCGTCGAGGGTCAGCAATCGCGCCGCGCGGGCACGTGTCGCCATTTCTCCAAGCTTGAGCTGGATCGCCTGATGCTCGCAGATCGGCTTGCCGAAGGTCTTGCGGATCTGCGCGTAGCTGGTAGCGAGCCGCAGCGCGCCCTCGGCAATGCCGACACCGCGGGCGGCGACATTGATGCGGCCAAGTTCGAGGCCACCTGCCACCTGAGTGAAGCCACGGCCTTCGACTTCACCGATCAGATGATCGGCCGGCACACGATAGTTCTCGAAGATCAGCTCGCCCGAATCGATCGACTTGTAGCCGAGTTTTTCGAGCTTGCGACCGACCGTGAAGCCCGGCCCCTTGGGCGCAATGAACAGGCTCATGCCCGAGTAGCGCGGGCTCGCTTCGGGATTGGTCTTGACCAGCAGCGCAAAGCACGAACCCTCGATGCCGTTGGAGATCCAGGTCTTCGTGCCGTTCAGCACATAGTGGTCGCCCTCGCGACGCGCGGTGAGACGGATCGCCTGCAGGTCGGTGCCCGCATCGGGTTCGGTAAGCGCCAGCCCGCCCCTCACCTCGCCGCTCGCGAGCTTCGGCAGCCAATGGCGCTTCTGCGGTTCGGTGCCGAACTTCTCGATGGCCAGCGCCAGCATCAAATGGGAGTTGAAGATGCCGGTTATCGCCATCCACACCGACGACACGCGCATCACGATCTCGGCGTAAGTCCGCGCTGGCAGGCCGAGGCCGCCATACTCCGGGCTCACCGTGGCGCCGAACAGCCCGAGTTCCTTCATCTGCTCCACGATTTCGGCGGGCCATTTGTCGGCGTGATCGAATTCTTTCACCCGCGGCACTACTTCACGCTCGATCCAGCGGTCGATAGTGGCGAGAAGCTGGGCTTCGTCGGCCTTGTCGATCGTATGCATTCCTGTCCTCCCGGCCTCCATCATGCCCGACGGAGGAAGGTGGACAAGGCCGCGAAACCTCAGGTCGAAACCCTAGCGGGCCAACAGGCTGCGAATATGCCGCTCGAGGTCGCGATGATCGTAGGGCTTGGCGAGGAACGGCCCCTCCTCGCAAAGATCGCCGGCGGCTTTGGCGGCACGGGTGACGCCCGAGGTCAGGATCACCTTCACGCCGGGCCTCTCGCGGCGCACCCACTGCGACAAGGCGAAGCCATCGACGTTGCCGGGCATATGGACATCGGAAAAGACGATGTCGACTTGGATGCCCGCTTGCAGGACCTGGATTGCCTCGTCGCCACTGCCCGCCTCAACCACGTGAAAGGCGCAGTCGCGCAGGTAGTCCGACACTGCCATGCGAATCAACACCTCGTCTTCGACCACCAGAACTGTCGGCGCCGACTCCGGCGCAGCGTCGCCGGAGGTCTTGAGAGAGGCGTTCATGATTTGGCAACGTGCCCGCGAACGAATTGTTCCAAAAGACTGCCATCGCCAAGCAATTCCTTGTCTCTGCAACCCCTAGGCGTTGCGTCAGGGCTCGTGCATCATCGAGACTGACGGGGATCGATCGAGAAGGAAGAACAAGGATGAGGAGACGTCTTTTCTCCGCCGCTCTGGCGGGCCTGCCGTTTGCGCCATTGGCCGGGGTTTCCCGCGCCTTTGCTCAGGGCGACGACTGGCCGAACCGTAACGTGCGGATCGTCTGTCCATTCACCCCGGGCGGCTCCCAGGACAACATCGCGCGCCGTCTTGCCGTTAAGCTGGGCGACGCTTTCGGCCAGTCCTTCGTGGTGGAGAACCGTACGGGCGCCGGCGGCTCGATCGCTGCCGATAACGTCGCCAAGTCACCGCCCGATGGCTATTCGGTGCTGCTGGGCAACATCGGCAGCCACGCACTGGTCCCGCATCTCTACGCACGGCCGGCCTACAATGCCGTGACGGACCTCGAGACCGTGGCCTGGATTGGCACCCAGCCCAACCTCCTGTGCTGCCACCCGAACTTCCCGCACGACACGCTGCCCAAGCTCCTCGCTGCCGCCAAAGCCGATCCCGGCAAGATCAGCTTCGGTTCGTCGGGGCTCGGCACCTCGCCGACGCTGACCATGGAGCTCTTCAAGCAGAAGACCGGCGCGGACATCACCTTCATCAGCTACCGCGGCGCCGCCGCCGCTGCGGCCGACGTGCTGGCAGGCCATGTGCCGCTCGTCATCTCCAACATCGATTCGCTGATGAGCCAGGTGAGCGCGGGCAAGTTGAAGCCCGTTGCATCGAGCGGCGCCAAGCGTTCGCCCGTCACACCCGATACGCCGACCTTCGCGGAGTCCGTGTCGCCCGACCTGGTGGTGACCTCCTGGTCGATCTGGGCCGTGCCCAAGGGAACGCCGGCCAAGATCAAGGACAAGCTTAGGGCGGCGACCGAGAAGGCGTTGGAATCGCCCGACGTGCTCGCCAGCATGAAGGCGGGCGGATTCGAGCCGGGCACGATGACAGTTCCCGAGATCGACGCGTATATCCAGACCGAGATCAAACGCTGGGGCGAGGTCATCCGTGCCGCGGGCATCAAGCCGGAATAAGCAGCTCATCCCTGACTTGCTGGCGCCGGGCCTCGACCTCGTCTTCTGTGGCACGGCGCCCAGCCCGATCTCGTTCAAGGCGCGCGCCTACTATGCCAATCCCGGCAACGCCTTCTGGCCGACCTTGTATGCGGTTGGCCTGACGCCCGAGCGCCTGGCACCGCAGCGCTATCCCGAACTGTTGAGCTTCGGCATCGGTCTCACCGACCTTAACAAGACCGAGGTCGGTTCCGACCACGAGCTGACGCCGGCGGCGATGGACTCCGCGTCGCTGCACGCCAAGCTGCGGCAGTTCCAGCCCGCCGCCATCGCCTTCACCAGCAAGAATGCCGCCGCGCTCGGGCTCGGCGTGAAGGCGCCGGCCTATGGACGGCAGCAGACGTTGCTCGAAGGAGCCGTCGTGTTCGTCCTCGCCTCGCCCTCCGGACGGGCGCGCTCCTTCTGGACACTCGCACCCTGGCAGGAAGCAGCCGCCTTCGTGGCCGAGCGCCGGAGGCTTCGGGAGCGGGCGGCATGAGGATCGGTCGACGCACGGCGCTGGCAGGCTTGATCGCCACTCCGGCGATTGCGCGGGCGCAGGACTCCCTGTCGTTGCGTGAACTGGCCCGACGGGCTGCGATCTACCTCTTCCCCGTCTACGAGATGTATCGCGCGCGCTGGCAAGCGACGGTGAACGAAGCCAATCCGGCGCGGCAGAGGCTGAACCGCTTTCGGCACGTCACGACGCTCGCCGATCCACAAACACGCGCCGTGACGATGCCGAGCGGCGACACATTGCAATCCTTCGCCTGGCTCGACCTCTCGAACGAGCCGATGTTTCTGGTCGTGCCGCCGGTCGGTGACCTCTACTACAGCTACGCTTTCCTCGATCTCTTCACCGATACGTTCGCGACGGTAAGCCATCGCCTGAACGGCGGCCGGCCACCGCCCCAGATGATCGTGGGGCCCGCCTGGAAAGGCGATCCGCCGGGCGAAGTCACTTTGGTTCGCGCACCGACCAATTCGGTGTGGTTGCGCGGGCGATTGCTGGTCAGCGATTCTGGCGAACTGGACCGTCTCGCCATCCTGCAGACGCGCGTGTTGCTCGAAACGCCCGACATGCGCAACGAGCGGCGTATCCTGGAAACGCGCGAGTTGATGCGCCACCGTAGCCAGCCGCCCCCCGAGCCCGTGGCCGACTGGCCGGCGCCGCAGCCGACCGATCCTTTCGATATTCTGGCGACTGGCATGCGAGCCTTGGGCGAAAGCCCGCTCTCCGATCGCGACCGTAACCAGATCCAAGGGTTCGCGCTGCTCAAGCTGGCACCGGGCCGCAAGCTCGACTTGCGCGCTTTCAGCGACGGCGAACGGCGCGCGATCCGCACCGGCATCGAGCAAGGGCTGGCCGATATCCGCACTGTTGCCGCGCGGCCAGCCAGGACGGTCGACGGCTGGTCCTATGCCGAGCCGCATCTCGGCAATTTCGGCGACGACCATCTCTATCGCGCGGCGACGGCACTCACCAATCTGGGCATCTCGGAACCGGCCGAACTCGTGAGCATCGTTGGTGCTGCTGATGCTGTCGGCCGCCCACTTGCCGGCGAGCACTCCTACACGCTCACCTTCCCTGCCAACGGCCTGCCGCCGGTCCGCGCCTTTTGGTCGCTGGCCATCTATGAGGTGATGGCCGACGGTCGCGCCTTCTTTTTCGACAATCCGATCGCACGCTACACGATCAGCGAAAACACGCCCGGATTGGTGCACGCAGCCGACGGCGCGCTTACTCTTTATATTCAGCGCCAACCACCGGCCGGCCATCGCATGGCCAACTGGCTGCCCGCACCTGCAGGCCCCCTGCGGCTGGTCCTGCGCGCTTATGAGCCTGACGCAGCCCTGATTGAAGGTCGCTATCGTATGCCGACGGTGCTGCGCAACTCATCGCCCTGACGTGCGTTCCCTTTCAGGGACACGCAGGAGTTCGATATGACCAACATCCCCCGCCGCTCCCTGGCCGCGGGCGTTGGCCTGTTGCTTGGGGCGATGGCCATTCCGGCTCGCAGCCAGCAACCTGCCATCAGCGCGACAACGCTGCGGCTTACGGCAAAGCCGCTGACCTTCAATCCCGACAAGGTGAAAGGCCTGTCGGCCGATCTCCTGCGTCAGCACTACGACGAAATCTACGTGAATGCCGTGAAGAGGCTGAATGCCCTCAACGAGGAACTGGCAAAGCTCGACTTCAACGAGGCCCCGGCGGAAACCGTTGCGAAACTAAAGAGCGAGGAACTGGCCACCTACAATGCCACGATCTTGCACGAGCTTTACTTCGACGGGATCGGCGAAGCTCCCACCCAGCCGGCGGGGCTGCTTGCCCAAGCCCTGTCGCGCGATTTCAGCAGCTTCGATCGCTGGAAGGCCGAATTCATGGCAACCGGCCGGTCACTGTCCGATGGGGATGGCTGGGTGATCCTGGCGCATTCGCCGCGCGACAAGCGTCTCTACAATCATCGCACGGCCAATACGTCGGAGATGCCGGCCGGCTGCGTGCCGCTCCTGGTAATGGACGTTCATCGCCATGCTTACGAAAAAGATTACGGGAACGACGTCGCGAAGTACGTCGAGGCGTTTATGCAAGTCATCAAGTGGACCAACGCGGAGCGGCTCTATCGCGAAGCCATGAGGGTCTGACGCGGGCGGCAGGCTCCAGACCCACTGCCCGGGGCGAGTCTAGGCGTTCGGCTGCGCGCGCTGGGATTCTTCCTCGGCCTTGGCTTCGATCGCTTCCATATCGTCGTCGCTCAGGCCGAAGTGATGGCCGATCTCATGGATCAGCACGTGCCGCACGATGTGCGGCAGGTCCTCGCCCGACTCGCACCAATAGTCGAGGATCGGGCGGCGGTAGAGGAAGATGCGGTCGATGTCGTTGGCGACATGGCCGGCACCACGCTCCATCATCGACACGCCTTGATACAGGCCAAGCAGGTCGAACGGCGTGTCGAGTTCCATTTCCTTCTCGACTTCGTCGGAAGGAAAGTCGTCGATCTGGATGCGCACGTTGCCGACGTGCCGACGGAACTCCTCGGGAATCGTGGCGAGTGCCTCGGCGGCGATCGCTTCGAAGTCCTCTAGAGTTGGCGCCGTGCCGAAGCAGGGCGTGCGCCGCGGGTTCGTGAAGATCGGCATGACTCCCCCATATAGGAGCAGCGCGCCCTCGCCAAGCTCCCCCTAATTGGAGTTTATGCACCCTTGGCACTTGAAATTTGGCGCGAGATTCGCATGGTCGCTTTAGGGAAGGATCCGCACTAAGCTCGCCGCCGCACATGCTCCAATTCATAGTCCGCCGTCTGATCGTGGCGCTGCTCGTTGCCGCGACGGTCATGACCCTAGCCTTTATCCTCACACGGCTCTCGGGTGACCTTGCGGTTTCGATTGCCGGCCCCAATGCAACGCAGGAAGATATCGAGCTGGTCCGCAAGGCCTACGGGCTCGACCGGCCGCTGACGACCCAGTTCTTCGAGTGGGTCGGCCGCGCCGTCACCGGCGACCTGGGCGAAAGCTATTTCTTCAAGGCCCGCGTCTCCTCGCTGATCGCCGAGCGGATGCCGATCACCATCACTTTGGGCCTGACCGGCCTGGTGATTGCCCTGCTCGTTTCCCTGCCATTGGGCATTCTGGCGGCTGTACGCGAGAATACGACGCTCGACCGGGTGGCGCAGATGGTGGCGCTGCTCGGCCAGGCGATGCCCTCTTTCTGGCTCGGTCTGATCCTGATGATCACGTTCGGCCTGCAACTCGGTTGGCTGCCGATATCGGGTACCGGCTCGTGGCAACACTATGTGATGCCCGGCATTGTGCTCGCTTTCTCAGCCATACCTGCCCTCACGCGGCTCACCCGCGCCGGCATGATCCAGGCCATGGGCAGCGATTACATAAGAACGGCGCGGGCCAAGGGCCTGTCGCGCGCCTCGATCCTGCTGAAGCATGCCCTGCGCAATGCAGCGATCCCGGTGGTGGCCATCGCGGCCGTCCAGCTCGGCTTCATGCTGGGCGGCTCGATCGTGATCGAACAGGTCTTTGCCCTGCACGGCGTCGGCTTCCTTGCCTGGGAGTCGATCGGCAAGAACGACTTCCCCGTGGTTCAGGCCGTGGTGCTGGTGCTGGCCGTCATCTACGTGGCCCTGACCATGCTGGCGGATCTGATGAACGCCGTCCTCGACCCCAGGCTGCGTTGATCATGAGAGCAGAGCGATGAGCGTCGTCTCCGTCACAACAGGCCCCCGACGGGGCTGGAAAAGCGTCGGCACCTGGATCGGTGCTGTCATTGTCAGCATTGCGGTGATCTGCGCCCTCTTCGCGCCGCTGCTCTCGCCGCACGATCCCTTCGCACAGGACCTCGGCAAGCGCCTGCTGGTGCCGTTCTGGATGGAAGGCACCGATCCCGCACATCTTCTCGGCACCGACCAGCTCGGCCGCGACTATCTCTCGCGCCTGATCTACGGTTGCCGCATCTCCATGCTGATCGGCGTCACGGTCACCATCGTCTCCGCCGTGATCGGCATTGCGATCGGCGTGCTGGGCGGCTTCCTGGGGGGCCGGGTCGACGACGCCGTCCTCTTCGCCATCACCACCCGCCTCTCCATTCCTGTCGTGCTGGTGGCGCTGGCGGTCGTGGGCCTGCTCGGCAGCTCCATGCATCTGCTGGTGATCACGCTCGGCCTGCTGCTGTGGGACCGCTTCGCCGTGGTGGCACGCTCCACCACCATGCAGGTGCGCAATCTCGACTTCGTGGCTGCCGCCTGGTGCGCCGGCTGCTCGCGCTTCCGTATTCTCAGCCGCGAGGTGCTGCCCAACATCGCGAGCCATCTGGTCGTGGTGGCGACGCTGGAGATCGCGCTCGCCATCCTGCTGGAAGCCGCCCTCTCCTTCCTGGGCCTCGGCGTGCCGCCGCCCCTGCCCTCGTGGGGCCTGATGATCGCCGAAGCCAAGGACTACATGTTCTTCTCGCCTTGGGTGATCGTGATCCCCGGCATCGCACTCTTCGTGCTGGTGCTCGGCATCAACTTGCTGGGCGACGGATTGCGCGACGCCTTCGGCACGCACCGGACCGATACGTGAAGGCGGACACATGAGCGCACTGCTCGAAATCGAAGATCTCGCCGTCAGCTTCGGTCGGACCGGCGCCGTGCGCGGCACGTCGCTCACCGTCGAACGCGGCGAAACGCTCTGCGTCGTGGGCGAGTCAGGCTGTGGCAAATCGGTGACGGCATTGGCGGTGATGAACCTGCTGGCGCGCGGCGCGCGCCGTACCGCCCGCAGCTTGAAATTCCAGGGCGAGGACATGCTGGGTCTTTCCGAGGCCGGCATGGCGCGCCTGCGCGGCAACGACATGGCGATGATCTTCCAGGAGCCGATGACGTCGCTCAATCCCGCCTACACAGTAGGTTCGCAGATGACCGAAGTTCTGCGCCGCCACAAAGGCACGCCGCAACGCGTCGCCGTCGATCGCGCCGCCGACCTGCTGGCCCGCGTAGGCATCACGGCGCCCGGCCTGCGGCTGGGACAGTTTCCGCATCAGCTCTCGGGCGGTCTGCGTCAGCGCGTGATGATCGCCATGGCGCTGATGTGCGAACCCAAGCTGCTGATCGCCGACGAACCGACGACGGCACTCGATGTCACCGTCCAGGCGCAGATCCTGCGCCTACTGGCCCAGCTCCAGCGCGATCTCGGCCTCGGCATGATGCTGATCACCCACGACCTCGGCATCGTCGCCCGCGTCGCCCACAAGGTGGCCGTGATGTATGCCGGCAAGGTGGTCGAGAACGCCGCCACCGCGGAACTGTTCGCAAGCCCGCGGCATCCTTATACGCAGGGCCTGCTACGCTGCGTGCCGGTGCCCGGCAAGATCAAGCGCGACGAACCGCTGGGCTCGATCCCCGGCACCGTGCCCCGGGTCGGCCCCGATTTCGAGGGCTGTGCCTTCCGCGAGCGCTGCTCCTTTGCCGACCCAACCTGTACGCAGGACATTCCACGTCACCAGGCCGGCGGCACCCACGACTTTCTCTGCAGGCTGCCGGCATGAGCGGGACCTCCACAACTCAGCTCCCGGCCATCGAAGTGAAGGCCGTTCGTCGAACCTTCAAGGTTAAGGGCGGCATGTTGGGCGCCGACCGCCACGTCGTGGCCGTCGACGATGTCTCCTTCGCCGTGCCCCCCGGTGGCGTGCTGGGCGTCGTGGGCGAGTCGGGCTGCGGCAAGTCCACCCTGGCGCGCTTGATCCTCGGCCTCCTCGAACCGACAGCCGGCGACATCGCGGTCGAGGGCCAGCGGGTCACCGATATGGACCGCAAGGCGCGCGCGCGGCTGATCCAGCCGGTCTTTCAGGACCCCTTCTCCTCGCTCAATCCGCTCACCCGGATCCGCGATATCGTGGCGATGCCCCTGGTGGCGCAGGGCACCTTCGGTCGCGCCGAAATCGCCAAGCGCGTCGACGAGATGCTGGAGCGGGTCGGTTTGCGCGCGGAGATGGGCCAGCGCCTGCCGCCGGAACTGTCGGGCGGTCAGCGTCAGCGCGTGGCGATTGCACGCGCCCTTGTGCTTCGGCCGCGTATCGTGGTCTGCGACGAGCCGACCTCGGCGCTCGACGTCTCGGTGCAGGCCCAGATCCTGAACCTGCTGGGCGAGCTGCGCCGCGATCTCGGCCTCACCTATCTCTTCATCAGCCACAACCTCGCCGTCGTCGAGCATGTCGCGAGCGAGGTGGCGGTGATGTATCTCGGCCGCATCGTCGAACGCCAGCCGACCGAGACACTGTTCCACTCACCTGAGCATCCCTACACGAAGGCGCTGCTCGCGTCGGTGCTGACGCCCGAGCCCGGTCTCGGCGTGCCCGACGTCGGCCTGGGCGACATCATGCCCGACCCGGCCAACATCCCGCCGGGCTGCCGCTTCCATCCGCGCTGCCCCATTGCGGAGCCGCGTTGCTCAAACGAAACGCCGCCGCTCAAGCCGAGGCCTGGCGGCGGCGTGGAATGTTTGCTGGTGCCCTGAGCTAGGCGCCGATTACTTCCACTTCGCGAAGTAGAAGCGCGGCAGCTCGTCCGGGAAAGTCTTCATCTCGAGCTGCTTGGAGAAGGCGTAGATGTTCACGTAGGTGAACAACGGCAGCCAGTAGGCCTTGTCGGTCATCAGCTTGACCGCGGCCGAGTAGTTCTTCTTGCGCACGACCGAGTCGGCCGTGGCACCGCCATCGGCCACCAGCTTCTGCAGCTCGGGGTCGCGGGCATAGTCGTCGCCGCCGCCGCCGTACATCACGGGGAAGATCGCCGACACGTCGTTGATCGAGTAGCTGCCCCAGCTGCCGTGATAGAGCGGGTTCTCACCCTTCTGCGCCTTGGCAATCGCTGCTGCGACCTGGAGCTGGGAGATCTTGGCCCGGATCCCGACCGCCTGCAGGTAGTTCTGGATGGCCGCACTCCACGTGGTCGGCTGCACGTAGGTCACGAACTCGATTTCGAAGCCGTTGGGGAAACCCGCCTCGGCCAGCAGCGCCTTGGCCTTCGCCGGATCGTAGGCGTACTTCACCGCGGCATCGGCGTCGCAGCCGAACTGGGTCGGGAAGCAGGGTGCCGGCGGCACGCGGCTGCCGTTCTGCACCAGCTTCTCGGCCATCTCCTGACGGTTGATGGCGTGCCAGATGGCCTGACGCACCTTCTGGTTGGTCAGCGGATTGCCGGCGCCGGTGCGGCCGGCGGCGTCGATCGAGAGGTAGCCGATGCGCATGGACTCCTGCGGCACTGCCTGCAGATGCGGCATGCGGTTCACGTCCTTGGCCTGGTCGGGATTGATGTTCCAGATCCAATCGGTGCGCTGGGCGAGCAGCTCGGTCATGCTGGTGGCGAGATCGGGCACGAAGCGCACGTGCAGGGTCTTGATCGCCGGCTTGCCCTTGGGCGAGCCCGCCCAATAGTCGTCGAAGCGCTCGAAGACGACTTCCTTCGCCTGCTCGTTCTTGATGATCTTGTACGGGCCGGCGCCAACCGGCTTGGCCGCGAATCCTTCGGGACCGACCTTCTCGCGATAGGCCTTGGGATGGATCGGCGTCACCATGGCGAGGTATTCGAGCGCCGCCGGTGTCGGCCGCTTCATGTTGATGCGAACGGTCCAGTCGCCGGTCTTCTCGGCCTTGTCGATCCAGGCATAGTTCGACGGCGTCGCCAGCTTGTTGTCGGGATTGGCCGCCATGTTGATGGTATAGACCACGTCGTCCGGCGTGAGCGTGCTGCCGTCGTGGAATTTCACGCCCTGGCGGATAGTGAGATCGAGCGCGGTGTCGCCGACGAACTTCCATTCGGTGGCGAGCGACGGCTTGATCTCGAAGGTCGAGGGATCGCGGTGCACCAGCATGTCCCAGGCCTGGTGCGCCAGAATCAGGCCGGTACGCTGGCTGTTGAAGTACATGTCGACGTTCGGCACAGCGTCGGTGAAGATGATGCGCAGCGTATCGGCGGCTTTTTGCGCCGACGCAGGCGCGGCCACCGCAAACGATGCGGCAGCGAGAAGCAGAGTTCGACGTAACGAATTCACGGAAACCTCCTGTTGGTTGGCCAACCCTAGGCCGCCCGCCGGGAATGAGGCAAGCTTCGCGCCATCTCAGGAGAACGCGCATGACCGACAAACTGACCGGCGATGCCCGCAAAACGGCCCTCGCCACGCTCAAGGACTGGAAGGAAGTCCCGGGGCGCGACGCCATCCAGAAGAGCTTCAAGTTTGCCGATTTCAACCAGGCCTGGGGGTTCATGACCCGCGTGGCGCTGGCCGCCGAAAAGGCCGACCACCACCCAGAGTGGTCGAATGTCTACAACCGGGTCGAGATCCTCCTCTCCACTCACGATGCCGGCGGACTCTCGGAGAAAGACATTGCGCTCGCCAAGGTGATCGACTCCGCCGCCTGAGCGGTCACCTCTCCACGACTGCAGGTCGAAGATCGAATGGTCTCACAAGTTCGCGAGCATCTATTGAGTTGCGAAGTTCGAACTTCGCGAACGCGTCGATGATCGGTCGACGATCATTGACGCGATGACGACGCCCTGCAGCTCACTGCAAGCACTGCCATCATAGAAGTGACCGCGATCTGCTCGTGTGATGAGGAGCAGGTCTTCGGCACCGATTGTCCGACTGCTCGATCCAGTAGCTTGCCTGCCGAGATCACGCGCTGGAAGGCGCAGGTATCACGCGGTCATCTTTTTGACATCTGACCACAGCATCAGCTCTGGCAATTGGCCGGCCCGCTTCCCAAATGCAGCGCCGGAGAAAGATCATGATCAGTACATTCAGCTCCCGCGCGTTCCTTCTTGGGATGTTCACGCTCGTCGCATTGTTCGGCCCACTGCACGCGATGTCGCTATCGGCATCGGCGACGCAGCCGGGATTCTTCGGCGACGCAGCCGACAGCGACACTGCTGCCGCAGCAACGGCACCGGACGAGCGACTGGTGCGTGGCAAGGTCATCGCCGTCGATCAGACGCGTAACCGAATTACCCTCGAGTTCCGGCCAATCCCGGAGCAGTTCCTCGAAGGCGGTACGCGCATCTTCGATGTCGCCCAGACGGTTGCTCTCAAGGGCCTCAGCGCCGGCGACAATGTCCGCTTCGACGTGGAGCGCGAAGGCCGGCGCTACATCGTCATCCGCCTGGAAAACAGCAACTGAAATGCAAAGGGCGGCCGCCGGGATAAACCGGCGGCCGCCCTCGGCTACACGCCGTTGCCTTAACTACATACCCCTGCCGCGCTCTTCGGCACCCTGATTGTGCTCGCCACCGGGCTGGGCAATGTCGCGATAGGCATTGCCGACGCGCCGACCATCCGCTTCGTGTGAGGCCACATCGGCCAGCGAGAGAATTCCCACCAGCCGCTTGTCGCGATCGATCACCGGCAAGCGGCGAAGCTGCTGCTCGCCCATGTTCTTCGCGACATGCGCAGTGTCCTCGTCGACGAAGCAGTACTTCACGTCTTGCGTCATGACATCACTCACCGGCGTTTCGGGGCCCTTGCCTTCAGCAATGGCGCGTACCGCGATGTCGCGGTCGGTAATCATGCCGAGCAGACGGTCGTCAGCGCCAACCGGCAGCAGACCCGCGTCGACCGCCAACATCATGCGCGCGGCCTCCTCAATCGTGTGGTCAGGTCGCACGACACAAACATCGCGCGTCATGGCTTCACTTACTCGCATGGCCAAGTTCCTCCATTGGCTTGAGGGTTCAGTCGAGGAACGCCTCCTTTCACAAGCGGTTGCACATAGCATCCGGGAACTCCCATCCCTTGGGTGGAAAGAGCCATGACACCGGTGCCCGCGTCCTTCCGGGCGGCGAAAGAGTCAGCCCGATTTGATTGGCGCTCCGGCAGTTCCGGCCGGATGCTTTGCCGCACGCCCAAAGAAGGCGCAGGCAGAAGCATGACGGAGGAAGCATCGTGATATCCAAGCGGCGGACATTCCTGGCCGGTCTGACGGCAGCGACGGCAACAGTCACAGGCACACACGCCTGGGCGCAATCCTTCCCGTCGAAACCTGTACGCTTCATCGTGCCCTTTGCCGCGGGCGGCAATGCCGACGTCACCGCGCGCCTCGTGGGCGAAGGCATGTCGCGCAAGTTCGGCCAGCCGGTGGTCGTCGACAATCGGCCGGGCGCCGGCGGCGTGGTCGGCCAGGAACTCGTCGTCCAGGCGCCGGCCGACGGCTACACGATGGTCATCAGTGCCTTCGGGCCCCTCTATGTCTCGCCGCTGATGGCCGGCAAGCCGTCGATGATCCCGTCCTTTGCGCCGGTCGGCATGTTGAGCACGGTCCCGATGATCGTCGTGGTGCCGGCGACCAGCCGCTTCGCCGACTGGCCCGCAGTGTTGGCCGCAGCGAAGGCCAAGCCCGGCACGATCAGCCTTGGTCACGCCGGCAACGGCACGCCCAACCATATCGACATCCTGCGCCTGCAGGAGAACGAGAAGGTGAGCTTCAGTGTCGTGCCCTATCGCGGCTCGGGCGTCGGCCTGAACGACGTGCTGGCCAGCCAGATCGACGCCTATGTCGACCAACTCACGAGTTCGCTGCCGCACATCCAGTCGGGCAAGCTGCGCGCGATCGTCGTCATCGGCGAGAAGCGGATTCCCGAATTGCCCAACGTTCCGACGTTAGCCGAAACCGGCTGTACTCCGTTCGATGGCGGCACGACCCTGGGCATCTTCGTGCGCACCGGCACGCCGCAGCCGGTGATCGCAGCGCTGAACGCCGCAATGGTCGCGGCACTCGACGATGCAGCCGTGAAGCAGCGCTTGGTGGAGCTTGGCGCCAGCGTGCGGCCCTCGACGCCCGAAGCGTTTGCCGCCGCCCTCAAAACCGAGGAAGCCGGCATCGGCGACCTCGCCAAAAAGGGTCTGCTCAAGCCGGAATAGGAGCAGCGATCCGCACGCAAACAAGTCAGGCGGCGGAGCCGGAGCGTCGCCGCCTGCTCAACGAACTAATCCTTACTTCGTGCGATTGGGATTCTGGTGCCACTTCGACGTGTCACCGGACTTGCCTTTCGCTTCGGCGGCCTTGAGTTCCGCCGCTTCCTCGGAGTCGAGGGCTCGCTTGGCTTCCTGCGCCGCCTTGTCGACCTTGTCCTTCTTCAGGAACTCGGCGGTCCGCTTGTTGTAGTCGGCGGTCGCGCTGTAGGAGCCTTCGCCTTCAACTTTGCCGTCTGGTTTCGAACCGTGGCGATCGTCGGTCATGAGATGCTCCGTTGTTGTTCAATCAGAACAAACGCCAGCATCCGGGGCCGGTTTCAGCAGATTGGTCTTTTGAAAATGCCTGTTCGAGAAACCGGGCCTAGCGTTCGAGGCCCGCGTCCTTGAAGTAACGCGCCACACCGGGATGCAATCGTCCGCTGGGCGTTACGGCCAGAGTATTCTTCGCCGTTGTGTCCGCAAGCTGACGCGACGGCTGCGCTTCCGCCGTGTGCAGCGCCTTGGCCAGGCGATAGACGACAGCCTCGTCGAGGCCGGGCCGTGCCAACACGAAGCTCCAGGAGCCAACGGAGGGGATTGCGGTGGCCTGACCGGGGAAAGCACCGGCAGGCTGGGTCACTTGTTTCAGGAAGGTATGCTTGCCCAGGATACGCTGGATCTCGGCCGCATCCGGCGCGATGAAGCGTGCACCCTCCTTGCTGTTGGCCATGGTCATGAAGCCCGGCCAGCCGGCACCGCCACCCCACAAGGCCGCGACTCGTCCGTCGAGCACCATGGCCGGTCCGTCGCCCGCGCGCTCCAGGTAGATCGGCTGGAAGTCCTTCGCCGCGTCGAGGCCGAGACCGTCCATGGCATAGCGACCGAGGATCACCAGCCCCGAACCCTGCGCGCCCCAAGCGATCGGCTTGCCCTTCAGATCGGCAATGGTGCGATAGGGTGAATCGGCCCGGACCACGAACATGCCGGCGGTGGGATACATCGCCGTCAGCACCTTGAGATCGGTCGGCGGCCGACCCACGCCTTGCAGGGATTCGTGCACCACCTCGCCCTGCACCAGTGCGATATCGAGTGTGCCGGCTTCGAGCCTCGGCACGTTCTCCGTGCTGCCCTTGGTGTTGATGGCCTCGATCTCCAGAGCGGGATCGGCACGGCGCACCGCCTCGACAAAGGCCGCGCCATAGACCGGGAAACCGCCTCCCGGCGTCGCGGTGCCGAGCCGCACCTTCACGGTCTGCGCCCTGGCCGGAAACGCGGCCAGCATCGGTGCTGCCAGCACGAAACGTCGCGAGGGATGCATGACCGCCTCAATGTTGACCGTGGCACTGATTGACCTCGACCGTGACATGCGAGAGGCCCGCAATGTCGGACAGTCGCGCCTTGTAGGTCTCGACTGGCTGAGGATGATCGACGACCAGCGACACGATCGCCCCGTGATGACCGGGACCGAGACGCCAGACATGAAGGTCCGCGATGCTGTCATGGCCGCGTTCCAGCCGGGCGCGGATCGCCTGCCCCAGCGCCGCATCGGGCGCGGCGTCGAGCAGCACCGCGCCAGCGTCGCGGATCAACCGCCACGACCAATGGGCGATCACGATGGCGCCCAGAATGCCAACCGCGGGATCCAGCCAGGTCCATCCGTAGGCCCAGGCTGCCAGCAGCCCGGCGATGGCCAACACCGAGGTCAGCGCATCGGCCATCACGTGCCAGAAGGCGGCGCGCATGTTGTGATCGGTATGGCCGTGATGGTCGCGATGATGGTCGTGCCCATGATCGTGTTCGTGATCATGGCCGTGATCATGATGGTGGCCGTGGCCATGCGCATGATTGCCGCCCAGCATCCAGGCGCTCGCCAGATTGACGATCAATCCTGCGACGGCGATGGCGGTGGCTTCGGGATAGTGGATGGTGACGGGCTGGAAGAATCTCAGTGCCGATTCCCAACCGATCGCCAGGGCAACGAGAGCCAACACCACGGCGCTGGCGAAGCCCGCGAGATCGCCCAGCTTGCCGGTGCCGAAGGCAAAGCGCGGATCGTGCGCATGGCGCCGGGCGTAACGATAAGCGAAGGCAGCGATGGCCAGCGCCCCGGCATGGGTCGACATGTGCCAACCATCGGCCAACAGGGCCATCGAGCCGAAGAAAGTGCCGCCGGCGATCTCTATCACCGTCATGGCGGCCGTCAGGCCGACGACGGCCCAGGTGCGCCGCTCGTTGCGCTCGTGCGCCGCGCCTAGAAAGACGTGCTCGTGCTGCCAGCTATCGAGCGTGTGACTGTGCATGCCTCATGCCTTTTTCTCGAGATAAGGCTCGACCTTGCCCTTGAGCTTGACGGTGAGCGGGTTGCCGTGGCGATCCATCGTCTTGCCGACGGCGACGCGGATCCAGCCCTCGCTCACGCAATACTCTTCGACGTTGGTTTTCTCTTGCCCGTCGAACTTGATGCCGACACCGCGCTGTAACAGCGCTTCGTCGTAATGAGGGCTCTTGGGATTGGTGGAAAGGCGGTCGGGGAGTGTGTCGGTCATGATGCCCTTCTATAGCATCAATGCGTAGATGATACCGGCGATCGAGCTGGCCAGCAGGACCGGAACCATCCCGAATTTGAAACGAAAGATCGCGACGGCGCAGCAGGCAGCCAGCGCAACGGCCGGCAGGCTGGCCGAGGCCAGCACCGGCAGATCGAAAGTGGCCCCCAGTACACTGACTGGCCGTAATTCGGCGAACAGAACCTGCAGGCCGAACCAGACGGCGAGATTCAGGATCACACCCACGACCGCCGCGGTGATGGCGCCGAGTGCGCCGGCCAGCGCCCTGTTCGCACGCAACGCCTCGACGAACGGAGCGCCGACGAAGATCCAGAGAAAGCACGGCGTGAACGTGACCCATGTGGTGAGCAGGCCGCCCAGGGTGCCGGCGAGCAGCGGATTGAGTCCCCCGGGATCGCGCCAGGCGCCGAGGAAGCCCACGAACTGCGTCACCATGATCAGCGGACCGGGCGTCGACTCCGCCATGCCGAGCCCGTCCAGCATTTCGCCGGCGGTCACCCAGCCGTAATTGTCGACGGCTTGCTGGGCGACATAGGCCAGCACCGCATAGGCTCCGCCGAAAGTAACGATGGCCATCTTGCTGAAGAAGACCGCGATCTGGGCGAAGACGTCGTCCGGGCCGCGGCCGAACCACAGCAGTGCTACCGGCACCAACCACAAGACCAGGAACAGCGTGCCGATTGCCAGCGTCCAGCGCAGGTTGGGCCGGGCATGCGCCGGCGTTTCCTCGCCCAGCAGCGATTGTGCATCAGTGAGCTGACCGGCTCCCCCAGCGCCGTGGCCACTGCTGTTGAGCAATGGCGCCCAACCAAGCTTGGCGCCCACGAATCCGAAGAGCCCGGCGGCCGCGATGATCAACGGGAAAGGTACGCCGTAGAAGAAGATCGCGACAAACGCCGCGGCCGCGAGCCCGCGCATGACATTGTTGCGCAAGGCACGTTTGCCGACACGCAGCACCGCCTCGACGACGATCACCAGCACCGCCGCTTTCAGGCCGAAGAACAGGCCCTGGACCAGCGAGATCTTGCCCAGCAGCACATAGATCCAGGACAGGGCCATGATGCAGGCGAAGCCCGGCAGCACGAACAATGTGCCAGCCACCAGCCCGCCCGCCGTGCGATGCATCAGCCAGCCGATATAGGTCGCGAGCTGCTGGGCCTCCGGACCGGGCAGCAAGGTGCAGTAGTTCAGCGCCTGCAGAAAACGCTGCTCGCCGATCCACTTCTTCTCCTCGACGATGATGCGATGCATCACCGCGATCTGTCCGGCCGGTCCCCCGAAGGAGAGGGCCGCGACGCGAGCCCACACCTTCATGGCTTCGCCGAAGGGGACGCCATGCTCTTTCATTTGTCGACCTTCTTGCCTGAAAAGGACCGGTAGAGATCATCGAAGACCGCGGCACCGCGCTCCAGACGCTGGTTATCATCGTTATGTGAAGAAGCGATGCCTGCGATCAGGGTCCGTATTCCCGCCGCTTCTTCGCGCCCGTACTTTCCATCCTTGAGGTCGATGTCGTGGATGATCTCCCCGATGGCGGCCAACGCCGGATCGTCGAGAGCCGCCTCCAGCAGCAGGACCTCGAAGGTGCAGCGATCGCCGCGATGGGTGAACTCACCTTCGAACATGTCGAAGCGCAGTTCGCCGGGCTGCGGAAGGTAGCCTGTGCCCGGCACGAACTTGAAGCGGGCTGATCCATCGATGAAACGACGGATCAGCCATGCTGAGGCAATGCGATCGATCTGCACGCCCTGGCGCGTCACCCAGACGCGATCCTGCAATTCTCCGGCAGGCTGGCTTTCGCTATCTTCGGCGCCCATAGCCACTTCCTCCTGCTGCAATTCGACTTCCAGTCCCGACACGAGACCTTCCGTCGGTTCTCGCCCGTCGGCGCCGAAGAAATCGATAGCGATGATCTCGTCGAGTTGCCTGCGCAGCCGGGCCACCGGACCGGTCAACTCGGCGCGACTCGAACTCGAAGACTTGGCCGCCAACTCGCGAGCTGCCGCAGCGACCTCCGCGTAGTCTTCGTCGCGCGCAGCGCTAAACAACGCCCGGACCTCGCCGTCGTTGAGACCGTCGACAAGGGTCGCCTCGCAGACGAAGCCCTCGCCGCCCAGTTCAGCGATCTCCTTGATCAGCCAGGCAAAGTCCTCGCGCGTCTCCGCATTCCCGGGCAACGCGTAGACCGAATTCTTCACCGTCACCGCGCCCAGCCCCTTCAGGCGCCGCCAGATCTTCACCCGCGCGTAGGCAGGCTTGGTCGGCAATTGATGGATCAACAGCAGCCATCTCGCGCCTTCGGAGGTCTCTTCATTTCTCATGTTCACTCGTATCTTGTATCATAAACAAAATGAAACGAACGTATCTTTTTCTCTTGCGAGTCTGGCCAAACGGCAGTATCCATCGATGAAACGAGTGTATCATTACGGAGGGCCCGATGTCTTTCCACGTCCGTCCCATCTCCTTTAAGCCACTCAGGTTGAACGGCCTGTCCGCAAGGCTGATCGCAAGCCACTACGAGAACAACTACGGCGGGGCGGTCCGCCGGCTGAACGCCATCCGCAGCGAGTTGTCCGCCCTCGACCCGGCCACTGCCCCGGGATTTCGTCTCAATGGGCTGAAGCGCGAAGAGCTGATCGCAACCAACTCGATGCTCCTGCACGAGATCTATTTCGAGAATCTAGGGGAAGCGGGCAGCGGAGATCCGAGCGGCACGCTGGCCGAGTCGATGGCACGCGACTTCGGATCGCTGGCGCGCTGGCGCGCCGAGTTCGTGGCGATGGGCAAAGCGCTGGGCGGTGGCTCGGGCTGGGTGCTGCTGACGCGTTCGCCGCGCGACGGCACGCTGTCTAACGTGTGGGCGGCCGACCATACGCATGGCCTCGCCGGCGGCACGCCCCTGCTGGCGCTCGACATGTACGAGCATGCCTATCACATCGACTTCGGCAGCAATGCCGCTGCCTATGTCGACGCCTTCATGGCCAACATCGCCTGGCCGCGCGTCGCCGCTCGCTTCGAGGGCGCGCCCGCAGAGCCGAAGCCGCACACGGTCCCGACAGCCGCCGCACAGAGGATGCTCGAGGCCGATCCCGATCTCATCGTGATCGATGCCCGGCTGGCCGACGACGCGGCTTCCGTTCCAGTGCGGCTGCACGGGGCGCGTCGGGCGCCGCCCGACAAGATCGACGAGGTCATGGCCTCCCTGCCCCGCGGCGCCAAGGCGCTTGTCTACTGCGCCTGGGGCTTCGAGATCGGAGGCAACTGCGCGGCCAAGCTGCGCGAGCACGGCATCGATGCCGTCACCGTCGCAGGCGGCATCGGCACCTGGCGTGCCGACGGCCTGCCGACCGAACCGCTGAAGGAAGGAGAACAGACATGAAGTGGGTTACGCGCGAACGTCCCAAGATCGACCGCATTGCCTGTCCGTGGCTGATCCAGCGCTTCATCGAGAAGGAACCGGAGTTTCTCTACGTCCCGGCCGATCGCGTGCTGTCTACAGCCAAGGAAACCGGTGCCGTGCCCTACGACATTCCCGACGTGAAATTCAGCCATATCGGCGAGAAGTGCAGTTTCGACGCTTTCGTCTCAGAGTATCGGCTCGATGCACCGGGCCTCGACAAGCTGGCCGACATCGTGCGCGGCGCTGACACGTCGCGCCTCGACCTGACGCCGCAATCGGCGGGGCTGTTCGCCATCTCGCTCGGCCTCAGCCACGTCTATCCCGACGACCATGAAATGCTGAAGCACGGGATGGTAATGTACGACGCGCTCTATGCCTGGTGCCGCAGCCTCACAGGCGAGACGCACAACTGGCCACCGAAGATGTAGCCAGCCACGTCATCAACGCGAGTGAAACCAAACCGGAGGACTACACCCAAGCGAAAAGGAGGAAGCCATGCGAACGCCACGTTCTCTCGCACTGATCAGTGCGGTCTTGCTCATGGGCACTCCCGCAAGTGCGCAGAATCCGGCCACGCTCGACACCGCCAAGATCGAAGCCATGTCCGGCCTCAAAGGCACTTTCATCGCCGCCGAGAACGTCTTCAAGATCGGCAAGCCCCGCACCGATGTAAAAATTCAAGTCGATGGCCGGCCGATGCCACCCTTCATGGGACTCGGTTCATGGGCGGCGTTTACGCCAGCTCAAGGCGACAAGGTCATGATGATGGGGGACACGGTCGTCTTCGAGGACGAGGTCAACCCGGTTATGAGCGCCGCATTCTCGGCAGGTCTGGAAGTGACGGCACTGCACAATCACTTCTTCTTCGACGAACCCAGAGTGTACTTCATGCACATCGGCGGCATGGGCGATGTCGGAGACCTCGCCGCAGGTGTGAAGAGCGTCTACGACAAGATCGCGGAGATTCGTACATCCACGCCCACTCCGACAAAGAATTTCCCGGTCAATATCACTTTGACCAATGCGATCGCGGCCGCACCGCTCGAGACCATACTGGGCATGAAGGGGCAGTCTGAACGCGGCATGTTCAAGGTCGTTATCGGCCGGTCGGCAACCATGCACGGCACACACGTCGGCAAGGAGATGGGCGTCAACACATGGGCATCCTTCGGCGGCACAGACGAGGAAGCCGTCGTCGATGGCGACTTCGCCATGATGGAAAACGAGCTTCAGCCGGTTCTGAAGGCGATGCGCACCGAAGGCATCAACATCGTCGCGATCCATCAGCATATGAACCACGAGGAGCCGCGATACCTGTTCCTCCACTACTGGGGAAAAGGCAAGGCGGCGGCCTTGGCGGAGTCTCTCAAAAAGGTTCTCAGTATTCAGGCAAGCATCCGGTAGCGACATGCACCTCAAAACGATCCGGGTCATTGAGATACCCGACTGCACCGGTTCATCGTTCGATCACGGCGCTTTCGACCCGACGACCCGACGGGTGTTTGTGGCGCATACCGGTCGGGATCGCGTCGAGGTGATCGATCACGATCGCGGCTGCCACGTTGCGACGCTGGAGGGATTTCCACACGCTGCAGGTGTCGTCGCCGACGCCGGTCATGTCCTCGTTACCAACCGCGGATCAGCCAGCCTGGCCTGGCTGGACGCCGATACGCTCGAAACGAGGGGCGTGTTCGACACGGCCGCGCGACCGAACGGTGTGGCACTTGTCGCTGCCGCCAATCTGGCCATCGTCGCTTGCATCGGCGACGAAACCCATCGCGCCGAACTGCAGACCATCGATCTCCGGACACGACAGCGCTGGGCGATCGGCCTGCCAGGACGACCACGATGGTGCGTGACCGACGCTACGGGCACGCGTGTCTTCCTCGCGATCCGTGATCCCTCGATGGTGCTGGTTGCTCAACTGCCTGCTCTCGACGCCGTGCATCACTGGCCGCTTCCGGTCACGGGCGCCCACGGTATCGACATCGACCACTCCGGCCGACGGCTCTACATCGCTTGCGACGAAGGTGCGCTGGCCGAGATGGATGCGGTGCACGGACAGGTCCTCAATCAATGGCCACTCGCCGGCTCGCCCGATGCCACTTTCTTCAATCCGACGAGTGGCCTCGTGCATGTCGCGATCGAGGACCCTGGGCTGATCCAGTCAATCGACCCACGCACTGGCTTCACCACTCGGCTCGGTACCTCCAGTGGCGCCAAGACGACGGCACTGGTCCCGCCTGACCGTCTCTATGTGTTTTCGGCAAACCACACTGGCGTTCTCGACCTTTTGGAGGAGCCATGAGCAAGACAATCATCGCGAGCCCTCGTCGCCACGCTTTGGCGATGCTTGGCGGGGCACTTGCCTCATCCCGGTCGCTGTCGGCTCGCGCCCAGATCGGGATCCACCTCGACTTCGAGAACACAGCTCTCGGTCAGTTGCCACCTGGCGTAACGATGGCATTGACCGGCGGCGGCGGTCCGGTGAACTGGATGGTCGTCGAAGACAAGACGGCACCCGCCGGGCCGAAGGTGCTGGCGCAGACCAGTGTCGACCGCACCGACAATCGGTTTCCGCTGGCGATCTTCGACGCCACCGTACCGGCCGATGTCCGCATCAGCGTGCACTTCAAGCCCGTGGCAGGTTCTGTCGATCGCGCCGCAGGCATCGCGCACCGCCTCAGCGATGCCAACAACTACTATGTCGTGCGCGCCAATGCGCTCGAAGACAATGTGCGGCTGTATCGGGTCGTCGCCGGGTACCGCGTCCAATTTGCTGGCGCCAATGCCAAAGTGCCATCGGGCATTTGGCAGGAACTTGCCATCGAAGCCCGCGGCTCACGGTTCGAGGTCGTCCTGAATGGCAAGAACCTGTTTGCGGCAACGGACAGGACCTTCACCGCACCGGGCCGCGTTGCCCTATGGACGAAGGCCGACAGCGTCACCTATTTCGACGATCTGCTCGTACGATCCTGAACCTGACTGTTCGATACCTGCTGACCTCACTCTTTCTTCCACAATTGTGGGTCCCGATGCGGCAGCTCCGTGATTTCTCGGCAAGAACCGCTTTTCTCCGAGCTGTGCTAGTAGTGCCGTTGTTCGCTGGTATGGCATCGATTGCACAGGCGGCGGCCAGCGTGTAATTGCATTGCAGACGCGATAACATGCAGATAGGTTGGCGCCGCACGCGGGGGAATCATGAAGTTGGGTCGTCTTCTTTTGTTGGCCGTTCTTTGCGTCGGCGCCGTCGCCGCCTGCAGCTATACGATCCGCCCCGTTCAATCGACAGCGCAGATCAAGAAGGCCTATTGGGGCCTGCCGCAAGCCGGCCCCGCGGCCGACGTTACCAGCCTGGTCACCTGCCCCGGCGGCTATCCCTGCGATGTCCTGGCAAACGGCCCGACCTTCAACGACACCCGCGCCAACCTCGACAAGAAGCTGACCGTGATCTGGACCTGCCAGCCGCAGAATTTCGTGCTGGCCGAGGTCGCCCCGCCCACCTTCAAGGTACACATGGCCTGTGTCGGCGAAAGCCCGGTACAGCCGCGCCGCATCGACATCATCGACGCGACCTGGGGCGGGCCTGATGGCCGTCAGGTAGACGTCACGCAACTCGTCCGCGACATCTGCAGCGACGGTCCCACGCGCTGCCAGGTTCCGGCCATGGCCTATATCTTCGGTATGCCGGACCGCGGCACCAAGACGCTGCGCATCCGCTACACCTGCAACGGCGAGCGCACGCCCGCGCGCATGGCGACGGAAAACAGCGTTGCCGACCTGCGCTGCGAGCGCATCAGCGACCTCAGCTATCCGACCTGAGGTCGCTTGCGTGAGCCGCAGCGCCTTAGCGCGCTGACGCCGGCGCATTCGGCGGTGGCGCGCTGCGCCGGCACTCGCCGTGCAGGATGCCGCCGTAGGTGTTCTCGGCCGGCGTGAGAGCGAGTGCCCCGTCGTTGCGGTTGTAGATCACCACGAATGGCGGAAAACGCGTCCGTATCGACTGGTAGTTAATGGCTGTGCTGGTGCCGTCGACCAGCGCCGCGCCGTCCCACAGAGCGGCGACGTTGCGACGGTCGTCGAACATCATCATGAACGACGGTGTCTTGCCCCGACCGTCGTTGAACTTGCAGGCGAGCCAGCGCGGCTCGGCGAGTGCCGGCGCGGCGACAGTGATCACCATCGCCAACGCCAGGCCGAGCTTCGCTATCACTTCGGGGCCATCCGGATCGCGCCGTCGAGGCGGATCGTCTCGCCGTTCAGCATGTGGTTCTCAACGATGCTCATGGCGAGCTGGGCATATTCCTTCGGGTCGCCCAACCGCGAGGGGAACGGCACCTGCGCGCCCAGGCTCTTCTGCGCCTCGGCCGACAGTCCCATCATCATCGGCGTCAGGAAGAGACCCGGTGCGATGGTGCAGACGCGGATACCCATGCTCGAAAGGTCGCGCGCGATGGGGAGCGTCATGCCGACGACGCCGCCCTTGGACGCGGAGTAGGCTGCCTGGCCGATCTGGCCGTCGAACGCCGCGACCGACGCCGTGTTGATGATCACGCCGCGCTCGCCGTCGTCCATCGGCTCGGCCTGGCTCATCGCCCACGAGGCGAGGCGGATCACGTTGAAGGTGCCGATCAGGTTCACCTGGATGACCTGCGCGAACATGCCGAGGTCGTGCGGGCCGTTCTTGGAGATGGTGCGGGCAGCGCGGCCGATGCCGGCGCAATTGACCGCGACTCTCGGGGCACCCAGCTTCTCGACGACCGTCTTGACCGAAGCCTCGGTGTTGGCCGCGTCCGCGACGTTGGTCTTGACGTAGAGGCCGCCGATTTCCTTGGCCTTCTTCTCGCCGAGTTCATCCTGCAGGTCGAAGATCGCGACCTTGGCGCCCGCCGCCGCCAGTGCCGACGCCGTGGCGCCTCCCAACCCCGATGCGCCGCCGGTGACGATGACGGCCTGACCCTTGACGTTCATTGATATCCTCCGTGGTTGGGCGCTTTTAGCACGGCCACCCCCCTTGCCAAGCGGGCCGGCCATGCCAACGTTTCGGGCCATGAGCGATACCGCAGAGCTGGCCCGAAACGAGGCGACGGTACGTCGCGGCTTCTGGGAAAAGGCACGCCGGACCCTGGGCCGCGTCCCCTTTACCGAGGATGCCGTCTCGGCATTCTATTGTGCAACGGACAGCGCCACGCCGCTGGCGATCCGGGCAACGCTCCTGGGCGCACTGGCCTATTTCGTCCTGCCCTTCGATGTCGTCCCAGACTTCCTGCTGGGGCTGGGATTTACGGACGACGCAGCCGTTCTGGTCGCCGCCTTCACCGCGGCGCGCATGCACATTACGGAGACGCACCGCGAGCGGGCGCGTGCCTGGCTGCTCAAGGCCCAGGCGAATCCGTCGGCGGTTTGACCGCCGCCAGCGCAGCCCGCCGCCGTTCGCGTGCGAGCTGGTGTTCGCGGTGGGCGATGTAGAGCGCCGAGGCGATGACGATGGCCGCGCCGACGTAGGTCCAGACGACCGGCATCTCGCTCCAGATCAGCCAGCCCATGAAGACGGCGAACGGCAGGCGCAGATATTCGAAGGGCGCCACTGCTGACATCTCGCCCGCCTTGAAGGCCTGCACCCAGAAATACTGACCAATCGTGGCGCTGACCGCGATGCCGATCGCCAGCACCCAGCCCCACAGGTCGGGCCAACGCCATACCCAGAGCGCCGGCGGTGCCAGGAACAAGGTCGAGAAGATCGCGAACTGGGTCAGAATCATCAGCGGCGCTTCGGAGTCCGACAGCCGCTTCACCAGAAGAATCGAGATGGCGACACAGGCGGCATTGGCCAATGCCACCAGTGCGCCCCACTGCAGGCTGCCCTCGCCCGGCTGCACCATGACGAGCACGCCGATGAATCCCACGATCGTCGCCGTCCAGCGACGCCACCGGACCTTCTCCTTCGCGATCACTGCAGCGACGACGACGGAAAAGAGCGGCTGGGAGAAAGCGATGGCCGTGGCGTCCGCCAGTGGCAGCATGGCGACGGCATAGAAGCCCAGCACCATCGAGGTGGTGCCCATGAAGGTGCGCCAGAAGTGGCCAGCGATGCGCGGGCTCTTCCAGGGCTTCACGCGGCCGGTAGCGATATAGGGCGCCAGTAACAGGAGGCCGATGATGGCGCGGAAGAAGGCCGTCTGGACGCTTTCGATCTGCTCCGACAGGAGCCGGATCATCACGCCCGTGGACGTGAAGATGAAGCCGCCGCTCACCAGCCACAACGCGCCCTGCACGTTGGGCGGAAGCCGCCGCAGCGAGTCCAGCATCAGATTTTTCGCTCGTGACCGGCCCAGTAAGGCTCGCGCAATGTCTTCTTCAGAACCTTGCCGACGGGGCTGCGCGGCAGGGCGGCGATGAAGTCGACGGACTTCGGCGCCTTCACGCCGCCGAGCTTTTCTTTGGCGAGCGTAATCAATTCCTCGGCCGTTGCCGTCGCACCGGGCTTCAGCTCGACCACGGCCTTCACCGACTCACCCCACTTTTCGTCGGGCACGCCGATCACCGCGCAATCCTGCACCGCGGGATGCCCCCACAGGACCTGCTCGACCTCGCTCGGAAAGACGTTGAAACCGCCGGAGATGATCATGTCCTTCTTGCGATCGACGATATAGACGAAGCCATCTTCATCGATAACGCCGATGTCACCCGTATGGTGCCAACCAAAAGCCGATGCCTCGGCCGTGGCCTCG
This sequence comes from Reyranella massiliensis 521, assembly GCA_943369775.1. Lineage (GTDB taxonomy): Bacteria > Pseudomonadota > Alphaproteobacteria > Reyranellales > Reyranellaceae > Reyranella > Reyranella massiliensis_C. The sequence goes on from CALROF020000016.1 coordinate 33,777, forward strand.
AGGTTGTTGTAGTAGCCCTTCATGACAAGAGCGCCACGCACGACGATCTCGCCGCGTTCGCCACGCGGCAGGATGTGGCCGTGATCGTCCATGGTTTCGAGCCGGACCAGCGGTGAGACCTTGCCGCAGCTCGCCAGGCGGTGGCGATTGTTGGTCTCCAGCGCCGCCACATGATCCTCCGGCGAGAAGTAGGTGCAGATCATGCAGGCCTCGGCCTGGCCGTAGGTCTGCGTCAGCACCGGACCGAACGCCTCGATGGCCTCGACGAGCTTGTCGACCGACATCGGCGCGGAAGCATAGACCAGATGCTGGAGCGAGCTGTAGTCGTATTTGCGCACGTCTGGATGGGCGAGCAGCATGTAGATCAGGGTCGGCGGCATATAGATATGCGTGACCTTGTGCTTCTCGATTGCGGCCAGAATCCCACCGGGATCGGCCGTGCCCATGAAGATGTTGGTGCCGCCGTAGGCCAGCAGCGGAAATGAGCAGACGCCGGCCGCGTGCGTCATCGGCGCCACCATGAGATGGACCGGCTGCGGCTTCACGGGCATGCAGGCCCAGAAGATCGAGTTCATCGCCTCGATGTTGCGATTGGTGATCTGCACACCCTTGGGCCGGCCTGTGGTGCCACCCGAACTGGCCAGGAAAGCGACATCGTCGGGCGCTTCCGGCAGGTCCGGCGCAAGGGGATCTTGATCGGCCAGCCAGACGTCGAACGAAGGCTGGTCGATGCAGATGAATTCGCGGATCGCCGCACAGGCTTCACGAATGCGCGGCAGGTAGGACTCGAAGCTCGAATGGTAGAACAGCACTTCAACGTCGGTGTTGTTCAGGATGTAGAGGTTCTCCTCCAGAGCATTGCGCGCGTTCACCGGCGCCCAGGTGACGCCCGCCCGTACGATGCCCAGCAGGCAGGCATAGGCTGCCGCATGGTTGGGGCTGTAGACCGCCGCTTTCGAGCCTCGGCCCAGCCCCAGCGCAAGCAGCCCATTGGCGACGCGATGTGTCTGCCCGCGTACCTCGGCGTAGGTCCAGCCGCGCGTGCCGTCGTGCAGGCAATGCCGGTCGGGATAGAGGGAAGCACCACGGTCGAAGTAATCGATCAGCCGCATGGCATCAGCTCCGCTGAGAGACGTTGAGGTCGTCTGGTGCTGCGGTATTGCCGGTACCCAGCGCACGCTGCATGAGGACGCTATCGAGCCAGCGGCCGAACTTGAAGCCGATGCTCTTGAAGGTGCCGACCATCTCGAAGCCGCAGGATTCGTGGAGCTTGATCGAGGCGACATGTTGCGAATCGCCAATGATCGCGACCATCTGGCGGCGGCCTGCCGCGGCGCAGAGATCGATCAGCGGTGGCAGCAATGCCCTGCCGACACCCTGTCCCACCGCTTTTTCGTCGATGTAGATCGAGTTCTCGACCGAGTAGCGATAGGCCGGGCGCGGACGGTAAGTGCCGGCATAGGCATAGCCCAGGAGCCGGCCTTCCTTTTCCGCCACGATGTAGGGCAGGCCGAGGTCGAGGACGGCGGCGCGGCGCCTCTTCATCTCCGCCAGATCGGGCGCCGTTTCCTCGAAGGAGGCCGTGCCATGCAGCACATGATGTCCGTAGATTTCTGCGCACCGCGCCACGTCGGCCTCGGTCGAGGCCCGCACGATCAGTCCGTTCACGTCTTGCCGTCCCCACGCCTTGTCCGGCGAAGGTTATAACGCCTCAGCGACCGCCGCGACGAATAATGCTGGCGTCGGGGCCATCGAACTTGAAGAGCGAATCGGCAAGCTGCACGCCGGTCTGCAGGCCGTTCAGCGAAACGTCGACCCGTTGGCCGCGATTGTCGATGATCGTCCAGCCGCGCAGCACCATGGGGTTCTCGCCGAGCCGCACGATCACCTTGCCCTCCTGGGGCTTGCGGGCCTGGCTCAGCGTGAGCTGCAGCATGCCGTCGGCGCGCTCGACCTTCTCCACGGTGAGATCGCCGCCCTGCAGGACCATCGGCTCCTTCACCAGGAACGAAGCCGCGGTCCAGCCGATCGGCCACTGGCCGAAATCGCGGTTGGCGATGTCCCACATGGTGACCTGGCTGCCGTCCGCCACGATCTTGAGCTGCGAGGGCGGATCGTATTCGAAGCGCATGCGGCCGGGCCGCCGCACCGAGAGAGTGCCCTGCACCACGGTGCCGCCGGGATTGGATTGCACGAACCGTGCTTGCATGGTCCGCAGGTTGTTGAAGTACCGCTCGACGGCGGCCACGTCCGGGTTGGCCGTCTGCGCAGAGGCGAAGGAGCCGGAGAAACCTGCAGCCGTGGCAGCGCCAAGGCCCACGAGAAACGTACGCCGGGAACGGATGTTCATGGGCGGGATATGACGGTCGAATACGGCGGAATCAAGCATTCTGGGGGCTTTCCAATCTTGTGAACGGCCGTTTACCATAGTGAAAACCAACGAGAGGAAACGCTGTGCATACCGGAATGGCTGCAGTCTTTCAGAATACCGGCCGGGCGCTCACCGACCGTCAGATCTACCTGAACGAACTGGCCCTGGCCGACATGGCCGAGCCGTTGGGTTTCGATTCGATTTGGTCGGTCGAACATCATTTTACCGACTACACGATGTGCCCCGACGTCGTGCAGTTCCTCTCCTACATGGCCGGCCGCACCAAGACCGTCCGGCTCGGCTCCATGGTGGTGGTGCTGCCCTGGCACGATCCCATGCGCGCGGCCGAACAGATCTCGATGCTCGACCATCTCTCCGGCGGCCGCATGATCCTGGGGCTGGGCCGTGGCGCCGGCAAAGTCGAGTTCGACGGATTCCGGCTCGACATGGGCGACAGCCGCGAGCTCTTCGTCGAGTACGGCGAGGCGCTGCTGAAGGGCCTCGAAACCGGCGTGATGGAATATCAGGGCAAGCACTACAAGCAGCCCCCGGTCGAGATCCGCCCCGCCCCCTTCAAGAGTTTCCGCGGCCGCACCTATGCCGCCGCCGTGAGTCCGGAGAGCGCGCGCATCATGGCGCGGCTGGGCGTCGGCCTTCTCATCATCCCGCAGAAGCCGTGGCGCGAGGTCGAGAAGGAACTCACCGAGTACAATCAGCTCTATCGCGAGATCAACGGCACCGACGCGCCGCAGCCGATATCTGCGGGCTGGACTTTCGTCGACGAAAGCGCTGAGCGGGCGCGCGAGATGGCCATCAAGTATATCGGCGGCTACTACCGCACCGTGCTCGACCACTATCAGTTCGCCGGCGCGCACATGAAGAACCAGCGCGGCTACGAGTACTACGCAAAGATGAACGAGAAGCTCGCGGTCTACGGCGACCAGAAGGCGATCGAGTTCTTCGCCGACCTCCAAGTCTACGGCACGCCCGAACAGGTCTACGAGAAGATCATGGCGATCCACAAGCAGACCCGGAACTGCGGCTATGTCGGCGTCTTCTCCTACGCAGGCATGCCGCACGAGGAAGCGGCGCGGAACATGACCATGTTCGCCAAGACCGTGATGCCGGAGCTGAAGAAGTTTGATGCCGGTGCGCCGATAGACCGTTCGGCGATGCTGCCGGATCTCCGCTTCGCTGCAGCCGCCGCAGAGTAAGGCGCCGGCTCAGAAACGGCTGGCGATGGCGTGCGCGGCCAGGCGGAACGGCCGCGTAATTCGGTAGAGCGGCCATAGCGCCGAGGGCAGCGGCATCGCGCGGTAGTCGCTGGCGGTGGGCGTCATCGCCAGCTTGACGCTCGCGGCGATCCTGTCCCAGCGCCGGTCGCAGACATCGATATCGGCGAGGTTGCGCACCATGTTCGGCCCTCGCTCCCCGTGGCGTAGCTCACCGATCAGCGTCGGCGCCAGCATGCGGACACGCGTACTTCGACTGACCGGCTGCGCCAGCACCGACGGCACAGCGACCCCCAGCAAACGTTCGGCGAGAGAGCAGGCCAGCAGCACGTTGTCGCCGCATCCCTGCGCCTGGGCACGGGCATGGATCGCCGCCCAATCCAGATCGCCTTGGCGCTCGACCAGCACGGCAAAGTCGACAACCCAACCCAGACTGCGCCACCGTTCCTTGGTGCCATGGCCGGCCAGCAGCAGCGCGAGGTCGGCGCCGGCGATGGCGGGTATGCGCCGGTGTCCGACCTTCACTTCTTCGAGCGCATCCCAAATGCCCGCCGGCGACAAGGGAAACGGCAGATGGCTGCCGGTGAAATCCCAATGGAGATCGACCGTGGCCTGATGGGGATGGATGAAGGCGAGTTGCCGCTGATATCCCTGGAAGGCGTGCCGGAAGCGCCGGTCGCTGTGATCGTTGGCGTAATCCAGCGCTTCGACGACATCCTCGGCAGCATCGAGCGCTTCGGCCGGGACAATGAGATCGACGTCCGTATATTCCCGCGCCGACAGATCGCCATACAGGATGATGGCGAGGGTCACGCCCTTGAAGGCTGCAAACCGAATGCCGCGCGCGGCAAACGCATCGGCGATCCGGCCGAGTTGTTCGGCGTTCGCAAGCGACAAGGCGCTGTGAAGCTGCCGGAAGCTCTCGAGAGATGACCGCTCCGCCGGCGGTACCCGGGCCCAGCCGAGCTCGGCCAGCGACCGGATGAGCTGGGGCCGCAGCGAATGTTCCTGGGCGGCCTGCAGGAGATTTGCAAAGTCTGCGCCATCGTCGAGAAGCTGCCGGGCGCGGTCGAGTTCAGGCTTTGGTCTCACCAATGTGCAAAGGAGATCGAAGGCGGCATCCCCAGGGCGGCTACTGCGCAAAATCTATTCCTCGCCGGCGGCGATGCGCGCCGCGATCAGGCCTGAACCGTTTCGATCAGGCCCGCTTCGGACAGACTGTCGAGAAATCCCATGACGTCTCGCTGGCAGATGTCTTGCGGCACGTCGAAATTCGCCAGAACGTCGTCGCAGATCGCGGCGACCGAGCGCGGCTCCTCCAGCCTGTCCCAAACATAGGCACCGACACCCTGCAACCCGAAGTAAAGGGCGCGCTCGACGTTCAGCACGGCAACCTCTTCGTTGAGGACGCACGACACCTGGGCGGCCGACTTCTTCACCACGGTGGACATGTCGAGCATAGGCACTCTCTACCGACCCCTCCGGGCACCGGCAATAGGGTCCGGTCAGGGGTGCCGGGTCAGCCAGTGGTCGAGCGCATGGACACGAATAAGCCGATCGAGCGCCGCCCTCGCGGGAACTTTGGCCGGCAAGGCGCTCCTGTCGACATAGCGCGCAAGCTGTGGGGCGCCGGATAGAGGCGGCAGGCCTTGAGCCGCGACGAGATCGGCCAATGGCGCGCCGACCAGAGGCGTCTTGCGGCGGCCCAGCACCGCGTCAGGCAGCCGCCCCCGCATGGCCGTGCGCATCAGGAGTTTTTCGCGAGCCCAAGGCACCGGAGGAACGGCAAGGAGGAAGCCGAGCACGCGCAAATCGAGATACGGGTGCCGCCAGACCATCGGCGCCAGCCTCTCGTCGCTGTCGAAGTCGTCGAACAAGGCGGGCCAGATGACATCGGCAAAGGAGGCAACGGCCCTGGGCCGCCAGGGATGCGCCGGACCGCCGGCCTCGCCCAGCCGGCTGAGACGCCCTGTCTGATCCAGGCGTTCGATCAGTCCACGGTCAAGCCAGTTCGGAACATCGGTATCGTCGACGGAGGATTCGTCGCGACCGGTGTAGCGTCGCAAGGTCTCGCCCCAGCCATCGATTCCCTTGGCCTTGAGATAGAGCAATGCCGCCTGACCGATACGCAGCCACTCGCCGCGCCTGGCCAGCCACGAGAAATAGGCGTCGCGCTCGAACGTCAGTGCATTGTCCGGCCCCTCGCCGAAAAACCAGACCGGCGCGCGCCGCGCCTGTTCAAGGGCCATCAGCCGGTCGGGATGGCGGGCGACGATACCGGTCGAAGGCTCAGCCACATTGGCCGAACGACTGCGCCAGTCAGGATCGTAGATGAAGTCGTCGATAGCCTTCACATGGAGCTCGATCCCGAGCTGCTTGGCGGCAAGCCTCGCAAAGGACGCTTCGTTATCCGGCATCAGCCGTTCGAAGTGCGTGCATTCGGCAACGACACGCGAAGGATCGCCTGCGGCTGCAATGGTGCAGGCGGCAAGCGTGGTCGAGTCGATCCCGCCGCTCATGGAGATGCCAACCTGGCCTGCCGGCAAGCGGTCGCGGATGGCATGCGACATCAGTTCGAGGAACTGCTCGGCGTAGGCTGCACCACTTCCGAGATAAAGCGGCTCGCCAAGCTCGAGCTGCCAGTAGCAGCGCGTGGCGACGGCTCTGTCGGAAATCTCCAGCAGATGAGCGGGCGCAAGTCGCTTCACGCCGCGATAGACCGTCCGCTCGACGTCGAGACTGGAACCCGCCGTCAGGAAGTCGGCGATCCATTGCTCGTCGTGTTCGCGATCAATCGACCCGCCCACCAGCGGCGCATCGACGATCCAATCGAGCGAATCGCCGAGGACGAACGCGCTGCCTCTCTCGGCATGGAACAAGGTGCGCACGCCAAGCTGATCGCGGACGGCCAGCAGCCGGCGGCACTCGCCGTCCCACAGGACGAAAGCAAAGTCACCGGCCAGATGCTCTACGCAGCGATCCCCCCAGGCGGCATAGGCCTGCAGGCAGAGCGCGCCGTCTGTCAGTGCCGGTGCCGTACCCGCGGGAGGGATCGCCAGTCGTGCCGCCAGCTCGCGACGCGCATCGAGCCGGATGCGGCCAACAATCCAATACCGGCTCTGCAGGTTCGCGCAGCCACGCCACTCGCCATCGAAACTTTCGCTCGAATGGACGAAGGCAAGCTGCGGTGTGCCGGAGGGGCTTTCGACGGCAAGGCCGGCAGCGACCAGCGGCCGACAATCGACCGGCTGACCTGACGTATCGTAGATCGCAGCAAACAAGATCAGGCCGGATTGGAGGGCCAGGCGACGAGCTGCGTGAAATCCTCATGCTGTTCCGCACCGATCACGATCTCGCCGCGGTGCGTGAGCCAGGCGTGGGCTGCGAAGGCCCCGGCCTGCCGGGCAACCCCGATATGCAATTCGGAAACCAGGCCCTGCTGCGAGAGAAGGCGTTGCAGGGCGAGCGCCGATGCCAGGCAACTCGTGCCCGACAAGCGGCGCGCGGCGACCCGCACGGCCCATGAGAGTCGCCCAGCCGGAATCTCGCCTGCACTCGCCTGCTGCGACCAGGCCTTCAACCGCTCGATCGACTGCAGGCGCAAACCAATGCGCACCCTGACGATTGTCGCCAGGGCCCCAAGCAGCAGCCTGCGGTCGGAACCGGACAGCGCGAGGAATGTCGCGACAGACCTCATCACCGCCTATCATAGCACCCAGAAACGTCATGAAGTACCGGCAATGAAAATCGACTGCGGCGGCTTCGCCGACATGGGTGCGCCCCCCGACCTCCTGGCACAGACCGAACCGGTGCGCCTCGCCTACGACCATCTCGTGAAGGATGGTTACGTCGTCCTCGACCGGGTGCTGACACCGCCGGTGCTCGCCGCTCTCGACGCGGCCTTCGCGTCCCAGCACGACCCTCCCGACGATCGCTTCAAGGTCGACAGTCGGCGCTACGCGCTGCCCGTCGAGTTGTCGGGCGCCTTCGCCGATCCGCTGGTCTATGCCAATCCCGCCATCGCCGCGATCGTGCGCGTGGCGCTCGACCGCAGCGCGATCCTCAGGGGTTTCGGCGCCGAAGTTGCCCTCCCCGACGCGGCACCCCAGCCTATCGATCGCGACGGCCGGCCGCTGTTCGATGCCAATCTCTCGCCGCTGCTGCCGGCGCATGCCCTCACGTGCCTCCTGCCCTTGGGCGAGGCGCACGGCGTCGCCCTCTGGCCGGGCAGCCATCGCTGGAAGACACGCAACGAGGAAGCCGTCCCGGAGCTGTTCGAGATCCCGCCGGGCAGTGCCGCAATCCTCGACTCACGGCTGCTGAACGGCGCAACCGCCAATCGGTCGGACCGGCCGCGCACCGTGCTGCACGCCGTCTATGCCCGGCGTTGGTTCCGCGACGCCAGCCACGGCCTGCGTCTTGCCGGCGCACGGCTCACCATCGGCCCGGACTTTCTCGCAGGCGTGGCCGAAGTCGATCGCGGCCTGTTCGCCCACATCAAGAAGCAGACATGAAGCGGACGAGCAGAGACGTTCATAAAGCACGCACGATCTTGCGAATTTCTTCAGCCACGCGACCCAGCAGCTCGTAGTTGCGGGGATAGACAAGAGCGTGGACAGGCAGCGTCTGCGCCACCCGCTCGGCGAAGCGAAGCTGTCTGGCCAGGCGCCGAGGGCTGTAGTCGCGGATGTTCATGGCCGAAGAGGTCAGCACACGCATGAGTTCCATCCCGCGAAGACGGGCTGTGCTCACCTGCCCAATCGCAGAAGAATCGGCCGCCGGCTCGTCGCCGAGCCAGAAGAGCGCTGTGAGCGGCGGCGGCGTCCGGCGGGAACCGATAGCGTCCTCGGGCTGCACCATGAGCTTGCCGCTCAACGTGTTGAAGTATCCCGCGGCGATAGAACCAGGCAGCAGACGCTGCACCGGTTCGTCGAGCAGCTTCAGACGATTGGGCCCATAATGCGCGTAGCCGCGGCCCTCGGAGAAAGTGAGCCGCAGCATGTCGTCGGTGATCAGCCGCGCGCCCTGGCCGATCAGGAAGGCCGCAAGCGTCGACTTGCCCGCACCGCTCGGTCCCAGCAGCGCGACCGCGCCCTCCTCGAGGGCGAGTACGGTGGCATGCAACGGCTCCTCGCCCTGCTGGGTGAGCGCCGTGCTCAGTACGAAGTTCAACAAATTGGCCTCGAACGACCCCTGATCGGCACCATCTGGCCGCGCGCAGGTGACCGAGCGGCCGTCCACGGCGACAATCGCCTCGAAGATGCCCCTGATCTTCATATGGACCGAACCGTCGTCCAGCACGGCATGCCGGATCCAGTCCTCGGGATCGGCGGTGAGGCCGGCAACCCTCTGCCGAAAATACTCGGGGGGCGCCAACGTCAGGCGGATCGCGGTCTCGGTCCCCTCGTCCGGCACTTCGCCGATCGAGACGAGCGGGAAGTCGCTCTCGAGGGCGAGACCATAGACGAGGTGCCGATACGAGCCGCCTCCCTGCGCGGGGCTGCGGTGCTGAGAAGACTTGGCAACCGCGCTCAATTGCGTCTCTTATCGCGAGGCACGAAATCCATGATCCGAATAGATTGCACGCAGATATCCCAGGAGCTTCCTGGAAACGACCTGACCGACAGCGAGCCGGTCCGGCAGGCCCATGATTGCCTCGTCAAGAACGGCTACGCAATCCTCGATCATGTCCTGCCCACGGCACTCGTCGCGACCTTGAAGCGCGCGTTCGAGGCGCGCTACGCCGCCTATTTCAGCGACGAACCCAGCGAGGAGAAGCTGACGGTCGGCGACCGGCGCGTGTTGCTGGCGCTGCACATGGCCGACGGTTTCGGCGATCCTCTGGTCTACGCCAACCCCGCAGTGGTGGCACTGGCACGGCTGGCAATGGGTCGCGACGCCATTCTCGAAAGCTATGGCGCGGTCCTCTCGCTGCCTGGTGCTGCGCGCCAGCACGTCCATCGCGATGGGCCACCCCTCTTCGACTCGGCGATCTCGCCGCTCCTGCCGCCGCATGCCATGACCGTCGCTCTGCCCATGGTCGAGATGAACGAGCAGCACGGCACGACCACTCTCTGGCCCGGCAGCCATCGTTGGCCAAAACCGGACGAAACGGCACCTTCGATCTCGCCGGTCGTCCCCGTGGGCTCCTGCATGCTCTGGGACTTCAGGCTTTATCACTGCGGTACACCCAACCAGTCCACTAACCGCCGGCCCTTCGTCTATGCAACCTATGCGCGGCGCTGGTATCAGGACCCGATCAACTTCGAGCAGGGCAGCTACGAGCGCCTGGCTTTTGACGGCGATTTCCTGGGCGGCGTGCCCGTAGGCGCCCGTAGCCTGTTTGCACATCTCTGACTCACTGTTTAGGAACCGTGAAGCGGCGAGATGGCCCACCCGGGCTGGCCCGACGCATGCTAGGTAGACATCGTCCGGCCGGTGGTTAGGAGTGAGGGAGAGACGCGACATGGCGATCAAACGAGTGTCGACCCGACCTCCGTTCGAACGGACCGCCCTGCTGCTGCAGGGCGGCGGTGCGCTGGGCTCCTATCAGGCCGGCGTCTACCAGGCCCTCGCGGAAGCCAATCTTCACCCCGACTGGGTCGCCGGCATCTCGATCGGCGCCATCAACTCCGCCCTGATCATCGGCAATGCGCCGGAACAGCGGGTCGAGAAGCTGCGCGCTTTCTGGGAGCAGGTCAGCCGGCCACCGCTCGGCATTCCCTACTTCGAGAAGCACCAGATCAAGAGCGACCTGCAGCATCAATTGATCAACCAGTGGCGGTCGTGGGGCACTTTGATGTGGGGCGCGCCGGGCTTCTTCCAGCCGCGCTTTCCGCCGCCCCTCGCACTGCCGGCCGGCAATCCCGGCAACCTCGCCTACTACGATATCTCGCCCCTGCGCAGCCTGCTCGAAAGCCTGATCGACTTCGACCGCATCAACGCCAAGAAGCAGCGCTTCAGCGTCGGCGCGGTCAACGTGAAGACCGGCAACTTCGTCTACTTCGACAACCAGACGCACAAGATCGGCCCGCAGCACATCATGGCCAGCGGGGCGTTGCCGCCTGGCTTTCCGGCCATCGAGGTCGACGGCGAATTCTACTGGGATGGCGGCATCGTCTCCAACACGCCGCTGCAATGGGTGCTCGACGCGATGCCGCGGCAGGACACGCTCGCCTTCCAGGTCGACCTGTGGAGCGCGCGCGGTGAACTGCCACGCGACATGATCGAGGTCGATGTCCGGCAGAAGGACATCCGCTACTCCAGCCGCACCCGCGCCGGCACCGACCAGTTCAGGCAGATGCAGGCGCTGCGGCGTGCCGCCGCCAAGCTGCTCGACTCCGTGCAGCCCGAACTTCGCCAGACGCCGGAGGCCGAGTTGCTGGCGCAGGCGGCCGACGACAAGGTCTACAACATCATTCACCTGATCTATCACGCTCACAAATACGAGGGCGCCTCGAAGGACTACGAGTTCTCGCGTCGCACGATGGAGGAGCATTGGAAGTCCGGCTACGAGGACATGGCGCGGACGCTGGAGCATCCCGAGGTGCTGCAACGCCCCCGTAGCCCGGACGGCGTATTCACCTTCGACCTGGCCATGCAGGGCCGCGAGTAGGACAAGCAGGAGACGACCGCGATGAAACTGGCCGATGTCCGCAAGAACGCTTTTGCGATGCCCCTCAACAACCCGGCTTACCCGCGCGGGCCGTACAAGTTCTACAACCGCGAATTCGTTGTCATCAGCTACCGCACCGATCCCGAGGTGCTGCGCGCGCTCGTGCCCGAGCCCCTCGAGGTCGTGGGTGACACGGTAAACTACGAGTTCATCCGCATGCCGGATTCGACGGGCTTCGGTGACTACACCGAGACCGGACAGGTGATCCCGGTCCGCTTCAAGGACAAGAGCGGTGAGGTTCAGGAAGGCGGCTACGTGCACGCCATGTATCTCGACGACAATTCGCCGATCGCCGGTGGTCGCGAGATCTGGGGCTTCCCCAAGAAGCTCGCAACGCCGCGCGTCACGCACGAGAGCGAGACCCTGGTCTGCACCCTGCACTACGGCTCGGTCCTCTGCGTCAATGCCACCATGGGCTACAAGCATCGCGAGATCGACCACGCGCCGCTGCTAAAGAGCCTGGCCAAGCCGAACTTCATGATCAAGATCGTGCCGCACGTGGACTGCACGCCGCGCATCTGCGAGCTGGTGCGCTACTACACCGAGAACGTGACGCTGAAGGGCGCCTGGTCTGGACCGGCTGCGCTGCAGCTCTTCGACCATGCAATGTGCGACGTCTCGCGCCTGCCGGTGCGCGAGGTCCTGTCGGCCAGCCATTTCGTCACCGACCTTACGCTCGGCCTCGGCGAGGTCGTGTACGACTACCTCAAGGATTGATTGTCGGAAGACGCCGCGTTCAAACTGAAGGAGTTTCTGCCATGTCGCGTTTCAAGGGACGTATCGCCATTGTCACCGGCGCCGCTTCGGGCATCGGCAAGGAGATCGCGCTGCGCATCGCTGCCGAAGGCGGCGTGCCGGTGATCGCCGATCTCAACCTCGACGCCGCCAATGCAACCGCCAAGGAGATCGCCGCCAAGGGTGGCGATGCCTTCGCCGTCGCGATGAACGTCACCGACGAGGCGCAGGTCGAGAAGGGCGTCGCCGATACGATCGCCAAGTACGGCAAGATCGACATTCTCGTGAGCAACGCCGGCATCCAGATCGTGAAGCCGATCATCGACTTCCCGTTCGCCGACTGGAAGAAGCTGCTGGCGATCCACCTCGACGGCGCGTTCCTCACCACCAAGGCCTGCCTCAAGCACATGTACAAGGCGAAGTATGGCCGCGTGGTCTACATGGGTTCCGTGCATTCCAAGGAAGCCTCCAAGCTCAAGGCGCCTTATGTCACCGCCAAGCACGGACTGATCGGCCTCGCCAAGGTGCTTGCGAAGGAAGGCGCGGAATACAACGTCTCGGCCAATGTCGTGTGTCCGGGCTTCGTGCGCACACCATTGGTGGACAAGCAGATCCCCGAGCAGGCCAAGGAGCTGAACATTACCGAAGAGCAGGTGATCAAGAACGTCATGCTGAAGGATACGGTCGACGGACAATTCACCACGACGGATGAAGTTTCCGACGCCGTGCTTTTCTTCGCAGCAGCATCCAGCACAGCATTTACGGGCCAATCTGCAGTGGTCAGCCACGGCTGGTTCATGCAGTAAACCTGCTAGACTGTTGCGTTATAGCCACGGTGATGGAGGAGTTCGGCCTCCATTGCCCGAGTGGCGGCAACTTCGCCTCATTTGCCCTCGTAGATGGGATGCGTCTCATCAACGAGGGTACCGCACATGAAGAAGATCCTAATCGCTGCAGCAGCTTCCCTGCTCGCTCTGCCGGCGGCCGCGAATGCGCAATCTCTGTTTTCGCAAGGCCAAGCCAATCCCGGTATCTACATCGGCGCACAAGGCGGCCTGAACTGGCTGCTGAATAACAACAGCTACCAGATGAACACCGGCTGGGCTGCCGGCGGTGTCGTCGGTTACGACTTCGTCGGTCCCAGGATCGAGTTGGAAGGCACGTATCGTTCGAACAACGGTACTGGCAACGTCGCTTTCCCGACGGGCTACGCGAACGTCTACGGCAAGGTCGACCAGCTCTCGATCATGGCCAACCTGCTCTATGACTTCATGCCGGGTGCCACGATCACGCCGTATGTCGGTGCGGGTGCCGGTATCGCCTTCGTCGACTCGACGATCCAGGGCTGCGGTCTGTGCTCCACACAGTTCGCCTATCAGGGCATCGTCGGTATCGGCTGGAATGTCACCGAGAGCCTGCGCGTCAACCTCGACGGCCGTTACTACGGCACGACGAGCCCGAACGCCTATAACAACAACAACATCTCCGCGATGTTGGGCGTGACCTACAAGTTCGGTCAGCCGGCGGCTGCGCCGGTTGCTCCGCCGCCGGCCGCAGCTCCGGTCACCCCGCCGTCGTTCATGGTGTTCTTCGACTGGGACCGCTCGAACCTCAGCGAGCAGGCGCTCGGCACGATCCGTCAGGCCGCCCAGGCCTACAAGACCAAGGGCAACGCGCGCATCACGGCGACGGGCCACACCGATACGTCGGGCTCGGAGCAGTACAACATGGCGCTGTCGCTGCGTCGTGCGAACTCTGTGAAGGACGCCCTCGTGCGTGAAGGCGTGCCGGCGACGGCCATCGCGGTCATCGGCCGTGGCGAGCAGGGCCTGCTGGTTCAGACCGGCGACAACGTCCGCGAGCCGCAGAACCGCCGCGTCGAAATCGTGGTCCAGTAAGACCCCGAACTGCGAAATGGAGAGGACGGCCGGGCAATGCCCGGCCGTTCTTTTTTGCGTAAGATGCAGGCGACGATCACCAGGTTCCCCACGAGGTTCCCGATGGCCAACCGTCTTGAAATCAAGCCTCTCGATGCCACCTTTGGCGCCGTCGTGACAGGCATCAAGCTCGCCGAAATCGACGAACCGACCTGGCGCGAGCTCTATGCGACCTGGCTGAAATACGCGCTGCTAGTCTTTCCCGGCCAGTATCTGAAGCGCGACCAGCAGATCGCTTTCGCCAAACGTTTCGGCTCTCTGGAGTTCGAGATGGCCGCGATCAGCAACGTGAAGTCGGACGGCACGCTCAGGATCGAAAAAGACAACGACGACGTGATGAAGATCCTGAAGGGCAACATGGGCTGGCATGCCGACAGCACCTACATGCCCGTGCAGGCCAAGGGCGCCGTGTTCAGCGCCGAGGAAGTGCCGACGATCGGCGGCCAAACCGGCTGGGCCGACATGCGCGCCGCCTACGATGCGCTCGACGAAGCGCGAAAGACGCAGATCGAGACGCTGCAGGCCTATCACTCGCTGCACTACAGCCAGTCGCAGCTCGGCCATCAGACCGGCAAGTCGGACGGCGAATACAGCGGCTATGGTTTACATGACGGGCCGGTGCCGCTCCGGCCGCTGGTAAAGACGCACCCCGAAACCGGCCGTAAATCGCTGTTGATCGGCCGCCATGCCCATAACATTCCCGGCATGGACCGCGAGGAATCCCGGCACCTTCTGGAAGGCCTGGTTGAATTTGCCTGCCAGCCTCCGCGCATCTATCACCACGACTGGGCGGCGGGCGACGCGGTGGTGTGGGACAATCGCTGCCTGCTGCATCAGGCGACACCCTGGGACATGAACCAGCGCCGCATCATGTGGCACAGCCGCATCGCCGGAGACCCAGCGAGCGAATCGGCCCTGGCTGCCTGATCTGCACCCGAACGGACTCGAGGAAGGCTTGGTCGCTGTGCTATCTGCCCTGCCGACAAGGCAGGAAGGGTCGCCATGAAGCCTATCTCGATTTCAGTTCTCACGATCTGTGGCATCGACGAACTGTCCCACGCGCGCGACACGCCGGTTTCACATGTCCTGTCGATGCTCGATCCCGATCGCCTCGATATCGATGCGTTCACGACCTACGCACCGCACCACCGCACGCTTCTGCGCTTTCACGACATCATCGATCCGGAACCCGGCAAGGTGATGCCCACGGCAACGCACGTCGAAGCGATCCTGCAGTTCGGCGAGGAGCTGGCGACGTCGCGCTCGAACCGCCTCGATGGTCACCTGCTGGTCCATTGCCACATGGGCGTATCGCGCTCCACTGCCGGCATGCTGTCGCTCCTCGCCCAGCTCTATCCCGATGAGCCGGAAGAGCGTCTGTTCGAGCGGTTGCGCAAGATCCGCCCCCAGGCGTGGCCCAATTCAGTGATGATCGGTTATGCCGACGAGCTTCTCGGCCGCAAAGGCCGCCTGGTCGATGCTCTGAGAAAGCACTACGGCCACCAGGTTAAGCATCGCCCCGACCTGGCTACCTGGATGAAACAGTTGGCGCGCGGGCGTGAAGTGAAAATGACGACGCAGATCTGAACGGAAATCAATCGTCGTCTTCCGGTACGTCCGGTCCCGGAGGCGGCGGCGTAAGCTTCTTGCGCCGCAGAAGATCCTCCATGGCCTGTATGCCCTCGGCATACAGGCCATTCGCGCAATCGATTGCAGCGGCTATCCGGGTGTGATTGCGCCGTCCGTCGGAGTCCGTGCTCCGACCCATTCCGTAGCGGTCATAGTAGGCGATGAGCTGCGAGCAACGGGCCTGTAGCTGCGCTGACGTCTGTGCCTGGGCAACAGAGACCAGTCCCGTCTCAAGGGCGAATGCAAATGCAAGGATGGCAAACGCCTTCCTGCGCATGGCAGACCCAGTCTCACAGTTACGATGCCTACATTAGACCATAACAACCTTGCCGGTGGGCAGGTCATAGTACGCACCGACGACGCGAAGCTTACCGGCGGCAACCATGTCGCCCAGGATCGGCTTTTCCGTCTGGAGGCGACGCACGTTGGCCTGCACGTTCGCGACAACGGCGCGTTGCTGGAGGTCCGGTCCCGTCGTTTTCATGATCGGCTCGATGCCGGGCTTCATGGCGGTGACCAGGCCGGCGATGTGGCCGGGCAGCGTGTTGCCTTTCT
>CALROF020000017.1:0-49527 GCA_943369775.1 Reyranella massiliensis 521
GCGCGATGCTGCTGGGGCATTCGCATCCGGCCGTCATCGAGGCGGTGAAGCGGCAGATCGAGCTCGGCACGCACTATGGCTCGAGCCACGAGCTCGAGGTGCGCTGGGCCGAACTGGTGTGCGAGCTGATCCCGTCCGCTGAGAAGGTGCGTTTCACCGCGTCTGGCACCGAGGCCTCGCACATGGCGATCCGCCTGGCGCGCGCCTACACCGGCAAGGACAAGATCGTACGCTTCATCGGCCACTTCCATGGTTGGCACGACACCGTCGCGGCGGGCGCCACCTCGCACTATGACGGTACGACGACGCCCGGCGTGCCGCAGAGTGTTGCCGATCTCACCATCCTGATGCCGTCCGACGACGTCGGCGCCGTCGTGAAGCTGCTCGAGAGCCGTGACGATATCGCAGCCGTGATGTTCGAACCGTCGGGCGCGTCGTGGGGACAGGTGCCGCTGCCGCCGGGCTTCATCCAGACGGTGCGCGACGTGACGGCAAAGCGCGGCGTCGTGATGCTGATGGACGAAGTGATCACGGGTTTCCGCTGGTCCTCCGGTGGTGCGCAGAAAGCCTTCCGCGTGACGCCGGACCTCTGCATCCTTGCCAAGATCGTGGCCGGTGGCCTGCCGGGCGGTGCGGTGGCGGGCAAACGCGAGATCCTTGATCTGATCGATCATGCTGCGACTGCCGCGAAGAAGCAGGAGCGTATCGGCCATCCGGGCACCTACAACGCCAACCCGTTGTCGGCGGCGGCGGCGGTGACAGCGCTTTCGCTGCTGCGTGACGAGGATCTTGCCGAGAAGGCCAACCGGACGGCGGCAGTGTTGCGCAAGGCGCTGACGCAGGTGCTGGTCGAGGAGGGAATTCCCTGGGGCATCTATGGCCAGTCCTCGACCTTCCTGATCTATCCCAACCCGACTGGCGACGACATCGATCCTGCGACCTTCGACCCGCTGAAGCAGGGCTTCGCCAAGTTGAAGGGCGGCCGCTCAGGCCCGCTCAGCGGCAAGATCCGCATGGGCTTGATGACCCATGGCGTGGATGTCATGGGCGCTCCCGGCGGCTTCGTGTCGGCGAGCCACGGCGCGGCGGAGATCGAGAAGACCGTTCATGCGCTCCGCCAGACGGTGCGCGCACTCAAGGCCGAGCGCGAAGTGAAGGCCGCCTAGATGTATGGCCTCACCAAGCCGGTAGCCGCGACCGAGTTCACGCAGCTGCCGGAGAGGTTCCGCAAGCCTGGCCGCACGTCATGGGGCGATGCCAATGCCGTGGGCCAGGTGCTCGATTCCTTCCTCGAAGGGCCGAGCTTCGATCGCGACGGCAATCTCTACGTCACCGACATTCCATTCGGCCGTGTCTTCCGCATCGACGCCCAAGGAGAATGGACGCTGGTGACGGAGTACGATGGCTGGCCGAACGGGCTCAAGATCCACAAGGATGGCCGCATCTTCATCACCGACTACAAGCGCGGCATCGTCCTGCTCGATCCGGCGACCGGAAAGGTGGCGCCGCTGATCGAGACACGCGGCTCGGAGAGCTTCAAGGGCGTCAACGATCTGTTCTTTGCCGCCAATGGCGATCTCTACTTCACCGACCAGGGCCAGACCGGTCTGCACGATCCGACAGGCCGGGTCTATCGTTACGATACGGCCGGCAAGCTCACGATGCTGGTCGGCACGGTGCCCAGCCCGAACGGCCTCATCATGAACAAGTCGGAGAACGTGCTCTATGTCGGGGTGACGCGTGGCAATGCCGTGTGGCGCCTGCCGTTGATGGCCGACGGCTCCGCGAGCAAGGTCGGTCTGTTCATCCAGATGAGCGGCGGCCATGCCGGGCCCGACGGAATGGCGTTGGACGAGGAGGGCGGTCTGGTGATTGCCCATCCTAGCACCACCGCCTGGCGCTTCGATCATCTTGGCCGGCCGACGCATCATGTCGATTGCGGCGACGACATTTACTGCACCAACGTCGCTTTCTCCGGTCGCGATCTCTACCTCGTCGTCTCGCGCCAGAGCGCCAAGATCGCGAGCGGCACCATCCTGAAAGCCACGATGCCGGTCGCCGGCAAACCCATGTTCAGTCACGCGTGATGTTGACCATCGGCAAACTGACCGAGAGCGATCGCGCGGAATGGGAAATCCTGTTCCGCGCCTATATCGACTTCTACAAGCGCACACTCCCGCAGGAGATGTACGACCGCGCCTGGAACGAGTTCCAGGCGGATACGCGCATGCATGCGCTGGGTGCCAAACTCGACGGTCGCCTGGTCGGCATCACGCATTTCCTGATCCACGCCAACACCTCGTCGGCGGACGTCTGCTATCTGCAGGACCTGTTCACCGCATCGGATGTACGGGGCAAGGGCGTAGCGCGAGCACTGATCGAGGCCGTCGCCGATTGGGCGCGTGAACGCAAATGCCCGCGCGTCTACTGGCAGACCCAGGACAGCAACGCGACCGCGCGGTTGCTCTACGACAAGGTCGCCGTCAACCGCGGCTTCATCCGTTACGACATCGATCTGGCTTGAAGGGCAGCCTCAGCGCTTGCCCTTGCCGAGATGGGCCACCGCCTCGATCTCGACCAGGATCTCGGGGGCGGCCAAGGCACTAACCTCGACCAGTGTCGAGGCCGGGAAGTCTCCGGTGAAGAACTCGCGTCGCGCTGCCCAGACCTTGGTATTGTTGGAGATCTCGGTGACGAACACCGTGATCTTGACCACGTCGGACATGGCGCCGCCGGCCGCTTCGAGCAGGGACTTGATCTTGCCGAAGATCACCTTTGCCTGCTCATACTCGTCATTGCCAGCAACGGTCGTGCCGCTGCGTGCCGTCATGCCGGAGACGTAAGCGACACCGTCGACCACGAGGCAGTTCGACCAACGTTCGGGTGGCGGTTCGGCGACGGCGGGCGAGCTTACGCGACGGATGGTCATGTCGAGTTCCTCCTTACTCGGGCTTGGCGCCGGATGACTTCACCACCGGCGTCCACTTATCGATTTCCTCCTGCACGAAGCGCGTGACCTCGGCGGGCGTCATCGTGCTGGGCTCGGCACCGATCTCCTCCCAGCGTTTGACGACGGCCGGCTCCTTCAGCACGGCCTGCATCTCGGTGGCGATGCGATCGACGATCGGCGCCGGCGTCTTGGCAGGCACCGAAATGCCGAACCAGGAGTAGGAGATGAGGTCGGGGTAGCCCGCTTCCTTCATGGTCGGCACGTCGGGGAAGGCGGGGCTGCGCTGCTCGCTGCTGACCGCCAGGGCGCGGACTTTGCCGGCCTTGATGTGCGGTGCCGCCGAAGGCAGCGAGTCGAACATCGAAGGTACATTGCCGTTGATCGTGTCGATCATGGCGGGGCCTGCGCCGCGATAGGGTACATGAACCATCTCGGCACTGATCACCTGCGAGAGGCGCACGCCAAGCAGATGGTTGCTCGAGCCGGCTCCGGAGGTGGCATAGGCGAGCTTGCCGGGATTGGCCTTGGCATAGGCGACATAGTCCTTGAATGTCTTGGCCTCGAACGCCGGATTGACGACCAGCACGCTGGGGTTGGTCGAGGCGATCGACACATGGATGAAGTCAGCCATCGGGTCGAAATCACCACCGCCGTAGAGCGTGGGCGAAATGGTGAGGCCGGAAATCACCGACATCAGGAGCGTGTAGCCATCCGGCGGCGCCTTCGCGACCAGCGCCGTGCCGACCATCGCACCTTTGCCGGGCTTGTTGTCGACGATGATGTTCTGCCCCAGGCGCTTGCCGAGATATTCGGCGACGACGCGGGCGACGACATCGGTCGTTCCACCGGGAGCGTAAGGCACGACGAGCCTGATCGGCTTGTTGGGCCATGGCCCGGTCTGGCCGTATGCCGGCAGGGCGATGGCGGAGAGTGCTGAAGCGACGAAAGTGCGGCGAGAAAACATGTGCGGAGTATACTCGGCGCATGAGCGATCCCAAGAACCTGTTCACAGCTCTGTTCGAGCCGCGCCGCATCGCACTGATCGGAGCGTCGGCCGATCCAGCCAAGACGACGTCGCGGCCGCAGCGTTTTTTGCGCAAGCATGGCTTTACCGGCGAAATCCTGCCCGTGAATCCTTCGCGCGGCGAAATTCTCGGCGAGAAAGCCTACAAGGATCTCGACGCGATTCCCGGCGACATAGATCACGCGTACATCCTGCTGAATGGCGCGGCCGCCGTGGCTGCCCTGGCCGAATGTGCCCGACGCGGCGTGAAGGTAGCCTCGATCCTGGCCGGTGGCTTCGCCGATGCCGGCGCAGCCGGCGCGTCGTTGCAGGACGAGCTGACGCGCATCGTGCGCGATACGGGCATACGTCTCGTGGGCCCCAACAGCATTGGCACTGTGAGCACCGATCCTGCCGTGGCGCTGACGGCGAACGCTGCCTTCGCCGTCGACAAGCTGCGCAGCGGGCGCTGGGCCGTGGTCAGCCAAAGCGGCAGCTTGATCGGCGCACTGCTCTCGCGCGCCGATGCCCGCGGCATTGGCTTTTCGAGGCTGATCTCGGTCGGCAATGAGGTAGATCTCGCCGTGGGCGAGATCTCGGATCTGCTGGTCGACGACGCCAAGACCGATGCCATCCTGCTCTTCATGGAGACTCTACGCGACGGCGAGCGGCTGGCGCGTGCAGCGCGCCGCGCTCATGCGGCCGGCAAGCCGGTGATTGCCTACAAGCTCGGCCGTTCCTCGATCGGCCAGGAACTGGCCAAGTCGCACACCGGGGCGATTGCAGGATCCGATGCCACGTTCGATGCCTTCTGCCATCGGCACGGCATCGCGCGGGTCTCGATGTTCGAGTCTCTGATCGACGTGCCGCCGCTCCTCGTGGGTCGACCGCCGTCGCGTGGCAAGCGAGTGGCCGTCGCCACGACCACTGGCGGTGGTGCCGCCATGGTGGTCGACAACATGGCGGTGGCAGGTCTCGATATCGCCGGCCCGCCGCGCGCGCTGGTCGACTGGTTGAAGCCGCTGGGAATTGCGGCGGGGGACGGCAAGCTCGTCGATCTCACCCTTGCCGGCGCCAAGCCGGAGATCGTGGCGGGCACGATCGAGCGTCTGCTGGCCGATGACGCCAACGACGCGGTGATTTTCGTCGTAGGCTCCTCCGCACAGTTCAATCCAGAGCTGGCGGTCGAGCCACTGTTGCGATTCGCCAAATCCGCCAAGCCCTTCGCGGTCGCGCTGACGCCGGCGGCCGACAAGTCGCTGGCTCTGCTGACGGCAGCGGGTGTGCCGGCGTTCCGCCATCCCGAATCCTGCGCCGAAGCCATGGCCCTGTGCCTTCTGCGTAAGCCTCTGCAGCAAATACCTGCGTTGCAGGAGCCATCGGTCGCTGCTCTGGGAGCCCTGGAGGCGGGCCGCGTCTCGGGCTTCGACGAACGGCGGGCCACCAATCTCTTCGCCGCGCTGGATGTCCCTATGGCGAAGTCGATGGCCGTGCCCGATGCCAAGCGCATCGTGGCCGCGGTAACGGAACTCGGAGCGCCAGTGGTGCTTAAGATCCTGTCGGCGGATATCGCACACAAGACCGAAGCCGGAGGCGTGGCGCTCGGCCTGCAGGATGGCCAGACGGCCGCCATCGCGGCGCGCGAGATGGAGAAGCGGGTAAAGGCTTATGCGCCACAGGCCAAGCTCGAGGGCTTCCTGGTGCAGAAGATGGAGCGCGGGCTCGCCGAGGTGATCCTGGGCTTTCGCCGCGATCCATTGGTCGGGCCGACGATCACGGTCGGCCTCGGCGGCGTGCTGGCCGAAATCTACAAGGATGCCGCGACGCGGCTTGCGCCAGTGGATGAGGCCGAGGCTCGGCAGATGATCGACGAAGTGAAAGGGCTGGCGACCCTGCGCGGCTATCGCAACCTGCCGAAAGGCGATGTTGCCG
This sequence comes from Reyranella massiliensis 521, assembly GCA_943369775.1. GTDB lineage: Bacteria > Pseudomonadota > Alphaproteobacteria > Reyranellales > Reyranellaceae > Reyranella > Reyranella massiliensis_C. Next base: position 5,886 of record CALROF020000017.1, read on the forward strand.
CTTTGGCGCGCACCATCGCCGCTTTCTCGAACCTGGCACACAAGACCTTTGACAGCGTGGCCGAGGCCGAGATCAACCCGCTGCTGGTGAAGCACGAGGGCGAAGGCGTCGTTGCCGTCGATGGGCTCGTCGTCCTGCGCTGAGGGCTGCCTATTCCGCCGCCTGCTGCCGGTTCCAGTCGTCTTCCGGCTGGGCCGCGACGCGCTCGAGCCAGCGATGCAGACGAGGATCGTCGCAGGTCGTCACGTTGAAGCGCATCCACGGGGAACGTTGCAGATGCGGCCGGAAGACCGCACCGGGCGCCAGAACAATGCCGTGATCCGACGCATTCTTCGCCAGCGCCAGCGCGTCCTCGATATGGGGAAAGCGTGCCCACAGGAACATGCCGCTGTCCGGCTCCACGAACAGGGGCATTCCGATACGTTCGAACATCTGGATCGCGCCGGCCCGCGCCTCATCGAGACGCTTGTGCAGTCGGGTCAGGAACTTTCGGTAGTGGCCATCGACCAGCATCGAATAGAGCAGTCGCTCTATGAACTGAGAACTCGTGATGCTGGAAAGCATCTTGATGTCTGTCAGGTCATCCGCGATGGCCTGACCCGCCACAAGGAAGCCGACTCGAAGACTGCCTGAAAGGGTCTTCGAAAAGCTTCGCGCATAGATGACCCGGCTGAACTGGTCGAGCGCCGCCAACCGCGGTGTCTTCTTGGTTTGCAGGTCGCAGAAGATATCGTCCTCCACGACCTGAAAATTGAACTGTTCGGCGAGTTGCAGCACCCGGAAGCTGGTGTGCGGACTCATGTTGGTCCCGGTAGGGTTCTGCAGAGCCGACTGGGTAAAGTAGATTCTGGGTTGATGGTCAGCCGCAAGCTGCTCAAGCACGGCCAAGTCCGGACCATCGGGATTGCGCGGCACGGCAAGCAGCTTGGCGCCATACAGGCGAAGGCTGCCGAACAGGTTGTAGTACCCCGGATCGTCCACCAGCACGGCGTCACCAGGTTTGATGAAATGCCGAATGATCAGGTCGAGCGCCTGGCTCGTGCCTTGAGTCAGGACGATCTGGGACGCGCTGGCGGTGATGCCCAACTCCGAGAGCATGAGAACGATATGTTCGCGAAGGGGCAGGTAGCCGCGCGGATTGCCGTACTCGATCAGGTGCGTTCCGTTCTTGCGGGCGAGCGCTGCCAGGCTCTGACGGATGCCCATTTCATCCATCCAGTCATTGGGAAGCCAGGGGCCACCGGCGAGAACGGTTCCTTCGCGCGCTTCGAGCAATCGACGGACGAGCCAGACCAGCTCCTCGTTGCGCTTCTGATCGTCGGAAGATGAATGACGGGCCGGGACATCGCGCGACGACGTCGTGAAGAAGCCCGCTCCCCGCCGGGCTTCGAGGTAGCCGAGCGCGACGAGCCGGTCATATGCCTCCACCGCGGTGAATCGACTGATCCGGTAGGTCTCGGCGAGCTTGCGGATCGACGGCAGCTTGGTGCCCGGACGCAGAAGCCGATCGTCGATCTGCCGCCGGATGCCGTCGACGATCTGAACGACCAGCGGGTTCGGATCGCTGGGATCGATCTTGAAGGAGATCATTGCTGTCTCCGGCTTCGAGGTAACTGGCCTGCTGGAACGACCGGTACAGGTCAGCATGCTGTCAGTCGAACTGTACATGTTTGTCCGCCCGATTGACAGACACCATTCGCCTGCAACCGAACGCAATGCCCAAGGAGGCACGAATGACGACGACCGCCGTTGCTGCCCAACCGAATGTCGCGCCGGCGCCGGCCGATCTGAAGGCCGTGAAGACACGCCAGCAGGGCGCATGGTCCTCCGGCGATTATGCGGTCGTCGGCACAACGCTTCAGATTGTAGGCGAACAGTTGTGTGAAACTCTCGACCTCCGCGCCGGCCAGAAGGTTCTGGATGTCGCCGCCGGCAACGGCAATGCGACGCTCGCCGCGGCGCGGCGCGGCTGCGAGGTCGTCTCGACCGATTATGTCCCGTCGCTGCTCGAGCGCGGCCGGGCGCGCGCGGCTGCCGAGGGCTTCAACATCGACTTCCGCCAGGCCGACGCCGAAGCCTTGCCTTTTGCCGACGCCGCGTTCGATGTCGTGGCCTCGACCTTCGGCGTCATGTTCACGCCCAACCAGGAGCGGGCCGCCGCGGAGATGGCCCGGGTTTGCCGGCCGTCCGGCAAGATCGGGCTCGCCAACTGGACGCCGGATGGCTTCATCGGCCAGCTCTTCAAGACAATCGGTAAGCACCTGCCGCCACCTGCGGGCGTCAAGTCGCCGGCGCTGTGGGGAACGAGTGCGCGTCTTACCGAGCTGTTCGGACCGGCAGCCGCCTCGATTGCGATCAAGGAGCGCGATTTCGTCTTTCGCTACAAGTCGGCGCAGCATTGGCTCGACGTATTCAGGACCTACTACGGCCCGGTCCTGAAGGCATTCGAGGCGCTCCCCGCGCAGAGCCAGGCGGCATTGGCGGCAGATCTCATTGCGCTGGTCGGCCAGTTCAACCGCTCGGGCGACAACTCGATGGTCGTGCCGAGCAAGTACATCGAGATCGTCGTCACCCGGCGCTGAAAGTAAGGGGGAAACAACATGAACCGGATCGTTTCGATCGCCGCCCTAGGGGGCACGTTGATGCTGGCGCTTGCTTCGGTTGCGGGCGCACAGACCCACACAGTGGCCCACGGCAGCGGACATTTGATGGTCCTGCCGTCGGAGCTGAAGTGGGTGGATGTGCCGTCCATGCCCCCGGGTGCGCAGATCGTTGTCATCGAGGGGCCGCTCAACGAGGCGAAGCCGATTACGGCACGCATCAAGTTCCCGGCGAACTACCGGCTGCCGGCGCACACTCATCCGGTGATCGAGCATGTGACCGTGCTGTCGGGAACCTTCAACATGGGCGCGGGCGACAAGCTCGACATGTCCAAGACCATGCCGCTGACGGTCGGCGGCTTCGCCATCATGCAGCCAGGAACACCGCACTTTGCCTGGACGTCGGAGGAGACGATCGTCCAGCTCCACAGTGTCGGACCGTGGGGCGTCACCTACGTCAATCCGGCGGACGATCCCCGCAAGAAGTAGTCGGGCTTGCGTGATTGCCGCGCGCCGCGACGTCAATGGCGGTCCGGCCGCTCCATGAGCTGCCGGAAGTCATCAAGCACAAAGTAGATCGGCTGCAGCTTGTCGATCTCGTAGGGACTTTGCATGGCTTTGGCCGGATCGAAGGGCAGGCGCTGTACGCCCTGGCCTTCGATCGCATGCTTGACCTCGGCGGCGGATGAAAGAATGCCCGCGCCGTAGGCTTTCAGACCCTGCGGCGTGCGGATCAAGCCGAACTCGACGGTGAACCAGTAGAGACGGGCCAGGAGATGGACATTCGGTCCAGCCTCGACGCCGCGGCGGCCATACTCCTGCATATAGTCGGCGAACACCGGATCGGTTAGCAGAGGCACGTGGCCGAAGAAATCGTGAAACAGATCCGGCTCGACCAGATAGTCGAGTTCCTCGCGCTTGCGGATCCACACGGTGACCGGGAAGCGGCGATGCGCCAGGTGGTCATAAAAGGCCGCGTCGGGAATTAGGCCGGGCACGCCAACGACCCGCCAGCCGGTCAGCGGTTCCAGCTTGGCGTTCACCGCGGCGAAGTCGGGGATGGTGTCGCCAATGCCCAGCGTCTTGAGACCGTTCAGGAATTCCGCGCAGGCATACTGGCGAGCCAGTGCACTCTGACGCTCCACCAGAAGGCGCCACACCGCCTGCTCCTCCTCGGAGTAGTGATCGGCATGCTGCCTCACCGTCCAGTCCGGCGCCATGCCGGCATAGTCACCGCGCAGGTTGTCGAGAGGGGCAATGTTCATGCATCGAATATGGGCCGTCCCGGCAGGTGAATCCGTGCAAAGTTGACCTTCTGTGCAAGTCGAAATGGGGATATTCTCTAAATAGAAAAGTAAATTTAGAGAAAAACACCATGATCGCTCTCGACGACATCGACAAACGTATCGTGAGTGCCCTTCAGGCCGATGGCCGTCTTCCCATGGTCGAACTGGCGGAGCGCGTCGGCCTTTCGGCAACGCCCTGCCAGCGTCGCGTGAAGCGACTGGAGGAGGAGGGCGTCATCGGTCGCTATGCCGCTTTGGTGTCGCCGCTATCCCTCGGTCTCGCGCTGCAGGCGCTGGTGCAGGTGACCCTCGACGATCATTCGGAGAAGAACGTCGAGGCTTTCGAGGCGGCGATCAGGGCGCGGCCCGAAGTCGTGGCCTGCTACGCCGTGACCGGCGACATGGATTTCCTGCTGCATGTGCTGACGCCCGATCTGGCGAGCTTCAGCGAATTCGCCATGAAGGCCTTGCTGCGCATGCCGGGCGTTCGTGGCACACGATCGTCTTTCATCATGCAGGCGGTGAAGAGCGACCTGGCCTGGGCTCCTCAGCCGGCGTTACCGAGCACGCGCAAGTAGACAGGGCGATCGATATTGCCGCCGCTCAACACGAGGCCGACGCGCTTGCCATTCATGCGCTCGCGCTCCTGCTGGAGCGCCGCCAGAGCCGCTGCCCCGGCGCCTTCCGTGAGCTGGTGGGTGTCTTCGTAGTAGGCGCGCATGGCGGCGCCGATCTCGGCGTCGCTTACCTGCACGATACGGTCCGCACCCTTCAGGATGATCCCAAGCGCCTCGGCATCCGGGCCGCGCACGGCCATGCCGTCGGCCATGGTGTCGGCGCTGTTGGTGGCCACGACCTTGCCGGCGGCGAAGGACAGGGCGTAGGCCGCGGCCTCCGTCGAGACGACACCGACCACCTTGGTCGCGAGGCCAAGGGCGTCGCGCACGGCGATGGTCCCGCAGATGCCCGATCCCAGGCCGATCGGCACATAGACCGTGTCGAGCGCAGGTGCCGCCCGGAAGAGTTCGAGCGCGTAAGTCGCGACACCGCGCACGAGATCGCGGTGGAAGGACGGCACCATGGCAAGCCCGCGCTCCCCGGCAAGGCGCAGGGCGGCGTCCTTGGCGGCATCGAAATCGTGGCCTGCCTCGACGAGCTCGGCGCCGAAGGCCTTCATGGCGGCGTTCTTTTCGACCGAGTTGCCGTGGGGCACGACGATGGTGGCGGGAATGCCCACCTTGCTGGCCGCCAGGGCGATGCTCTGTCCGTGATTGCCGCGGGTCGCGCTGATCACGCCCTTGAGGCCAGGCTGCTCGTGCCTCACCCGGTCCATGTAGACCAGCCCGCCGCGCACCTTGAAGGCACCCGTCGGCGTGTGGTTCTCGTGCTTCACCCAGACTTCGCAACCCGTGCGTTTGGCGAGCAGCGGCCATGCGTACTGCGCAGTGGGCGGCATCGTGGCCTGGACGATGGCCGCAGCATCTTCGACGTCCGTGAGAGACAACATGCCACTACTTTGGGCTAAGATGTCCGCAGATCCAACCGGAGTACGTGATGCCTGTTCTGCCTCGTGCGCTCGAAATTCAGGGTGAAATTTCCACCATTCGTCGCGACATCCATGCTCATCCCGAATTGGCGTTCGAGGAAAACCGGACCTCCGACATTGTCGCCGCCAAGCTGCAGGAGTGGGGCTTCGAGGTGACCCGCGGGCTCGGCAAGACCGGCGTGGTCGGCACCCTGCGCAAGGGCAATTCGGTGAAGTCGATCGGGCTGCGCGCCGACATGGACTGCCTGCCGATGGACGAGACGAATGACTTCGAGCACCGCTCTCAGAATGCCGGTCGCATGCATGCCTGTGGCCATGACGGCCACACCGCCATGCTGCTGGGCGCCGCGAAGATGTTGAGCGAAACGAAGAACTTCGAAGGCGCCGTGCACTGCATCTTCCAGCCGGCCGAGGAAGGCGGTGGCGGGGCCAAGGTGATGATCGACGACGGCCTGTTCGAAAAGTTCCCCTGCGACGCCGTATTCGCCATCCACAACAAGCCCGGCCTGCCGGTCGGTCATATCGTGGCCAAGGGCGGGCCGATCCTGGCCTCGGCCGACCGCTGGGACATCCGCATCACGGGCCGCGGCGGCCATGCCGCCCATCCGCACTCGACACTCGATCCCATGGTCGTCGGCGCCAATATCATCCTCACCCTGCAGACCATCGTCAGCCGGAACATCGACCCAATCGAGCCCGCGGTCGTGACGGTGGGCTTCTTCAACGCCGGTTCCGCCTACAACGTCATCCCCGGCGGCGCCCATATCGGTGGCACGACACGCACGACCACGCCGCAGAATCGCGAGCTGGTGAGGCGTCGTATCGACGAGATCTGCGAGGGCGCGGCTCGCATGCACGGCGTCGAGATCGCGGTTGAGCACAAGCCTGGCTATCCGCCGACGGTGAACGATGTCGAACGCGCCCGCTTTGCCCTAGACGTCGCAGCAGGCGTTTGCGGCGAGCATGCCGCGACCGACAAGGCCGCCTCCCGGATGGGCGCGGAGGACTTCTCCTACATGCTGGAGAAGGTGCCGGGCGCCATGGTGTGGCTGGGCAATGGGGGCGGCAAGGATGCCGTGAGCCTGCACAACTCGCGCTACGACTTCAACGACATGGCGATTCCCTTCGGCGTCAGCTTCTTCGTGCGCACCGTCGAGCGCTTCCTCGGCGACGGGAAGGCGGCGTAGGCGACATCGTGCACAACGCCGGCTGACAGGTTCGCATGGAGTTCTTTCGAGTCTACGGCCGGGTCATCGGCCTGCTACGGGCCGAGCGCGGGTTGGCGATCGGCCTGGCGTTGGCCAACATCGTGGTGGCGGCACTGCAGTTTTACGAGCCGGTCCTGTTCGGCAAGGTCGTCGATCTTCTGGGATCGGCGCGCGACAAGTCGACCGAGGAGCTGTGGCAGGAGGCGACCCAGCTCCTCATTCTCTGGGCTGTCGTCGGGCTTGGCGGCATTGCCGCTAATATAGTGGTCTCGTTGCAGGCCGACCGCATGGCTCACCGTCGCCGGCTGGGCGCCATGGCGAGCTTCTTCGAGCATGTGCTGGTGCTGCCCTTCGCCTTCCATCACGGGCAGCATTCGGGACGCCTCCTCAAGATCATGCTGACGGGTGTCGATCACCTGTTCGGCATCTGGCTGTCGTTTTTCCGCGAGAATCTCGCGACCTTCGTGGCGCTGTTCATCATGCTGCCCCTCAGCCTGTTCATGAACTGGCGGCTGGGTCTGCTGCTGATCGTGCTGATCATCTTCTTCGCGATCTCCAACGCCTGGGTGGTGAGCCGCACCGACCGCCTGCAGCATCAGGTCGAGGACTATCACAGCCAGCTCGCCAGCCGGGCTGGCGACGCGCTGGGCAATATTCATCTGATCCAGAGCTTCGTGCGGCTGGGCGCGGAGGCGGGCGAGATGAACCGCATCATGCGCGAAACCCTGGCGGCGCAGTTCCCCGTGCTAAACTGGTGGGCGCTGCTGTCGGTGATGACGCGTGCCGCCTCGACCATCACGGTGATCCTGATCTTCGTGCTGGGCACCTGGCTCTACACCAAGGGCGAGGCGACGGTCGGCGAAATCGTGAGCTTCATGGGCTTTGCGACCATGTTGATCAGCCGCATGGATCAGGCCTCCGGCTTCGTCAGCCGCATCTTCTTCCAGATGCCGGCGTTGGCCGACTTCTTTCGGGTGCTCGATTCGCAATCGACCGTGCCGGACAAGCCGAATGGCATCGATATCGGCCGCGCCCGTGGCAATGTCTCTTTCGAGGACATCAATTTCTCCTACGACGGCAAGCGGCCGGCGCTGGTCCATTTCTCGCTGGACGTACCGGCGGGCACCACGGTGGCCTTCGTCGGCCCGACAGGTGCAGGCAAGAGCACGGCGCTGTCGCTGCTCCACCGCATGTGGGATGCCCAGTCGGGTGTCATCCGTATAGACGGTGTCGATCACCGGGACATCAAGCTCGAGTCGCTTCGTCGCAACATCGGCGTCGTCTTCCAGGACAGCACGATGTTCTTCCGTTCGATTGCCGACAATCTGCGGATCGGTAAGCCCAACGCCACCCAGGCCGAGCTCGAGGCAGCGGCCAAGCTTGCCGAGGCGCACGACTTCATCATGCGCCAGCCCAATGGCTACGACACGATGGTTGGCGAGCGCGGGATGACCCTGTCGGGTGGCGAACGTCAACGTCTAGCCATTGCCCGGGCGCTCCTGAAAGACCCGCCGATCCTGATCCTCGACGAAGCGACCAGTGCCCTCGATTCGGTCACCGAAGCCCGTATCCAGAAGGCGCTCAAGGTGCTGATGCAGGGGCGGACGACCTTCGTGATTGCCCACAGGCTTTCGACCATTCGTGAGGCAAACATGGTCGTAGTCTTCGAGCACGGCCGGGTCGTGGAGAAGGGCGGCTACAAGGAACTGGTCGCTGGCGGGGGCGCCTTTTCGCGGCTCGTGGCGACCCAGCAGGCTGGCATCGAGGCAGCCTGAGGCTGCTCAAATCCGCCTTTTGCATCCGCGGTTCACGCAGGTGATGATCGGGCATGCCGGAACCCAAGCCGCGCCTCTATCATGCGCTGTCGTCCTACTATTCCATGATCGCGCGCCTGGCACTCGTCGAAGGCGGGATCGCTTACGAATCGATGGTGATCGACATCCATTTCAAGATGGTCCAGCAGCGGCCGGACTATGTGCGGCTCAATCCGAACATGACCGTGCCGACGCTGGTGCTGCCGGACCGCATCCTCGACCAGAGCCGGGACATCGCCGAGTACACGCTGGGCGTCAGCGAAGCGACCATCGATGGCGACACGAAATCCTGGCTCGACCTTCACTACGGCTATCCGATCGAGGAGCTGACCTTCGGCGGGCTTCTCGCCCGCAACCCGATGGCGCGGATCATGATTCCCAAGCGACTCGAGTCGGTCCGTCGTCGCCTCCTCGAACGTGCCGCCCAGAACCCCGACCTCGCCAAGGTCTATGAGGAGCGTGCCGCGGTTTTTGCCGGGCGCATCCACGCCTTTGATCCCGAGGCCGTCGCGCGGCTCGCTGAGAACCGTCGCGCCGAAGCGGTCGGCTTCATGGATCGGCTCGAGCAGACGCTTCACGATGGCCGTGCCGTACTCGTGCCGCCTGCCTATGGCGCGGCCGACGTGGTCTGGACCGTGTTCCTCGCCCGCATGGAATTCGTCGGCATGGGCACCGAGCTGCAGAAGCGGCCGGCGCTCGCGCGCTACTGGCGCGCCATGCAGGCGCGCCCGAGCTTTGCCCCTGCAGACATCTGGACGAAATTGCATGTTTTCCGCCTGATCGGAGGGATGCTGGGCGTCGGCTAGGCTATGGCACCGACTGGCATAGAATCTGCCTGATATCCCCTTGGCGTCCGTGAAATGTCCGCCTAAGAGTCGCGGACAGGGAGCTGAGGGGAAGCACATGAGCAAAATCGCCAAACTACTGGCCAAACCGCTGGCTGGTGCGACTGCCGTTGCGTTGGTACTGGGGAGCCTGCCCGCCCATGCGCAGACCGCCATCAAGTTCACCCTCGACTGGGTGTTCCAGGGCCCGACCTCGCCGTTCCTGGTGGCACTGGAGAAGGGCTACTACAAGGCCGAAGGCCTCGACGTCACCATGGACCCCGGCCAGGGCTCGGCCGGCGCGGTCCAGCGCGTTGCGACAGGCGCCTACCAGATCGGCTTCGCCGACGTGAACGCCACCATCGAGTACAACGCCAAGAACCCGGGCAAGGAAGTGCTCTGCGTGTTCATGGCCTACGACTTTGCGCCGTTCGGCGTCTATGCCCTGAAGAAGAGCGGTATCAAGACGCCGAAGGACCTCGAAGGCAAGAAGCTCGGCGCCCCGGTGTTCGACGCCTCGTTCCGTCTCTTCCCGGCCTTCGCCAAGAAGAACGGCATTTCCAAGTGGGAGCATGTCAACCTGACGCCGCAGTTGCGCGAGCAGAGCCTGGTGCAGGGCTCGGTCGACTTCGTCTCCGGCCACTACTTTTCCTCAATGCTCGACCTCCGGGCGCGCGGCGTGGCTTTCGAGGAGATCGTCGCCATGCGCTATGTCGACTTCGGCATGGACGTCTATGGCAACGGCATCGTGATCTCGCCCGAGATGGCCAAGAACGAGAAGGCCGTGAAGGGCTTCGTTGCCGCCACGATCAAGGGCTGGAAGGACGTCATCGCCAATCCGCAGCTCGGCGTCGCCGCCGCCAAGAAGCGCGATCCGCTGATCGACGAGAAGCTCGAACTGGAGCGCCTCAAGATCTCGCTGGAGACCAACATCCTGACGCCCTACGTCAAGGCCAACGGCCTGGGCGATGTCGATCCCGCCCGCTTCGCGCGTGCGGTCAAGGAAGTCTCCGAAGCCTATGGGCTGCCCAACGCGCCGGCACCGGACAAGGTCTTCTCCAACCAGTATCTGCCGCCCAAGGCGGACCGTATGGTTGCCAACTAGGCCGTGGCGTTCGTCGACCTCAGGGGCGTCAGTCTCACCTATCGTCTCGGCAAGGAAAGCACTGTAGCCCTTGCCGATGCGACCTTCGGCATCGACAAGGGCGAGTTCATTGCCGTCGTCGGGCCGTCGGGTTGCGGCAAGTCCACCATCATGAAGCTGGTCACCGGGCTGCTGCCGCCTTCGGGCGGCGAGGTGCATGTGGCCGGCGCCAAGGTCACGGGTCCGATCAAGGGCGTCGGCATGGCGTTCCAGAACCCGACGCTGATGCCCTGGCGCTCGACGATGGACAACATCCTCCTGCCCATGGAGGTCGTGGAGCCGCACAAGCGCCGTTTCCGCAGCCATCGCGCCGAGTATGTCGAGCGCGGCATGAAGCTTCTGAAGACGGTCGGCCTGCACGATTTTGCAGATAAGTACCCTTGGCAGCTTTCCGGTGGCATGCAGCAGCGCTCGAACCTGTGCCGTGCGCTGATCCACGAGCCCGAACTCCTGATGCTCGATGAGCCGTTCGGCGCCCTCGACGCCTTCACGCGCGAGGAGCTGTGGGGCGTCATGCAGGCGCTGTGGATGGAGAAGCGCTTCACCGGCGTGCTGGTGACGCACGATCTGCGCGAGGCCGTCTATCTCGCCGACACCGTCTATGTCATGAGCCGCCGCCCTGGCCGTATCGTCATGGCCAAGAAGATCGACATTCCACGCCCGCGGACGCTCGCCACCACCTTCGAGCCGCACTTCGTCGACCTCGTTCACGAGCTGCGCGACCGTATCCACCAGGAGCACGCATGACCGAGCTCCGCCGCGAGGCGCTGAAGATCGCCATGCCGTGGCTGGTCCTGGCCGGCCTGCTGATCGTGTGGGAGATTGCCTGCGTCGTCTTCGCCGTGCCCGAGATCATCCTGCCGAGGCCCAGCAAGGTCTTCGCGGTCTTCTTCCAGCGCTTCGACATCCTGATGGCCTATTCCTGGGACACGCTGTGGACCACGATGATCGGGTTTCTGCTGGCCATCGCCGGCGGCCTGCTGATGGGGCTGGCGATCGGCGCATCGCCGTTCGTCTATTCCGGCCTCTATCCGCTGCTGATCGCCTTCAACGCCATCCCCAAGGTGGCGATCGTCCCGATCCTGATGATCTGGGTCGGCGTCGGTTCGCTGCCTGCCATCATCACGGCCTTCGCCATCAGCTTCTTCCCGATTGTCGTCAACGTCGCCACGGGGCTTGCTACCATCGAGCCGGAGATGCGAGACGTGCTGCGCAGCCTGGGCGCCACGCGCATCGAGATCCTGACCAAGGTCGGCATTCCGCGCGCCATGCCCTATCTCTTCGCCAGCCTGAAGGTGGCGATCACGCTCGCCTTCATCGGCTCGGTGATCTCCGAGACGGTGGGCGGCAACAACGGCATCGGCTTCCTGATGCTGTCGGCCAGCGCGCGCAACGATGCGCCCACGACCTTTGCCGGTCTGTTCGCGATCGCGATCATGGGCGTTCTCATGTACGCGGTCTGCGCCATGATCGAGAAGCGCATGACGCGCTGGGCCTTCCGCGGCGAAATCGTAAGCTGAGAGCGACGCCTTAGGTCTGGGCGTCGAAGAAGGCGTCGGCGTCCTCGACCTCGATCAGCCGGCCCTTGCGGATTTCGAGGAATCGCGTCGCCACGGTCCGCGTGAAGAAGCGGTCGTGGCTCACGAACAGGCAGGAGACGTCGCTCTTCTCGAGCTGTTCCTCAAGATCTTCTTGGCCTTCGATGTCGAGATGGTTGGTGGGCTCGTCCAGCACATAGAAGTTGGGCCGCAGCAGCTTCATTTTCAGGAACACCAGCCGCGCACGCTCGCCGTGGCTCAGCACGCCAATCGGTTCGCCGAGGCGGGCGAAGGCAAAGCCGGCACCAGCAAGGTGGCGGATCGCATCCTTCTCGGTGATGCCGTCGGCCTCGACGACATAGTCGAGGATCGATTGTTTGGTCGGTAGGTCGTTCATGGTCTGGTCGAAGTAGACCAGCCGGCAGGCCGGATTGAACCGCACTGATGCCTGGCCGTCATAGTGCTCACGCGTCGGATCGAAGGCGGCCGCCAGGGTTGCGAGCAGGGTCGACTTGCCGGCGCCGTTGACGCCCAACAGCGCCACACGCTCGCCGGCGGCAACGGCCAACCGGTCGATGGCGATCAGCTTGCGGTCCGAGCCCGGTACGGTGACATCGAGGCTGGAGAGCCGAAGCGCCACGCGCGCGTCTATGTCGCCGTCGGCCAGCTCGAGCCGGCGTTCGCGCGCGACATAGGTCTGCGTGCGTTCCTTCTCGATGCGCGCAATGCGGCTTTCGACGGCGTTCTTGCGCTTGTTGAGGTCGGGGTTCTTGACTGCCCAGACCTTGTAACGGGCCGCGGCCTGTTCCAGCCGCTTGATCTCCTTGTCCTCCTGGCGCGCACGGGCGGCCGCCGTGGCATCGCGGCGCAGCAGTTCCTCGCGCGCGATCGAGAAGCGTGTCTTGAAAGTGTGCACGCCGTCGCTGCGCAGGAAGAGGGTGCGCTCGGTCACGCGGTCGAGGAACTCACGGTCGTGGCTGACGATCAGCATCGGCACCGCGAAGTCAGTCGTGAGCCAGCGTTCCAAGGTGTTGATGTTGGCGAGGTCGAGATGGTTCGTCGGCTCGTCGAGCACCAGCATGTCGGGCTCTTCCAGCCGGGCTGCCGCCGCGATCAGCAGCAGCCGCTGCCAGCCACCCGACAGGGTGCCGAACGGCTTGTCGAGTGTCTCCTGGGCAACGCCGATCTCGTCGAACAGCACATCGATACGCCAGTAGTCGCCGTCCTGGCCGGCTCGCATCAGGGCATCGCCCAGCACGTCGCGCACTGGCCGTTCGGCGAGCGCTTCGGGAATGTCCTGCGGCACTTGGCCGACGCGAAGCCCGCGGGAGCGGATCACCTGGCCGGCGTTGAGTTCGAGCGCGCCCGTCAGGCACTTGAGCAGGGTCGACTTGCCGGCGCCGTTTTCGCCGACCAGCGCCGTGCGCGCATCGTCCAGCAGGAACGACACGTTCTCGAAGACGCGGCCCGAGCCGTAGAAGAACGAAGCCTGCTCCATGCCGAGCACGGCCTGACGCGACGCCATGACAAATCCTGGGGATCAGGAGACGAGGGCGCCATCCTGGGCGATGACGCGCCCCGCCTTTACCACCAGCTTGCGTCGTCGGCGAGTGGCGACGGCCTCCGCCACGCTCTCGGCCTCGACTGCCACGAAGTTGGCGGGGCCACCGGCTCGAAGGCCATAGTCGGGGAGGCCGAGTACACGGGCGCCGGCGTCCGTCACCATCCCGAAGGCGAACGCCAGTTCGTGGTCGTGCCGGAAGTTGGCGCGATAGGCGATCATCATGGCGCGATCCAGCATGTCGCCGTTGCCAAAGGGCGACCAGGCATCGCGAATATTGTCGGAGCCGCCGAACACTTCGACGCCATGCTCCCTCAGGAGCTTGAGCGGCGGGATCGTGGCGCCCCCCGGCCCGTGGCTCATGATGGCGATGCGAGCCTTGGCCAACACGTCGGCTGTTCGGGCGGCGCTGTCCGTCGGAACGGAACCCAGGGCGAAGGCATGGCTGATTGCCACCTTGCCCTGCAAGCCAGCCGCTTCGGTACGTAGGGCAATGGCCAGCATCTGCGCGATGCCGCTCTCGCCGCCGTCATGCAGGTGGATATCGACCCCGACGCCGTGCTTCGCCGCGACACCGAAGATCGCATCGAGGTGCCCGTCGAGATCGCCGTCGATGCCGATTGGATCGAGCCCGCCCACGAGGTCGGCGCCCTCGCTGATCGCCGCATCGAGTAGTTCCGCCGTGCCGGGCGAGCGCAGCACGCCGCTTTGCGGGAACGCCACGATCTCGATGGTGACGAGATCGCGGAAACGCTCGCGGACCTTCAATATTTCCTGGAGATTGCGCAGCCCGAGCTGGTTGTCGATGTCGACATGCGTGCGCATGTGCAGCGTACCGCTCGCCATCACCTGCCGCACCAGGTTCGACCCGGTCTCGACTTCCGGCAGGGTCCGGGAGGCGCGCACTTTGCGTTCGGCTTCGATGCGGTCGGCGACCCGGTTGCCCGTGGCCTGGTTGGGCACCCAGGGCAGGCCGAGCAGTGTCTTGTCGAGGTGGATGTGCCCGTCGACCAGGGGCGGCATGACGAAAGCGCCGCCGAGGTCGATGGTGTCCTTGCGGGTCGGCGGGGCCAAGATCGGGAGGAGGGCGGTGATCCGCCCTCCCTCGACCTCGATGTGATGCTGGCTGCCGTCGGGCAACCTCGCGTTGGCGTAAAGCACGGACCTCACGCTTGTTTTGGCGCGCTTACTTCGCGGCGACTTCGCCCGCTTCCTTGCGCGTCTGATTGACGGCAGCGCGGGCAGCCTGGGCCATCAGGCCGCTGTCGTTGGCGATGGTCACCAGCCGGAAGCCCTTGCCGATCATCTTGGCGGCGTAGGAGGCCGTGCCGTTGTGCAGGCCGGCGAACTGGCCGCGCTTCTTGGTGGCCGCCAGCAGCTTGTCGTAGATCGTGAGGATCTGCGGCTCTTCGCGGTCGAGGATCGGCTTCAGGCCAAGCGACAGGCCGAGGTCGGACGGGCCGACATAGATGCCGCTGATACCCGGCACGTCGAGAATGGCGTCGATATTGTCGATCGCTTCCTGCGTCTCGATCATCGGGATGACCAGCACTTCGTCGTTGGCCGTCGCCTGATAGGGCGTCGCTTCGCCGTAGGCGCCGGCACGGATCGGGCCGTTGGAGCGCTTGCCCTTGGGCGGATAGAGGCAATAGGAGACCAGCGCCTTCGCTTCGGTGGCGTTGTTCACCATGGGGCAGATAACGCCCCAGGCGCCGCCGTCCAGCACCTTGCCGACGATGCCGGGTTCGTTCCACGGCACGCGCACCAGCGGTGTGATCGGATGCTTGTCCATCGCCTGGAAGCAGCGGACCATCGAATGATAGTCCTGCACGCCGTGCTGCATGTCGACGGTGACGCTGTCCCAACCGCACTGCGCCATGGTCTCGGCCGAGAAGCCGTCGGGGATCGCCAGCCAGCCGTTAACGCAAGCCTTACCCGCCTGCAGCCGCTTCTTCAGCATATTCGTCGACATCAGTCCGTTTCCTTCCCTCGAGGGTCGTTGAAGACGGCTGGATCATAAGCCTGTCGACAAAAGGGAGGCCAATTCCTTGTATCGCTGGGCGGCTCGGCGGGGCGTTCAGCCCTTCACTGCACCCGCAGATAGGCCCTCGACGATATACTTCTGCAGCAGCGCCACCAGGATCACGGTCGGTGCGAGTGCCAGCAGGCAGATCGCCATCATGAGATTGAAGAAGACATGGACGTCGCCCACCAGGCTGGCGATGACCACGGGCAGCGTCATCACGTCCGGCCGGGCATTCAGGATCAAGGGGATCAGCAGCTCGTGCCAGGAAATGATGAACATGATGACCCCGCAGGCGGCCAGCGCCGGCGTCGCCAGTGGCAACACGATGTGCACGAAGGCGCTGAACCGGGAGCATCCGTCGATGCGCGCCGCTTCTTCGAGTTCGGCGGGGATCGTGTCGAAGTAGGGGGCGAGGATCAGGATCGCATAGGGGAGGAGAAAGCCGGTCTCCGCGATGATGACGCCCGAGAGCGAGTTGAGCTGTCCGACCGACCGCATGACCACGTACAGCGGGATCATCAGCACGATCACCGGCACGAAGCGTGCGACGATGTTGGCTTGCAGCAGGAAGAGGGTCCAGCGGAAGCGCTGGCGTGCGATGGTGTAGGCCGACAGCGACCCGAAGAGCAGCGTCAGGAACGTCACCGAGCCGGCCACGATCGCGGAGTTCAGGAACGCGGTGTAGAAATTCTTAATGTTGTCCGGCAGATAGGTGACCTGATCGAAGATTCGGCCCTTCTGCTCGCCCTTGGTGAGGATGACGGTGAAGTTGTCGAGGGTGAATTCCAGGGGCAGCAGCCGGCGCGTATCGGCCTGAAGAGCCTTCTCCGACTGGATGCTGCCGATCAGCACCGCTACCAGCGGCAGCAGGATGAAGGCGATCACCATCAGGTTGGCGATGTGAAGCAAGAGCTTCGTGGTGCGCGACGTGGCGAACATCAGAGCGTCACCCGGCGATAGACCATGCGCATGTAGATCAGAGCGATGATGCCGATCATCAAGGTCAGGATGAAGGCCGATGCCGAGCCCATGCCGAAATTGTTCGGCGGCGAGAAGGTGATCTTGTAGCTGTACCAGGCGGCGACCCAGGTGGCGTCGCCCGGACCGCCCTGCGTGATGGCGAGGATTTCCTCGAAGACCGCGAAGGCGAAGGCAGTGCGCAGCACCAGGATGATTGCGATGATTGGCCGGAGTAGTGGCAGGGTGATGTGCCAGAAACGATGCCACGCTCTGGCGCCGTCGACGGCGGCCGCCTCGTAGAGTTCTCGCGGGATACCTTGCAGGGCCGCATGCACCAGGATGATCGCGAAGGGCAGGGTTCGCCAGATATAGGGCACGGTGACGGCGTAGAGCGCCGTGTCGGGATTGCCTGCCCAATTGATCGGATCGTCGATCAGCCCGAGCGAAAACAGGATCCGGTTCAAGAAGCCGAACTGGAAGCTGTAGAGGAACGACCAGATCAGGCCGTTGGCGATCGGCGGAATGGCATAGGGCAGCAGGATCAGGAAACGGGTGATCCGGGATGTCCAGATGCCCGTCTGGTTGAGCAGCAGCGCGATCAGCACTGCCAGCACGACCTCGCTGCCGACGGTGATGGCCGTGAATATCGACGTGTTCTTGATCGCGATCCAGAACAGGGGATCTTCGAGCACGCGGCTGTAATTGTCCCAGCCATTGAAATTGAAGACACCGCGCCGAAGTTGGGCGAGGCCGACTTGGTGGACCGACAGGTAGCCGGCGTAGATCACCGGATAGGCGAGCACCAGCCCGAGAAAGAACAGGGTCGGCACGTTCATGAAGAACGCAAAGCTGCCGGCCGACATCTCGCGCTGGTACCAGGGCCTGCGGCCCGTTCGCGCGATCGACAGTGCGGGCGCCTGAGTCGTCAGGGGATCAGACCTTGCGCTTGGCGTCGGCAATGCCCTTGATCAGATTGTCACAGCATTGGTCGGCCGTGATCTGACCGGTGAGGCATTTCTGGACCTCGATGTTGAGCTGATCGGTCCAGGGAAAATGCCACGGCTGATAGACCGATGAACAGACTTCGCCGATGTAAGCCGCCTGGTCCCAGATCTTGAGGATGGCGGGGACATCGCCCCACGGCGCCCAGCCTTGCTTCACCGCATCGCTGTTCATTACCGAGGTGTAACCCGAGCCCAGCATCGCGTCCTTCGCGAGACTGACGGCCTGCGTGTAGTTGCCGTCCTTGGTCTTGCCGCCGAGATACTGCAGCAGCTTCCAGCCCCATTCCTTGTCGCGCGTGGCCGACGTGAGGAAGTAGACGTGCGTGACGCCGATCGTCTTACCCTCGCCCGGCGAGCCATGGACCTTGACCTTGCCGGCGATGGGCGATTGCGCCGGATCGTTGACGACGTTCAGCCCGTAATGGTGATTGGGCCCACGATAGAGGTTCTTGCCGGCACCGAAGGCCTTGGCCGAGGTGGTGAACTGCACCTTGAGCGATTCGGGGTCGGAAATATCGAGCCCCTTCTCGAAGGTGTTCGCCCACCATTTCAAGGTTTCGCGGGCGACCGAACCAGCGCCCAGCATGTGATTGCCCTGCTTGTCGAAGAAGGTGCCACCGCGGTTCCAGGTCATCTGGTACCAGGTGCCCGGTAGCTGCTCGAGCCCGACGCCCGCAACCCAGAGGACGGGATAGCGTGAGACGCCGTCTTTCTTGGCTTTTACGCAATGCTCGATGAATTCATCGTAGGTGGCGAAGGGCTTGTCGATCTTCAGCTTCTCCAGCATGTCGGCGTAGTAGTTCCACACCCACACGGCAGAGAAATAGGGAAGGCCCATCGTCTTGCCGCCCACCGTCGCGACTTGCTTGGTGAAGGGCGTGAAGTCCTTGATGTAGTCGGCGGCGCCGGGAAGGTTGTCGATCGGCTCGACCAGGCCCTGGTTTACGAAGTTCGGGAACGAAAACGGCGAGGACTGCGAGACGTCGATCTTCTCGCCGGCCGCGAACATCGTCGTCAGCTTGGTCGGATGATCGTTGAATGAGGAGATGGTCGAGTCGACCTTGACGCCCCAATCCGCTTCGAACTGTTTGGCGATACGCGTATAAATGTCGCCGTAGGTCCAGACGACAAAGTTGAGGCGGTCAACTTTGCTGCGCGGCGCCTGGCTCCAGGGGCCGGCGGACTGCCCGAAAGCTCGGCCTGTCGACCCAAGCAGACCGAGGCCTGCTGTGGTGGCCAGTACGCGGCGGCGACTCAACTCCCACTTACCGATGACCTCGTCACTCATGTGATAGCCCCCAGGTCCGGGTGATGGCCGTGTCGAGACGAATGGCACTCGGCACGAAGCCGACAACGTCGAGTTGACGAAAGCCTATCATCGGCGTGCCACCAGACATAGGTGCAACCCAGCAAAAAGTAGGCCACGGTGGATTACTCGTCGGGAGGCAGGTGAGACGAACTCATGCAGCTATTGTCTTTGCAAGCCGGTCGGCTCTCGGTCGACCTTGCGCCGGAAGCCGGAGGGTCGATTGCGCGCTTTGCCGTGCTCGGAGAAGGCAGCGCGGCCGGCGATGTGCTGCGGCCTGCCACTGAGGCGGCATTGGCATCAGGCACGGGGAAGGACAGTGCCTGCTATCCGCTGGTGCCGTTTTCCAATCGCATCGCGAACGGGCAGCTCCGCTTCGGCGACGAGCAGATCCACGTGCCGCTCAACTGGCCGGGCGTGCGCCATCCGATGCATGGCGATGGCTGGGCACATGCCTGGACGGTCGGCGGGCACGACGCGCGTTCGGCTGAGCTGATTTATGAGCATGATGGCCGTTCGGGATGGCCGTTCCACTATCGCGCCCGCCAGACTTTCACGCTCGACGAGACGGGGCTGGTCGCTGGCATGTCGATTGAGAATCTCGAAGATCGCGATGTCCCGGCGGGGCTGGGCCTGCATCCCTACTTCCCGCGCGACGCGGAGACCGAGCTGACCTGTCGGTTGCGCGGCGTCTGGGAGACCGATGCCGAGGTCCTGCCGCTGAAACATGCACCGGTGCCGCCGGCATGGGATTTCTCCAAGGGACGCCGGGTCGAAGGGCTGGGGCTCGATCATTGTTTCGATGGCTGGGACGGCCGCGCTACCATCGCCTGGCCGCGCCGGAGTATGCGGCTGGAACTCTCTGCCACGGAGGCGTTCCGCCATCTGGTGATCTATGTTCCCGACGGCCAGACGTTCTTCTGCGTCGAGCCGGTGAGCCATGCCAACGGAGCTGTCGGGAAGACCCGGCTGGCCGCCGGTGCGACGCTCGCGGGCGAGATCGCCTTCCGTCTTTCGTTTTCGTGAGGAAGTCATGTCGCAGTTCGCCTCTTATCCCAGCCTCGCCGGCCGTCCTATCTTCGTCTCGGGCGGCGGCTCGGGCATCGGTGCCTCGATCGTCGAGCATTTCGCCGAACAGGGCGCCAAGGTGGGCTTTGTCGATATCGACGAGGCGGTATCCGTAGCGCTGGTCGACAGGATCAAGGCTGCGGGCCATCCCGCGCCGCTTTTTGCCAAGGCCGACGTGCGCGATCTCCCTGCCTATCAGGCGACGATCGACGGGATGGCGGGCAAGCTCGGTGCCTTCAAGGTGCTGGTGAACAATGCGGCCCGCGACGACCGCCATACGATCGACCAAGTGACTCCCGCCTTCTGGGACGAGCGTATCGCGGTCAATCTGCGTCACCAGTACTTCGCCATTCAATCCGTGGTGCCCGGCATGAAGAAGGCCGGCGGCGGCTCGATCATCAACTTCAGTTCCGTGAGCTATCACGCGATGACGCCACAGCTCTCGGTCTATCAGGCGGCCAAGGCCGCGGTGATCGGCATGACACGCGGCCTCGCCCGCGATCTCGGGCCCGACAACATCCGCCTCAACTCGTTGACGCCGGGCTGGATCATGACCCAGCGTCAGATCGATCTCTGGCTGACGCCGGAGGCCGAGGCGGCCCTCATGGTCGCGCAATGCCTCAAGGAGAAAGTCTATCCCCCCGATATCGCGCGCATGGTGCTGTGGCTTGCGGCCGACGACAGCCGGCTGGTGACGGCGCAGAACTTCGTGGTCGACGGAGGCCGGATGTGAGCCTGGCCTTGGCCTCTCTCCCGGTGCGGATCTATCGCGGCTGGTTCAATTTGATCCGCCACCTGTTGCCGCCGACGCTCTATTTCTTCGTTGCCTTCAACCTGATCTCGCTCACCACGGATCTGCTCGTCCATGACTACTGGTTCCGGCTGTCAAACTTCATGCTGGCCAGCACGACGGCGCTGGTCGTCGGCAAGGTGGTTCTGGTCGTGGACAAGGTCCGCTTGATCGACAAGTTCCGCGGCGCACCCCTGATCCAGCCGATCCTGTACAAGACGGTCTTCTATTCCTTCGTCGTCCTGCTGGTGCGCTTTTTTGAAAAACTGCTGCACTTTGCCTTCGACACGGGCGGCTTCGGATCGGCCTTCCAGACTGAGATGGCCGCCTTCACCTGGCATCGCTTCGTAGCGGTCCATCTGTGGATCTTCATCTGCTTCCTGATCTACGTGACTGCCACCGAGTTGAACGCGCTGGTGGGCGACGGCCAGCTCAAGCGCCTGTTTTTCCATCACCGGTCTTCGGAGTACCGGCTGACGCGCCGTCAGCATATCCGAGCACTCATCGAGATCAGCCGGTTGGCGGAGAACACCCCGCGCGAGCAGCTCCTCGATTCCGCGACTCCTCAAGGCATGCGGCTGGTCACCCTCATCGACAGGCTGCGCAAGCGCCAGCCGGTCTGAGGAAATTGGCGATGGCCATGGATATGGGCTGGCGTCAGATCGCCTGGGGGATATTCGGCATCGGCGGCCTCATCGTTGCCGGCGGCATTCTCCTGGGGCTCGGCAATCTGCGCCACGCTCTCTATGGCGACCGTGCCGACGGCGTGGTGGCCGACATTGTGCGCGAAGGCGGCATGTATTCGCCTGTCGTGCGCTTTCGCCTGCCCAACGGCGAATTGCACGAAGTCACCGAGCTCGGCAGCGGCTCGCCCGATTTCTCCAGGGGCGATCTGGTCACCGTGCTCTACATGCCCGAGGACCCACAGAGTATTCGCCTCGATACGTTCGACCGGCTCTGGCTGGTACCGATCATCGCCATTGGGTTCGGCTGCTTCTGGCTGATGTTCGGCGCCGTTGCCTGGGGGCTGTCGCGCAACGGCGACCTGTCGGTCATCGGCGAGCGCGCCTTTACCGCCATCGCCGTTACGGCACTCCTGATCGGCATCTTCACGCTGTGGAGTGCGACCGATCTCTACGCCAGCGGTGGCCGCGCGCAGGGCACAGTGGTCGAGATTCGCAGGAACAGCAGCATCGTCACCGAGGAGGTGACACTCGCCACCGGGCGCGAGGTACGACGCGACGTCGAGCAGGTCTCCTTTGCGCCTGTTGTGCGCTTCACCACCCAGGAAGGTCGTGAAGTCGAGTTCCACGGCCGCGGCGGCAGCGGCACGTCGTTTTCGGAGGGAGACGTGGTCACGGTGGTCTACGACCGCACCAATCCCAGCCGGGCGCGGATCGTATCCTTCATCGACCTTTGGCTGCCGGCAGCGGTGGCATTTGCCGTCGCCCTCCTGTTCGGCGGTTCGGCCAAGCTGTCGCGATGGATGCGGCGGCGCAGGTCGGCTGCTCAGGGAATCTCGTAGACCGCAACTTCCGAGGTCACGCCGCGTAGCGCCTGGCTTTGCATCATGGGCTTCTGACCGTTGCGTTCGAGCAGGTCGGTGCTTTGCGGGTGGTCGACGACGGATGCCGTCGCCAGGATCGACTGGGAGACAGCCAACCCCTGAACGCGAGACGCGATGTTCACTGTCTGGCCGAAATAGTCCTGCCGTTCGTTGAAGGTGACGGCAAGGCAGGGGCCCTCATGGATGCCGATCTTGAGCAGGAGGTCTTCGCGGCCGCGCGCATCGTTCAGGGCGCGCATGGCGTGACGCATGCGGAGAGCTGCGGCAAGGGCACGGTCGGGTGTCGGAAATGTTGCCATGACCGCATCGCCGATGGTCTTGATCACGGCGCCGCTCTCCGCAGCGACGATTTCGTGCAGGACGCGGAAATGCTCGCGCACGAGGTCGAACGCCACGAGATCGCCGACCCGCTCATAAAGCTCGGTCGATCCCTTGAGGTCGGTGAACAGGAACGTGAGGCTGGTGATCTTCAGCCGTTGGTCGATGTCGAGCGTGTCGGTCCGGTAGATGTCACGAAAAGTCTGGTTCGATAGGAGGCGCTTCGCCGTCAGGAAGCGCTTACGGCGGCCAAGCAGGTCATGCATCCGGTCGTTGGCGATCCAGATGCTGGGCAGCGTACGGCGCGAAGTTTGGTTCTCCAGTTGCAGTCGGAGTGGCCCTGGCCGCAACTCCATCGTCCCCGTCGGCGATCTCAGGTTGTTGAACACCAGAGACAGGTTCTGGCGCTCCCGGGTCGGCTCGCCTTTGACGTCGATGAAGCGCGCCGCGTGCGTGACGGGCTCGAATACGATGACGAAGTCTGAGGGAAGTTGCAGTGACAGGATTGCCTTGCTGCCCGGCAGCAGCTCGACGGCATCGAGTGTGATCTCGTCGATCAGCTCGTCGAAGTTCTCCGTAGGAAGGTCGATTCCCGATCCCCAGAAGATCTGCCGGGCATAATCCCACATCGGCATGGTGTCCGGATCGTGCGCAGCGATGCGCCGGATCCTCGGGGTCACCGTGAAGGTCACTTCGACCATTTCGTCGAGCGTGGGCTCATAACCCGCGGCGCAGAGGGCGCAGACATATTCTTCGGACCGCACGCTCTTCAGCGAAGCGTTCGAGTCGAGCACACCGCCGCAACCCGGACAGAGCACATTCCAGGACATCTCGAACAATCCGATGCGAGCGGCGTGCAGGAAGGCGCCGATCGTCTCGTCTTCTCCGACATTGTGGCGGCGGGCGAAGTCGAAAACGTTGACACGGCAAAGGTCGCTATCGGGAGCTGTCCCGATCAGCTGCTCCATGGCAGCTACGGCGTCGGCATCTGCCGACTGCCGCAGGACTGCGAACAGGGCTTGCCCATCACTCATGGGTCAAGGCTACACCCGGGCGGGCGCCCGAGTCCTTACAACTGGCTGTGGTTTCTAGAGGCCGGCGCGGTCCAGCCAGGTGGCCAGGAGCGCCGCGAGTTCCTTGGGCTTTTCCAGGGGGGCCATGTGGCCGCAATCCTCGAGGATGGCGAAGCTGGAACGGGGCAGGTGCTGCGCCATGCGCTCTGTCTCGGCAAAGGTCCGCAGCCGGTCCTGTCGGCAGGCCACGACGAGCGACGGACAGGCGATCCGCTCCAGATCGGCATAGCCATCGCGGCGGACGAGCGCCGCTTGCCGTTTCCGTACGTCTGGCCCCAGTCGGCGTTGCATCATGCGCAGCCGGTCGAGCAGCACGGGATCGGTCTCGCGGTCGGGATGCAGCCCCATTGCCGTGGTCACCGCGCCGGCGGCAGGTGGTGGACGATCGCCGGGGCGAAAGCCGGCCTGGCGCCGTGCACGCTCTTCGTCGGAATAGCCACGCGCGGAGGAGGCGACGAACGCCACGCCCGTCACACGCTCGGGTGCCATCAGCGCAAGCACGCGCGCCACGAAGCCTCCCATCGAGAAGCCTATCAGCACGAAGCGATCGGGCGCGTCGGCGAGGACGCGCTGGGCCATGCCTTCGAGCGACGAGTCCTCGTAGACATTGCCGTAGTGGAGTGAGCCCAGCGCTTCGAGATCGGGGACCATGTCGGTCCAGAGATCCGAGTCGCACATGAAGCCGGGGAGAAGAACAAGGGAACGCAAGCGGCCCGGACTGTACAGGGGCTTCGCGGCGCTGCCTACCTGTGAACAGTGCAGGTCATAGGTCTTCTCGATCTCGACCTGTGACGGTCTGTCAGCCTTTTGGCACGAAGAGGATGCCCGCCCAGGCCGCGATCACCATCAGGATCAGGCCAGGAATTACATAAAGCGCGAATGTGCGGCCGCCAGCCGAAACGGCGAAGATCATCTTGGTCACAGTGTTGGTCGTGAGCGCGACGAGTATGGGGATGACGGCAGCCGTCGGCTCCAGCCGGCCATCTGCCACCAACGATGCCACGGAGATGGCGGCGGAATGAGCGTCGGCGAACCCACCTGCACCGGCTGCAAGGATAACGCCAGTTTCTCCGAACCAGTCCTGCAGCGCGGCGGCAAGGACCAGTACGGTCGCAAGGATGACGGCAAAGGTCAGCGCGGTTTTGAGGCTGAAGGCACTCCCTGGCGTCTCCTGCGACTCGCCTCGCTGCTTCAAGGCCCACAGCGTGAAGATGCCGCCGTAGAGAACAGCCGCTGCACCGGAGAGCACCAAGGGCATGATGAAGGCCTCGAGGGTCGGCAGGCTGGTGACGGCCACCAGAACGGCAAGCTGCACGACGGTGGCGACCGAGGACAGAATCGCTCCAGCGACGGCGGGCTTCATGAGTTCCGGCTCTTTGGCTGCCCGCGCGCCCATCGCACCGATCGTGGCACTGCTTGAGATGAAACCCGAGGCAAGTCCTGCCAGGGGAAGGCCGAAACGAGACCCAACCGCGCGGACGGCGACATAGCCCAGCGCCCCCACGCCCATGACGAGGATCACGACGATCCATATCGTGCGCAGATCGAATGCGCCGTAGGGGCCGATGGGATGGTCGGGCAGCAAAGGCAGCACAACGAGAGTCGCACCGGCGAAGACCAGAAGATCGCGAATTTCCTTGGCCGTCAGAACCGACCGGACGAATCGATGAAGCTCGGCACGGGCATTGAGCAGGGCAGCCGTGACCACGCCGATACCCGCGGCATAGGCCGGTTCGCGGATCGCGAGCCCGCCCAGCAACGCCGTCAGCACGAGGGCGATCTCCGTCGTGAGACCTGGATCGTTCTCCCGAGCATGCCAGTAGGAAAGGCCCGCGAAGGCCGTCACGCCCAACACCACCGTTGCCATCAGGATTTCACCGCCAACGGCGATACCCGCGGCGCCCGCCAGTGAAGTCAGGGTAAAGGTCCTGAGGCCGGCGGCACCGCGCGTCGGGCCTTCACCTTTCTTGCGCTCGCGGTCGATGCCGATCAGCAGACCGACGCCGAGAGCGACAAGGAAGCCGAGTACGAGAGGGTCGAAGAACGAGATCATAAGTGTTGAACTGTAACACGTTCTGTCAGGTCAGGTTGCGACAGGCGCTTTCCAGGTTGCCAGCCCGGAGGGCATTGCCCACGATCGAGGAATTGCAGGGGGTTCCGGCAATGACGACGCAGCTCCTCGACGCCTCGCCGCTTTGGCCGGCAACACTCGATCATATTCGTTACGATTCGCCCGACGCTGCCCGGCTCGCGGATTTCTACAGCCGGACGATGGGCATGGCGGCGAGTCACCTGACCGAGACGGAATTTCTTCTCGAAGCACCGTCACGCACGATCGTGATCGGCCCGGCGAAGGCAGCGGGACACGCTTACAGCGCCTTTGCGCTCAGGGACGGCGATCATCTCAAGACCTATCGCGCCTTCCTCGAAGGCCAGGGTGTGGCATTGCGGCCGTCGCCGACATCGTTGTTCGGGGCAGATGCCTTTGCAGTGCGCGATCCCGACGATCGGCTGGCTGTTTTCGGAACAAGGGCTCGCCCACGCAACGCGGTTGCTGCGGATTTGGTGGCCGGCAGCCTGCCCGGCATGTTGCAGCACGTCGTGGTGGCCTCTGCGCGTTTCCCGGCGATGTTCGAGTTCTATAGCAAGACCCTCGGCTTCATGGTGTCCGACACCGTGCATAAGGATGGCGCTGGATCGGAAGCAGGCGATGTGAATGTCTGCTTCCTGCGATCCGACGAGATGCATCATACCTTCGCGGTGTTCCGTGCCCCGCAATCGCGGGCCGATCATCATGCCTACGAAACGACCGGCTGGAACGACCTCAAGCTTTGGGCCGATCACTTTGCGTCGCTGGAGATCCCGATCTGGTGGGGCCCGGGCCGGCATGGCGCGGGCAACAACCTCTTCTTCATGATCAAGGACCCCGACGGCAACAACATCGAGATCTCCGCCGAGCTCGAAGCAATGGAGAAGGGGCAGCCCGGCAAGAAATGGATCGGTGCGAAGCGCGCGACCAACCTCTGGGGCGAGCCCTGGATCAGGGACACGGCGACGACGTCGTGACGGATCACGGCCGGGCGCCTGCAGTCGGGGCTCGACCTCGCCTCCGCACGTGCCGAGGTTCAGGTGCGGGCTTCGTGTATTTGCCGTCGGGCCTGAACACAGTACAGGATGGGTAACTGCCGACGGGTAGACGGAGAGGAGGGATGGCGCAACCGACCCGCAAATTGACCGCCATAGTCGCAATGGACGTCGTGGGATACTCACGACTGATGGGCGAAGACGAAAGCGGAACTCACGCCCGTCTCAAGGTGCTCCGCACCAAGCTCATTGAGCCCGCGATTACGCGACACAACGGGCGGCTGTTCAAACTCGTGGGCGATGGCGTCCTTGCGGATTTCCCAAGTGCCGTGGAAGCATTGAGTGCTGCGATCGAGATCCAGCAAATCGCGGAGGAAGAGAGAAAGAGCGCTTCCGAAGAGCATCCGCTCCTGCTGCGTGTTGGACTGCATCTCGGCGACGTGCTCGTTGACGGGGACGACCTCTATGGCGACGGCGTGAACCTGGCGGTCCGTCTCGAAGCCGCCGCGCCCGTCGGCGGCATCCTGGTATCCCGCAGTTTCCGCGACGCGGTGGCGGGACGGCTCAAGGCCGATTTCGAAGAGGCCGGGACGCTCTCACTCAAGAACATTCGTCAACCCGTGGAGGCGTTCACCGTAAGGTGGGCAGCGAGTGACTGGTCGGCGTTGTCGACGACTACCGTCGAGATGCCTCTGGCCGCATCGAGGGTGTCGAAGGACGCGCCGGTAACTCCAGCCGACAAGCCATCGGTGGCG
Organism: Reyranella massiliensis 521; assembly: GCA_943369775.1. Taxonomy (GTDB): domain Bacteria; phylum Pseudomonadota; class Alphaproteobacteria; order Reyranellales; family Reyranellaceae; genus Reyranella; species Reyranella massiliensis_C. The sequence continues at coordinate 33,358 of CALROF020000017.1, forward strand.
GTCCTGCCCTTCCGGAACCTGAGCGGCGACGTCGAGCAGGATTACTTTGCCGACGGCATGGTGACCGAGATCATTACGGCGCTGTCCCGCTTCAAGTCCCTGCTCGTCATCTCCCGCAACTCGTCGTTCACCTACAGAGATAGCTCCGTCGATGTGAGCAAGGTCGGGCACGAGCTGGGCGTCCGCTACATTCTCGAAGGAAGCGTACGCAAGTTCGGCGAGCGCATCCGTATCGCAGGGCAGTTGATCAACTGCGAAACAGGAACGCATCTCTGGGCGGAAAGATTCGATGGCTCGCTCGATAATGTCTTCGAGCTTCAGGATCGTGTGGCCGCGAGTGTCGCCTGCGAACTCGTCCCGCAACTACGAGTGGCTGAAATCGAGCGCGCCAACCGCAAGCCGACGGACAGCCTCCATGCCTATGATCTTTACCTGCGGGCGCTGGCCAACACCTACAAATGGACCAAGCCGGCGCACGAAGCGGCTTTGCCCATGCTCTATGAGGCAATCAGGTTGGACGCGAACTTCGCGGCTGCCTATGCCCTTGCCGGCATGTGTTACACGCTTCGAAAGCAAAGCCGTTGGATGACCGACGTCGCGGCGGAGAGTGCGGAGGCGATACGGCTGTCGCGTCGGGCCATCGAATTGGCCAGCCAGGACGATCCCTGGTCGCTGACGGTCGCCGGCTTCAATCTCGCCTATGTCGCCGAGGAGCTGGAGGTTGGTGCCGACCTCATAGAAAGAGGCCTGATCCTCAATCAGAATTTTGCGCTGGGCTGGCACTTCAGCGGCTGGGTGAAGATCTATCTCGGCGAACCGGAAGTGGCGCTCGAGCATCTCGAGCGATCGCTGCGCCTCAGTCCTCGCGATCCCAATGTCATGCAGATGAAGACGGCCGTCGCCTTCGCATCGTTCTTTGCGGGACGCTACGACGACGCGATGCAGCTGGCCCGAAAGGCGGTCGGGGAGGTTCCCAGTTTCCTGCCGGCCTGGCGGATGATTGCGATCAGTGGTGCGCTGAGCGGGCAGCTCGATCGCGCCAGAGCCGCTGCGTCGCGAGTCCTGGAGCTGGATCCGCTGGCCCGGGCCACCACGCTAGTTCCCATGCTTCCTCTGCGTAGGCCGCAGGACCGTGAGAGATACCGGGATGGCCTGATCCGCGCCGGCATTCCTGAGTAGGGCACGCGCTGCGAACGGTGCATTTCTAGTCGCAGGCGCCGGACGTTGCCGGAACGGCCTCGGCATGCTGTCGCTTCCGGCTGTCGAGCCTCAACGCCAGCAAGGCAACGAGCATGGCGGACAGGGGCACCAATGCGGCGACCCAGGTCACCGCCCCGAGACCCGGCCCGCGATCGATCACGAAGCCGCCCAACCACGCTCCGGCGGCATTGCCGAGGTTGAAGGCGGCGATGTTGAAGCTGGAGGCGAGGCTCTGGCCGGCGCCGACCGCCTTATCCAGCACCCACATTTGCAGGGGCGGCACCGTGGCGAAGGCTGCTGCTCCCAGAAGGGCGATGAAGGCAACAGCTGCGAACCGGTCGTGGATAGCGAAGGTCATCAGCGCCAGCACGCCGGCAAGGACTGCTAGGCTTCCCAGGATGCTTGGCACCAGCCGCCAATCGGCTAGTCGGCCGCCGATCAGGTTGCCGGCGATCAGGCCGGCGCCGAAGACGAGCAGGATTGGCGACACGGCCGCGTCCTCGAAGCCAGTGATCTGAGTCAGGATGGGCGCGATGTAGGTGAAGACGGCGAACAAACCGCCGAAGCCCAGGACGGTGGTCAGGAGGCCGAGAAACACCGGCGGCCGCGCCAGAGCGCGCAGATCGCTCCGCCAGTTGCCTTCTTCCGGGGCCGACGTACCGCGCGGAACGAAGAGCGCGATCACGGCCATGGCAACGACACCGACCAAGGTCACGGCCCAGAAGGTTGCGCGCCATCCCAGCATCTGGCCGAGCCAGGTGCCAAAGGGCACACCCAGGATGTTGGCGACGGTGAGTCCGGTGAACATGACGGCAATGGCCGAGGCACGCCGGTCGGCAGCAACCAGGCCGGTGGCGACCACAGAGCCCACACCGAAGAAAGTGCCATGGGCGAAGGCTGTCACGACACGCGCCATCATCAGGGAGGCATAGGATGGGGCGAGGGCACAGGCTGCGTTGCCCAGGGTGAAGATCAGCATCAGCGTGAGCAGCACGGTCTTGCGAGGCCAGCGCCGCGTCATGACCGTCATCACTGGAGCGCCCACGACGACGCCCAACGCATAGCCGGAAATCAGGAGTCCGGCCGCAGGGATCGAAACGCCGAGATCGGTACTGACCTCCAGCAGCAGGCCCATGATGACAAACTCGGTGACGCCAATGCCGAACGCGCCGGCAGTCAGGGCATAAAGGGCAAGCGGCATGGCGGACGACCTTCCGTGGGCAGACAAGGTTTGGAAGGGACGACATGGCGTGCAGCTGCCCTGTGACGTAGGCTTCCTTCCAGAACATGACTTATGAATTGAATTCACAATGAGCCTGCGCGAGATCAACCGATCCGGCGAGATGGAGGTATTTGCTCAGGTCGTCGATCGCGGCGGCTTTTCGGCGGCGGCGCGGATGCTCCGCATGACCCCTTCGGCGGTCAGCAAGCTCGTCACGCGGCTGGAGCACCGCCTGGGCGCCCGGCTGATCAACCGCTCGACGCGTCGTTTCCAACTCACGCCCGAAGGCACGCTCTTCTATGAGCGCAGCGTTCGCATCCTCGCCGATCTCGGCGAGGCGGAGCGTGGGGTGGCGGCCAATGAAACACCCAGCGGACGGCTGCGGGTCAACGCCAACGTGCCGTTCGGCGTCCACTTCCTGCTGCCGTCACTGCCGAAGTTCCTTGATCGCTATCCCGACATCACTGTCGATCTCACCTTGATCGACACGACGGTCGACCTGATCGTCGAGCGGACCGACGTGGCGATCCGCACCGGCCCGCTGAAGAGTTCCAGCCTGCTCGCCCGCAAGCTGGGGGAGACGCGCCGGGTCATCGTGGGAGCGCCGAGCTACTTCACGCGGCACGGAACGCCGAAGTCGCCCGCCGAGTTGGAGCGACACAATCGGCTCGGGTTGGGCTTCGTCCGCTCGGTCGATGTCTGGCCGCTGGTGCGCAATGGCAAACGCATCGATTTACCCGTGGCCGGCAATGCGCAGGTGAGCAATGGCGAGGCCCTGCGGCAGCTCGTCCTGAACGGGCTCGGTCTGGCGCGGCTGGCCCGGTTCGAAGTGGCTGCCGACATCAAGGCAGGACGCTTGATCCCGGTGCTGGAGAGCTGCAATCCCGGTGACGTCGATCCGATTCACGCCGTCTTCCTCGGGCACGGCGGCTACTTGCCGGCACGAGTCAGGGCCTTTCTCGATTATCTCGTCGAGACGGTGCGGTTAGCCGAATAGTCCGGCCGGCGTCACGGCACCTCCAAGCAGGCAGCCGATCGCCTGGCCGTCGGCAAAGCCGATGCGCACATGGATTTCGGAGAGCTGGCCCATGGTTCGCCCCTGGAAGATCCGGATCAGCCGATCGTTACGGTCGATCGTCGCATCGGCCAGCAGGCCGAATGCCAGGGCAGCGGCAGCAATACCGGTGGCGGCGTCTTCGGGATAGCCGGAAGACCTTGGAAACTGGCGCGCTTCGAAGGTCCGTTCGCCCTTGTCCCGGATGGCGTAGGGATACAAGCCCGTGGAGCCGATGCGACAACAGACTGCCTCTACCCGCGCCGGATCGGCGACGAGCGCATTGAGCCGGTCGACATCCTTCATCGGAACCAGAGTCTTGGTCCTCGACGTCACGGCGTTGTGCAGTGGTAGGTCTGCGAGGGCATCGCGCCCGACGCCAAGGGCATCCAGGACGTCTTTCTTCTGCTCGTTCGTCAGAGCGCCAACGCGCCCCGCTGGTTGGGTAATCTCGACCTTGGGCGTGCCATCGGGTCCCTTGCTTAGGAAGCCGGTGACGGGGCCGCTCCGGGTGGCGATGCGGACTGTCGTCTTCGACAGGAGGCTGTTGCGTGCCAGGAGCCACAACGCCCCGACGGTCGCGTGCCCGCACATCTCCATCTCGTGATTGGGCACGTAGAAGCGCAGGGTCAGATCGAAGTCTTCCGATTCCGCCGGCAAGACGAAGCCGGCTTCATGGCCGTGCTCGCGCGCGATGGCCTGCATCTCCTGGCCGCTCATGCCCTTGGCATCGACGACGAGCGGACAGGGATTTCCCCCTTTTCCCTGGTGCGTGAAGACGTTGACGTGGTCGACCGATGTCATCGATGGCTGATCCTGAAGGACTGGGTCTTTAGTCAGTCGTGCCGCCAAGCCGGCGGGCGTTTGGCGAGGAACGCGTCCACGCCTTCGGCAAAGTCGGGGCCGTCGGCAAGATCGACGACGGCTTCGAGCTCGTAGGCCATGCCCTCGTCGAAGCTCATGCCGCCCCCCAAGGTCACGGTCCGCCTGATGGCGGCAAGGGCTGCAGGCGACTTGGCGGCCAGCTCTTCGCCATAGGACTGTACTCGCGCACGCAAGTCCTGCGGGGCGACAAGCTCGTCGATCAGGCCCCAGTGCAGCGCTTGTTCGGCTGATACTAGACCACCGTCGTAGAGGTAGCGGATGGCGTTCGGCCGGCCGATCAGGCGAACCAGTGCCTGGGTGGTGGCGATCGGCGGGATGAAGCCGATCTTGATTTCAGGCTGGCCGAGCCTGGCGTTGGCCGCGGCGAAGCGCAGATCGCAATGAAGCGTCATCTCCAACCCGCCACCGACCGCCGTGCCGCGGATGGCGGCGAGCAGCGGTTTTGGGGAGGAGCGCAGCAGCCGAACGATTTCATGGGTGAGCAGCGCCCAGTTGCGCATGCCAACGCCTGTCATTCCCTTGAAGACCTTCAGATCGGCGCCGGCGCTGAAATAGCTGTCGACGGCACTCCCCAGAACGATCACCCGTATCTCGGGATCGGCAAGAGCGGCCGCGATGGCATCGCGGGTTTCTTGCACCATCTGGTGGTTGAAGGCGTTGACGGGCGGCCGATTGAAGTCGAGCCAACCGACATGACGGACAGTCGAGGCACGAATGAACGAAGGAGCCTCGGCCATTGGATGGCTGCCTATGCGGCCTGTGACTGCTCGGGATAGAGCGAGAGCAGCCCGGCTTCACTCGCCGGGCAGACGCCACGCTCTGTGACCAACGCCGTTACCAGCCGCGCCGGCGTGACGTCGAACGCCGGATTGGCGGCGGGGCTGCCCTCGGGCAGGAGTTGGACGGTCGCCATGTCGCCTGCCTCGGTGCGGCCGGTGATGTGCGAGACCTCGCGGGCGCTGCGTTCCTCGATCGGGATTTCACGTACGCCGTCCTCGATCGTCCAGTCGATCGTGGGGTAGGGCAGGCCGACATAGAACGGCACGCCATTGTCGTGCGCCGCCAGCGCCTTCAGGTAGGTGCCGATCTTGTTGCAGACATCGCCACGCCGCGTGGTGCGGTCGGTGCCAGTGATGACAAAATCGACCTGGCCATGCTGCATCAGATGGCCGCCGGCATTATCGGCGATCACCGTATGCGGCACGCCATGCTTGCCGAGTTCCCAGGCCGTCAGGCTGGCGCCCTGATTGCGCGGCCGCGTTTCGTCGACCCAGACATGGATCGGGATGCCGGCATTGTGCGCCTGATAGATCGGCGCCAGGGCCGTACCCCAGTCCACCGTGGCTAGCCAGCCGGCATTGCAATGCGTCAGCGCGTTGATGCGGTCGCCCTTGGGCTTCAATCGGCGGATCAGACCGAGGCCGTTCTCGCCGATGCGCCGGCAGATCTCGAAGTCCTCGTCGCAGATTTCGGCCGCACGCCGATAGGCGGTCTCGCGCCGTTTGGCGGCTGGCAGCGGCGCCAGCAAAGTGCGCAGATCGTCGAGCGCCCAGCGCAGGTTCACGGCGGTCGGCCGCGATTCCATCAGCACGGTATAGGCGCGCGCCAGCATGGTATCGGAGGAATCCGTCGCCATGGCCAGCGCCATGCCATAGGCCGCGGCGGCGCCGATCAGCGGGGCGCCGCGCACGATCATCGTGCGGATCGCCTTCTCGGCGTCCTCCATCGTCTTGAGTTCGCGCACCACGAAACGGTGGGGCAGCAGGGTCTGGTCGATCACCTGGACGGCCGTGCCGTCGGCGCCGAGCCAGATGGTTCGGTAAGGGGTGCCGTCTACTTTCACGCCGCCATTTTAGATGGCGCGCGCCACCGCGTCGATTATTGCCGCACTGTCGAGTTTGTAGGTCCGGTAGAGATCGGGAATGTCGCCGGACTGGCCGAAATTCTCGATTCCCAGCGGCACGACCCTCTGGCCGCGCACCGAGCCCAGCCAGGAGAGCGCCAGCGGGTGGCCGTCCAGTACCGTCACGATCCGTGCATCGCGCGACAGCGGTGCCAGCAGCCGTTCGATCGGACTCGCGCCGCGGTCGACGAGGCCGGCCGTACGGCCGCGGTTGCGCTGGGCGGCCAGCCAATCGGCATGCAGCCGGTCCGGTGAGGTCAGGACCAGAAGCCCGGCGCCGGCGAAATCGCGTGCGATGCTTTTATGCGCCGCGATTGCTTCCGGCGTGACGGCTCCCATGGCGACGACCGCTACATCCGCGCCGGACTCGGGCGGCGCATACCAGTAAGCGCCATTCACAATGTCGGCTTCCTGTTCGGTGGACAGGGTGCGTTCCGGCTGGGGTAGGCTGCGCGTCGAAAGGCGAAGATAGATCGAGCCACCTTTGTCCTGCTGCATGTAGTCGAAGCCATGCCGCATCAGGATCGCAAGCTCGTCGACATAGGTCGGCTCGTAGGAGAGCAGACCGGGCTGGCCGATGCCGATCAGCGGCGTGTGGATGCTCTGATGGGCGCCGCCTTCCGGAGCGAGCGTCACGCCTGAGGGCGTGGCCACCAGCATGAAGCGCGAGTCCTGGTAGCAAGCGTAGTTCAACGCATCGAGGCCGCGTGCGATGAACGGATCGTAGAGCGTTCCGATCGGCAGCAGGCGGGCGCCGAAGATCTGATGGCTGAGCCCCATCGCCGCGAGCTGCAGGAAGAGGTTGTTCTCCGCGATGCCCAGCTCGATATGCTGGCCGCGTGGCGTCTTGCGCCAGAGCTGGGCCGAGACGACCTTGAGTTCGCGGAACACGTCTTCGGCCTCGGTATGGGCCCACAGGCCGCGCCGGTTCACCCAGGCACCGAGGTTGGTCGAGACCGTGACGTCGGGGGAAGTGGTGACGATACGCCGTGCGAGCTCGCTGTCCTCGGCCGCAATGGCATTCAGGATCTTGCCAAAGCCTTCCTGGGTGCTCGACTTCTTGTCGGTGGGACGCGGCAGGACCGCCGGGATGGCGACCTGCGGCGCCGTGGTCCGTCGCTTGCCTTGAGCGTTGAACGGCGCGGCATCGAGGAAGGGCTGGAGTTCGGCGGGCGTTGCTGCGAGGCCGGCGAACTTCTCCCATTCCTGACCGTCGGCAATGCCCATGCCCTGCTTGAAGCCCGCCATCTGGTCCAGCGTCATAAGGCCCGAGTGATTGTCCTTGTGACCGGCAAACGGCAGGCCCTGGCCCTTGATGGTGTAGGCGATGAAGCAGGTCGGCGTGTCGTCGTTCACGCCCTCGAAGGCGTCGAGCACGGCCTGCATGTCGTTGCCGGCAAGGTTCGTCATCAGGCGATGCAGCGCGGCATCGTCGTGCTGCTCCAGAATGCGCCTGACGCCGGGATACTGATTGAGATCGCGTGTCAGCGCTTCGCGCCAGCCGGCGCCGCCCTTGAAGACCAACGCCGAATAGAGCGAGTTGGGGCAGTCGTCGATCCACTGCCGGAGCTGTTCACCATCCGGCTGGGCGAAGGCCGTCTCCAGCAGTTTGCCGTACTTCAATGTAACGACGCGCCAGCCCACCAGCTCGAACATCTCGCCAATGCGGCCGAACAGGCGATCGTTCACCACACCGTCGAGGCTCTGACGGTTGTAGTCGATCACCCACCAGAGGTTACGGACGTCGTGCTTCCAGCCTTCGAGCAACGCCTCGAAGATGTTGCCCTCGTCGAGTTCGGCGTCGCCGACCAGCGCGACCATGCGGCCGGTCGGCCGCTGTCCGTCGCCCAGATTCTTCAGGCGCACATAGTCCTGCACGATCGAGGAGAAGAGCGTCATGGCGACGCCCAGCCCGACCGATCCCGTCGAGAAGTCGACGTCGTCTATGTCCTTGGTGCGGGAGGGATAGGACTGCGCGCCGCCCAGCGCCCGGAAGCGTTCCAACTTCTCGCGTGTCTGATGGCCGAACAGATACTGGATCGCATGGAACACCGGCGAGGCGTGCGGCTTCACCGCCACGCGATCCTCCGGCCGCAGCACCGAGAAGTAGAGCGCCGACAGGACCGTCGCCAGCGACGCGCACGACGCCTGGTGGCCGCCGACCTTCAGCCCGTCGCGATTGGGCCGCAGATGGTTGGCGTGGTGGATCGTCCAGGCGCTGAGCCACAGCACCTTGCGTTCCAGTTCACGCAGCAGGCGAAGACGCTGGATGGGGGCGAGGGTGGTCATAGCCATCGGCATACGCCTTGTCCGCTGGAAGGTCCTTGCGTTCGGGTCGCGAAATGGGCTGTATAGGGCAGGATTATCCTAATATGCGGCCTTTTAAGCAATGATCTCCCTGGATGCCATCGACCGGCGCATTCTCGAACGGCTGCAGCACGACGGCCGGCTGAGTAACGCCGATCTCGCCGAGCAGGTCGGCCTCTCCTCGTCGCCGTGCTGGCGGCGGGTCAAAGCGCTCGAGGAGGCGGGCGTCATCAAGGGGTACGCGGCGCAGCTCGATGCCAAGTCGGTTGGCCTCTCGGTCAATGTCTTCATGAGTGTGTCGCTCTCCACCCAGGTCGAAAAGGCGTTGAAGGATTTCGAGCGGGCGGCGGCCGAACGGCCCGAGGTGATGGAGTGCTATCTGATGACGGGCGACAGCGATTACCTGCTGCGCGTCGTCGTTCCCGACCTCGAAGCCTATGAGCGCTTCGTGATGGACTTCACCAAGATCGCCGGTATCGCCCAGATCCGCAGCTCCTTTGCACTACGTCCAGTCAAGCAGGGCACGGCATTGCCTCTCTCAGTATCGGGTCGCTAAGAAGGGAAATGGCCACTTCGACCACTACCCCGGGTTTTCCCTGGGGCATGACGATCCTGTTTGTCTTGGCGGTGCTGATCTACGGCCCCTTCATTGCCAACGTATTGACCGCGCGCAGCAGCGACCTCGCAGGCCGCGGCATGTCGTTGGGGTTTGCCGTGATCCAGGGGTTGGTGCTGTGGATCGTGCTGGCCTCGATGTTCGCTATCGCGATCCTGCGCGGCGCGATGCCGTCCTATGCCACTGCGGCCGCCATCGTATTCCTGCCGCTGTCGGCAATCGCGGCAGCCTCTGCCATGGGCCTCTACAACGATCGCTATGGTGATTGGCTTGGCGTCGTACCGGCGCTGTTGCCGTTGCTCCTGGCGCTCTACGCCTTCTGGGCGCGAATGGTCGGCTGGCACTGCACACTGCCGCCAGTGCCGACGACGGCGATCCTAGGCGGCGCCATCGTTGTCCTGACGGTCGTGCCGCTGGTGCTGACCACCATCGTGTACATGCCAAATCCGGAACGGGATGCGGCGCAGGCCGCCGAGCGCAAGACATGGGAAGAGCAAGAGAAGAAGCGCGTAGAGGAAGCCGATGCAGCCGACGCCGCACGCTTCGCCAAACTCGGTCCGGACTCGCCCCTGCGCGACTATCTCGAAGATCTGCCCCCCGGCGCCATGCACCATCGTCAAGCCCTGGCAGGGGCGAGGTTGGTCAAGACGCGGACTACCGATGCCGTTCAGTTGCTTGGCGAGGACAGGCTCAGCGACCTGTCGCAGCTCTGGGCGCTCGACATCGAACCTTCCGCTGTGTGTGCGGCCTATCGCGAGGCGCTTCAGGCGGAAGCTGCGAAGATTGCAAAGACGAGGTCCGATTACATCAGTGTCGCCATCGACCTCGAGAGGCAGCTCCCCAACATCGAATGGCTGACGGGCAAGGGCTGCGACCTGTCCGGGCCATTGAGCGACGCCGCAAACCGGGTGCGCAGTGTCTCCGATTCCGAACGCCTGACTGAATTTGCCGACCAGTTGATGGCGCTAGGCAAGCGTCCCTAGGCGAGCTCGATCTCGCCCCTCATCATCGGCACGCATCGTCCGCCGATATAGGTCGCGACGACCTTGCCGTTCTTCTTCTCAGCAGAAGCCTCGAGCACGCTCGGTCGGCCCATGTCGAATCCCTGGCCAATCGTTCGTGCGAAGGTCAGATCGGCTTCCGGTCGGTAGTGCGCGAGCAGGCCGATCAACGCGACATTGGCACCACCGGTGGCGGGATCCTCGGGGATGCCATGCTCGGGCGCAAACATGCGGGTCTGCACGTCGATTGGCCCCTCTGGCGCCTGGACATAGAGATGGATGCCCACGATCCGATCGCGCGGCAGCTCGCGGGCGAAGACTTCGGGCCGTGGTGCCGCCGAACGCAGCGCATCACGCGACACAAGTTCGACGAAGAGCAGTGGCGCCCCGCACGAAGCAACGATCGGACGATGGACGTCGAGCTTCAGAGCCGTTGCATCGAGCGAGCAAGCGCGCTGGACGATCTCCGGCGCGATCTCCTCGCCGAAGCTCAGCGGCACCGGGGCGGCGAGCCGCGTCGCCACGACGACGCCGCCGTCGCGCCGGATATCCATGTTCACCAATCCGGCTTTCTCCTCGAACACCAGGCGATCGCCGGTGACCGGCTTGCCGTAACTCACGCCGGCGCGGGACAGCACGAAGGCAGTACCGACATTGGGGTGGCCTGCAAACGGCATCTCGGCCTTGGGCGTGAAGATGCGCACCTCTGCCGTATGCTTGGGGTCCTTCGGCGGCAGCACGAAGGTCGTCTCCGCGAGGTTGAACTCGGCGGCGATGGCCTGCATGCGCTCGGTCGACAGACCCTGCGCATTGGTGACGACAGCCAGCGGATTGCCGCCGAACTGGCGGTCGGTGAAGACGTCGACGGTGGTGAATTCGAGTTTCATGACGCGAGCCTAGCGGCTTGCCCGGCGGTACTTGCGCGAGATTAATTGGGTGCAGAAGGAGAAAGCCTTGGCCTATCAAACGCTCAGCTACAGCCGGGACGATCGTGTCGCCACCATCACCCTCAATCGGCCGGACCGGCTGAATGCCATCACCCGCGAGATGCCTGACGAAATCCGGGCCGCGGTCGAGGAAGCCAACCGCGACGATCTCGTGCATGTCATCGTCCTGCAGGGTGCAGGGCGCGCCTTCTGCGCCGGCTACGACCTGAAGAATGCCGCCGAGCGCCCGCGCGGCACCGGTGGCAGCCAGGAGATGCCCTGGGATCCGTTCGTCGATTTCCAGCTCATGGACCACAACACGCAGTGCTTTCAGTCGTTGTGGCGCAGCTACAAGCCAACGATCTGCAAGATCCACGGTTACGCCGTTGCCGGGGGCAGCGATATCGCGCTGTCCTGCGATCTGGTGGTGATGGCCGAAGAGGCGAAGATCGGCTATCCGCCCGCCCGCGTCTGGGGCTGTCCGACGACGATGATGTGGGTCTATCGGGTCGGCGCGGAGCGGGCCAAGCGCCTGCTCTTCACGGGTGACCTGATCGATGGCCGCGAAGCGGAGCGGATTGGCCTCATCACCCAGGCCGTGCCAGCCGCCGAGCTCGATGCTGCGGTGCAAAAGCTTGCGGACCGGATGAAGGGCGTGCCGAAGAACCAGCTCTGGATGCAGAAAACCGCCATCAACAGCGCCTTCGAGAACATGGGAATGCGAACGACCCAGACCCTGGCGACGCTGTTCGACGGCATGACGCGTCACTCGCCGGAAGGCATCTGGTTCAAACAGCGTGCCGAGGAGAAGGGCTTCCATCAGGCGGTGCAGGAACGCGACAGCGGTGATCCGATCCCCGGCAGCAAGCCGCCGCGAAACAACTGATGGCCGCAATTGAGGCTGGAGCCGAGCCTGTTTAAGGTTCGGACCATGAGCATGACCCAGATCTCCACCCCGATTTCCTACGACCATGGCGTTTCCGACAAGAAGCTGATCGGCGAGACCATCGGCGCCTACTTCGATCGCACCGTCGAGACCTATCGCGACCGGGAAGCGCTGGTGGTCCGCCACCAGAATGTGCGGTGGAGCTGGGGCGAGCTGGGACGGCGGGTCGACGATCTCGCCGCCGGCCTGCTGACGCTCGGCCTGGAGCGCGGCGACCGGGTCGGTATCTGGTCGCCCAACACGTCGGAGTGGACCCTGGCGCAGTTTGCCACCGCCAAGGCGGGGCTGGTGCTGGTCAACGTCAACCCGGCCTATCGGCGCGCCGAGCTCGAATACGCGATGAACAAGGTCGAGTGCAAAACGCTGATCCTGGCGCCGTCGCTCAAGACCTCGAACTATCTCGAGATCGTCCAGGATCTCGTGAAGGACAAGAAGCTTCCGCACCTGAAGCACATTGTCCGGCTCGGCACGGAGAAGACGCCGGGCATGCTGAACTTCGACGATGTCGCGAGGGCCGGAGGCAACGCCGAGAAGGCCAGGATCGCCGATCTCGCGCCCAAGCTGCAGTTCGACGATGCGATCAACGTCCAGTTCACGTCGGGCACCACGGGCTATCCCAAGGGCGCCACGCTCAGCCACCACAATATCCTGAACAACGGCTACTTCGTGGGCGAGGGGCTGAAGCTCACGCCCGAGGACCGGCTCTGCATCCCGGTGCCGCTCTATCACTGCTTCGGCATGGTGATGGGCAATCTGGGCTGCCTGACGCACGGCTCGACGATGGTCTACCCGGCCGAGGCCTTCGATCCGCTGGCAACGCTACAGGCGGTTTCCGAGGAGCGCTGCACCGCCCTTTACGGCGTGCCCACGATGTTCATCGCCCAGCTCGATCATCCGGAGTTCGCCAAGTTCGATCTCAAGAGCCTGCGCACGGGCATCATGGCCGGTTCGCCGTGTCCCATCGAAGTGATGAGGCGCGTACAGAGCCAGATGAACATGGGCGAGGTCACGATCGCCTACGGCATGACCGAGACGTCGCCGGTGTCGACCCAATGCGCCACCGACGATCCGGTCGAGCGGCGCGTTTCCACCGTCGGTCAGGTCCTGCCGCATATCGAGATCAAGATCGTCGACGCCGAGGGCAAGGCGGTGCCGCGCGGGGAAACCGGCGAATTCTGTACCCGTGGCTACTCGGTGATGAAAGGCTATTGGAACGACGAGGAGAAGACCCGCGAAGCCATCGACGACGGCGGCTGGATGCACACCGGCGACCTCGCGGTGATGGACGACCAAGGCTACGTCAACATCGTCGGCCGACTGAAGGACCTTGTCATTCGCGGCGGCGAGAACGTCTATCCGCGCGAGATCGAGGAGTTCCTCTATCGCCACCCCAAGGTGCAGGACGTGCAGGTGATCGGCGTGCCCGACCAGAAATACGGCGAGGAGGTCTGCGCCTGGATCAAGCTGCGGGGCGGCGAGACGGCGACGGCCGAGGAGATCCGCGAGTTCTGCAAGGGCCAGATCGCCCACTACAAGATCCCGCGCTACATCGAGTTCGTGCCGGAATTCCCGATGACCATCACGGGCAAGATCCAGAAGTTCGTGATGCGCGAGCAGACCATCAGCAAGCTTGGGCTGACGGCGCAGAAGACGGCCTAGCTTATGCCTGCAGTCGGTGCGCCTTCAGGAACGTCCTGATGTGCCGCACCGCCAGCGGGATCTTGTCCTTCGTATCCTTCCACGGATAGAGGCTGACCTGCGCTTTGGGCGCGAGCATCGCCGCCTCCATCGCGACGGCGTAGGGATGCGGCGGGATATCGTCCGGCAGAATCAGAAGCGGCGTCTGGCAGGCGCGCGCGAAGTCACGCGTGACCGTGAACACGAAGTCGGGGTTGGCGCGGTACATCTTCGCGAGAAACGCCTCGACCATTGCCATCGTGGTATCGGGCCGGCGGGCGACAAGGGCCGGCCCCCAGGCGTTCATGTTGTTGGTGAAGAACTGATCGGGCAGTTCCGGCCGATGGCCAGAGGGTTGGGTCAATACGCCTGCAACGACGCGATCGGGTGCCCGCTTCAGCAGGTTCCAGATGAACGGGCCGCCGATGCAGTAGCCCAATACCATGAACTTCTCGATGCCGAGATGATCCATCAGGCCGAGATGGTCGTCGGTGTAGGAATCCCACGGGCGGTCGACGTCGAGCGGCCCCGAAGACTGGCCGCTGCCGGCATTGCGCAGATCTGCAGCAATGCAGCGGTACTCGTCTTTGAACTCTTCCAGGGCATTGAACGGATGGGTGGCAGCGAGGCCAGCGATTGTCGAATTCAGGCCGCCGCCGGGAATGATCAGCAAGGGAAAGCCCGTGCCCGCCTCTTCATAATGAATGCGGACATCACCTTTTTCGTAGAACGGCATCGCAATTTCTCCCTTGTCGGTACCGTGCCATGCAGGCGCCGGCGTCTCAACTCAGGGACTGAGAAGGTGAATCGTGCGGCGACCGACCGCAGTCGCCCGCAAGAGGTCTCCGATTGGTCACGGCACCGTTCGCACTGTTGCACCGTTGTTTGGCAAGAGTCGCGCCCTCGAAGAGGGTAGCGTTACGGGGTGGCGAGATGACGGGTGATCAAAAGCCGAACGGCAAGCCCGAAGAAGCGGGGAAGACAGAGTCGGACGCGGAGCGGGCACGGCGGTCCGCCCGCAAACTGCTCAAAGAGTTGGACGGCCCGGTTGACGAGGACTTCAAGCAATCCCTTGCAGGTCTGTCGCAGCAACTGGGCAAGCGGGTGGCTGGGCAATCGGCAAACGATCCGCGCGCCACCGCGGAAGCCCGCAAGGCTGCGCTCCATGCGTACGATGTCGAACGCGCTCACAAACTGAAGACGATTCTGAAGGCAGCCGGTGGCGCAGCTCTTACGGTAAGCATCACCGGACTGGTCGTGCTCATAGCTTCGCCGTTTGATCATTCACCGCCGCCGCGGGCGACGATGGCGCCTGCAAAGCCTGTCGAGGTGGTTGCCGTGGCGCCCATACCAGAACCGGCAAAGGACGTGCCTCCCGCGATCGTGCCCCCCGCGATTGTGCCCGTGGTTGCCCAGGCCAGTCTCAGCCCGGTGCCAACCCCAAGCCAAACCCACCCGCCGGAAGTCGAAAAGGCTTTGCCCGAGCCGAGCGGTCTGTCCGAGGCCAGTGGCTTGGAAGAGCCGCCACTGCGGAGAGATGAAGTCAGGGACATCCAAGTGAGGCTGCGCGCATTCGGCTTCAATCCGGGGCCGCTCGACGGTGTCGCGGGCCCTGCGACGCATGCCGCGATCCTGCACTACCAGCAGAAGCGGGAGCTGCCGCAAACCGGCACGATCGACCGCCAGTTACTGGAACAACTTCGCCAGGATCCCGCGCCTCAGGTCGTCGCGCCGCAGGTTGCCCAACGCCCTGCGAAGGTTGTTCGCGCGTCGAGCGCCTCCCGGCCGTCGGACCCTTTCGAGCCACTGCGTACTGCAGCTCAAGATTTCGAACGCTGGCTGCAGTCCCTAGGGCGTTAAGGAATTTCCCAATTGCGAATCATTCGCAATTCACCTATATGGCGGCTGTCTTCACAAGGAAGATCGTAAGCGTCTCACGTCAGGCAACGCATCCCACCCGGTCTTCGGCCGGCAGCCGGTTTCTCCGGCGGATGCAGTTCGGCCGAAGACGTAATGTGAGACCTTTATCCGTGAACAATCCGTCTTCGTTTCCCTACCGGCGTCTGCCGTCGCGCTACGCCGGCATCATCCTGCCGCTCCTGCTGTCGGTCGTCATGACGTTTGTTGTGTCGGGCATCGCGACGGCGCGCAGCATCGGGCTCGCCCCGGCCTTCGCCGGGACCTGGATGAGTGCCTGGGGCCTGTCCTGGGTCGTCGCCTTTCCGACCCTTCTCGTCGTGATGCCGATCGTGCGGCGCCTGGTCGAGCTGATCGTCGAGACGCCAGCCCGCTAGCACCGGTCCGCGAGGCTTCGGCCGTCAGCCCAGCAGACGCTGCACGACATCCATCTGGATCTCCGCCGCATCGACCATCTCGGCGATGGGCACGCTCTCGTTGGCAGCGTGCCCTTGGACACCCGAGCCGGGACCGAAG
>CALROF020000018.1:0-49215 GCA_943369775.1 Reyranella massiliensis 521
ATCGGTTCGTGAAAGCGTACGGCAACCAGCTGCGGCAGTTTGATGAAGAGCACGAGGTGGCGCCGGGGGTGATCGTTCGTCGTACAGGCGGTCACACTCCCGGTCACAGCATCGTCCGCGTCGCATCCGGCGGCGAGGGGCTGACGTTCGCCGGCGATGCCATATTCGCGGTCGGGTTCGACCATCCCGGCTGGTACAATGGCTTCGAACACGATCCAGAGGAATCGGCCCGCGTTCGGATTCGATTGCTGGAGGAACTGGCGGCGTCGGGTGAGCAGTTGGTGGCGACCCACCTTCCGTTTCCGTCGGTCGGTCGAGTGGCGATCGACGGCGATGCGTTCCGCTGGGTCCCGGTTTTCTGGGACTACTGAGCCTGCTTGGGGCCGAACCGAGGTGCAGCCTTCAAAGTTGCGCGCGGTTCGGCCGGCTAGGTCGTCAAGTTCTTGTATTCGAGAGAGACGCGATCGCATCGGTTCCGAGCATCCAGCGATCCCATTCCGGGTCAGGCGTTGCGCCGACGCCGCGATAGAATGCCTGGGCACGCGCATTGTCCTTCAGCACGAACCAGCAGAATTTGTCGTGGCCCGTTTCCCGCGCGTGACGTGCCATGCGCTGCATCAATAGCCGGCCGACGCCTGCGCTGCGCAAGTCGGGATCGACGAAGAGCCACTTCATCATTAGCAATGGCTGCAACGTGTGCATGAACGGAATCTCGTAGTGCACGGCCATGCCACCGAGTCGGCCATCGCCGCGATCGGCGACGAAGGCTCCGAACTCGGGTCGATCGCCAAACCCGCGGCGTAACAGTTCAGCTTCTGTCAGCCGGAATCCCGTCCCGCGCTCGTAAGTGACGATGCCTTCCATCAGCCGCAGCAGTTCGGGCAGGTCTGTGCGCATCAGGGACCTGATCTGCAATTCGTCACTCATCGTTCGCCTCGCGAGCAGCTGACCGTTCTCCCGCTACTCTCTATGGTGTAATCGAAAGACGCTGCGATAGAGTTGCTAAAATCTGCTAATTGGATCGAGTTCATGGGGGAACCTTCAAGTTTCGCCTTCGGCCCGTTCGTCTTCCATACGCTCAGTCGCCGCCTCGAGAGGCAGGGCGACCTGGTGGTGCTGAATTCCCGGGCGACGGATCTGCTGATGTTGTTGCTCAGGCGTGCGGGGGAACTCGTCTCGAAGGACGATCTTCTGCAGGCCGCGTGGGGCAATCGGGTGGTTGCGGAAAACAATCTCACTGTGCACATGGCCGCGCTGCGCCGCGTGCTGCGCACGGACGGCGATCCCGATCGCTATATCCGCACCGAACACGGGCGCGGCTATCGCTTCGTCATGCCGGTCGAGATCACTCAGGCCGAGCCCAGCGGGCTGATCGACGCCGTGACGCCGGCGGGCCGGCCGGTCATGCACGGGATGTCCATTCTGGTTTCCCCCGTCCAGTGCCTGCCGAACGACGACAAGTCGCGAGCATTTGCAGCCGAGATCCGCCGACACCTCGCCGTTCACCTGTCCCGCATTCCGGGCTTCGTGGTGGTCGGCACGCCGGCCGAAAGCGACAGTCTCGATGATACGGTGGCGAGGAAGGCGTCGGCTTCGGGCGAGCCGGCTGCCCGCTACGTGCTTCGGACCGCGGTTCGGCCGGGCCATCGCGATGCGCAGGTCGTCGTGATGATCGACGATTCATCGAGCGGCGCCACCATCTGGGCGGATCGGTTCGAGCATCGGCATGTCGGGCTCGCCGTGATCGAGAGCGAGATCGCGAGCCGGCTGTGCCATGGCGTCGTCACGGAGCTGGTCGACCGCGAAGCGGCCCGGCCTCCCGAACTGGAGGGCGCCACGAGCGTCGCCCAGTCGGTCTTTCGGGGGTGGAGTGCTCTCAACCGGGGCCTGCTGGTCCACCAGGACCTCGACGAGGCGAGGCAGCGCTTCGAACAGGCGCTGGTCGATGATCCGCTGAACGCTTCGGCAATGGCGGGACTGGCCTATGCGATCGTCGCGGGCAACATCCGCGCGACAACCGATCTCCGGGCCTCGCGCTCGAATGCCGCCATGGCGCCTGAGGTGCGCCGCGCCGACGAACTTTCGATGCAGGCGGTCGCGCGGGTACCGGACTGGCCGCGAGCCTGGTTCTGTCGCGGGTATGTCAGGTTGCGGCAGGGCCTGTTCGAAGCAGCCCTCACGGCGTTTCAGCGTGGGCTGTCCCTGGATCCCTGCGATGCGGAGTGTCTGGCCTATATCGGCCATATTCACTTCCTGACGGGGCAGCTCGAGGAGATGCGCACGCCGCTCGAATATGCGCTGACGCTTTGCCCGCGCGATCGGGGCGTTGGCCTCTGGCACCACTTCCTGGGTCAGTATCATTTCTGGCATGGGCGCGACGAACTCGCGATCCCGTATTTCGTGCAGGGCACTGACCTGTGCCCGAGCCTCGTCTATCCCATGACCTTTCTGGTCGCCGCGCTCGCTCATGCCGGCCGCCTGATCGAGGCGCGCCGGACGCTCGATTCATGGTGCGAGGCGATGGGCGGTTTCGATCTCACGATCGATCACCTGCGCGCGCAGGTTTTCTCCGACGATCCGACCTATCTTGCCTGTCATGACCGCATGCATCGCGGGCTGAGGCTGCTCGCGGTGCCGGAGGCGTAAGTGATCGTACGTTGTCGTTTTAGCAATTCTTAGCGAGCTCCTTAGCGACCTCGGCAGGCTGCTTCCCTAAGGTTCCATCCTCCAGCCCGCCCGACTCGCCGCGCGAGTTCCGCCAATGCGGGCCATCCTGCGATGAGGACGTGCCATGCCTGGGTATACGGAAGCTCTTTCGGAAAGCCGGCCAATCTCGTCATGGAAAGCCGACCATGGATCGGCTCGCGCAGTGCGGGCACAGGGCAGCGGCGGGGCGCGACCCGCGTTTAGAATGGCGCCTTCCGGCGCGGAAACACCGCTTGTCATCGTTGTCGACGATGACGAGGCAGTTCGGCTGGCTCTCGTCGAATTGATGGAATCGGTGGAGCTGGATGCGGTCAGTTTTGGCTCGACCCGCGAACTGCTCGAGGCGGATCTGCCCGATCGACCCGGTTGTCTCGTCCTGGACGTGCGTATGCCTGGCCTGAGCGGGCTAGATCTCCAGAACCAACTGGCCTCGAGCGGCGATGCGAAGCCCGTCATCTTCGTCAGCGGCCATGGCGATATTCCCATGACCGTCCAGGCAATGAAGGCGGGGGCGATCGATTTCTTGACGAAGCCCGTTCGAGGCCAGGCGGTACTGGACGCGGTCAAGCTCGGGATCGAGCGCGACATCGCCCAGCGCGCTGTAACCCGTATCACCAGGACTCAAGTAAACCGCTTCGACACGCTGACCGCGCGCGAGCGCCAGGTCATGAAGGAAGTGGCGCGCGGACGCTTGAACAAGCAGATCGCATTCGACCTCGGGATCAGTCAGATCACGGTGAAGGTCCATCGCGCCAACATGATGCGGAAGATGCAGACGACGTCGGTCGGAGAGCTCGTCCGCGCCTGGGAGGCGTTGCCGGCCCAATTGCGGGCCGATCGGCCGGCCGAACATCGCATCTGAGCACCGGACAACCATCAGGCGGCATCAATCGGGCTCGTGCGAGCCCCATCATCGAGGATCATCGGTTTGCCCAGTCTCCCCGTGATTGCGGTCGTCGACGATGACGAAGCAATGCGTGACGCCCTATCGGAGCTTCTTCAGGTGCTGTCCATGGATTGCCGGACCTTCGAGCGGGCGGAATCTTTTCTCCCGGCCTACTCGCCGGGGACGTTCGACTGCCTGATCACGGACCTGCGCATGCCCGGCATGAGCGGCATGGACTTGATCCGGGAGCTGAAGGCTCGTGGATCGCGGCTCCCGGTGATCGTCATCACATCGTCGACGGAAGTGGAAAGCCAGTCGGAAGCGATCGCAGGTGGCGCTTTTGCATATCTGACCAAGCCGGTGAGCGAAGAGCTCCTGACCCGGCATCTGAACGCGGCGTTGGCGCTGTAGTGCCAGATACCTGAGGGCGCCGCGCCTGTGTCTGTGAACGGATTCATCAAGCGATCGCGATCCGGAGATTTCCCCGTCGCGAGCAGGGGGTGACGAGATGTTGCACAACCAGGGCCTTTCCCATCAGCGCGACACGCCAGCCTCGGCAGGCGAGAGCACTGTGGGCGCCGGTACCGAGACGGGGCTGGCCGACCTGGCCTCGGAGAGTATCATCGTTTGCGATCCTGAGGGCGTCATCCGGTACTGGAATCCTGCTTCCGAAGCGATCTATGGCTGGCCGGCCCTGGCCGCAATCGGCCATCGGCTGGACGAACTTTTCTCCGGACACGATCTGGAAGAAGGTCACTGGCGGCAGTTGCTGCGGGAAGGGACGTGGCAAGGCCCTGTCCGCCGGCAAACCGCCGCCGGGGCGCCGATTACCACATCGGTCAGGCAGACGGTCCGATACCAGACGTCGGGCCTGCCACACGACATCGTGGAGTATGGCAAGGGCATCAGTCTCGGCGTGGCGAAGACAGGCCATGCCGAACTCGCCGAGCCGCATCGCGCCACGGCGGCTTGTTGGGAACTCGATGTCGCCGAGGTGCGTGACGACCTGGAGCGGATCGTTGTGCTTGCGGGTGACGATATGGGATCGCCGTTTGCGCAGGATCCCGCTCGGCTGGACCAACTGCTCGCGCGCTGCCGGATCGTCAACGTGAACGACAAGGCGGTGCGCCTCTTCGGCGGCAATGCGGACCGCATGACGATGCTGGCGCAGCCGATCCTGAATTTCTGGCCACCGCAGTGCCGTCCTATCCTGGTGGAACTGCTGGCGACGGTGCTGGCACAGCAATCATGGCGGATCACGCAGACCCGCGCCCTGCAGGCCGAAGGCCTTCTCCGCAACGCCTCCGTCGCGGCCTGGCGTTCTCTGGATCAAAGTCGCGCCAACACCATCTACCTCATGATCAACGGCATCCTGAGCGACGATCGTTCCGCTTGGGAATTGCATGCCAGCGAGGATCGCTATCGCAAGCTGATCCATCACATGCCGACCGCGCTCTGGCAGGTCGATGCGCGCGCGGCAGGCGAGGTCTTCGGCCGGCTGAGGTCGGAGGGTGTGACCGACATTGCGGCCTTCCTCGACGCCCATGCCGAATTGGTCGAGCTGGCCAAGGACGTCGTCCGGGTGACGGAGGTCAATCGCGAGGCCGTGGCGCTGTTCGGCGGCCGAAGCGCGGCGGACCTCATTCGCCCGGTCCGCTATCTGTTCACCGCAACGCCCGACATGGCGAAGCGTGTCATGACCGCCCACTTCGAGGGGCGACGTAACTACATCGAACAGACCAAAGTCCTCACGTTCGATGGCCGGGTGAGGGACGTGGTGTTCTCGGTGACCTACTCCACACCGCCCGAGCAACTCGACATGACGTTCATCACCATGCTCGATATCACCGAACGATTGCGCATCGAGGCTCAACTCCAGCGTCTCGAGGCGGACTATGCTCATGCGGCCCGGATTTCAACCCTGGGCGAGCTTGCCACTTCCATCGCTCACGAGGTGAAGCAGCCGCTCGCGGCCATTGTGACGAATGCGGAGACCTGCCTTCGGTGGTTGGAGCGTGGTGATCTGAACGTGGGCAAGGTCAAGCACCTCACGAACCGGATCGTGTCGAGCGCCTATCGTGCCAACGACATCATCCAGCGTATCCGGAGTCTGGCGGCGCGCAAGGAGCCGGAGCGGAACATGCTCGATCTCCACGAAGTGGCGGAGGAAGCGCTGGCCTTCGTGCGTCATGAAATCGAGTCCCGGGGCATCGCCTGGTCGATCAATGCGGCGCCGGGACTGCCGATGGTGCTTGGAGATCGCGTGCAGCTTCAGCAGGTGATCGTCAACCTGCTCGTGAACAGCATACAGGCGATCTCTCAGGGGGACGGGACGGACCGACGGATCAGCGTCTCCGTCGCGGCCGTCGACAGCGACTCGGTCGAGCTCTCGGTCCGCGATTCCGGCCCCGGTATCGCCAGCGAAGCACTGGGACGTGTCTTCGAGAGTTTCTTCACGACCAAATCGGGCGGCGTCGGCATCGGCCTCGCGATTTGCCAGTCCATCATCAGATCGCATGGAGGGTACATCCGGGCCGTCAACCAGCCCGGGTGTGGGGCGCACTTTTCCTTCGCCCTCCCGGCTATCCAGGAAGGCACCGTCGGTCCGAAAGCCGAGATGCAGGCGCAGGACTGATATCTGACGATGTCGGCGGAAGGCGACCGGCGGATGAACGACCGCCCCGCCGTGCCTATGCTCAATCACCCCGGGCGAACACTGCACGCAGGTACTGGCAGGCCTCCGCGACGGCGGCACGCGTTGCCGGCGTTTCGGCGACGGGATTGAGAATCATGAAGTCGTGGATCGTCCCATTGTAACGGACGGACGTCACCTCGACACAGGCGGCGGCATGTGGACTTCGCCGGTGATCCCTTGGTCGTAGGCATTTCGTGACCCCTTGTGCGGGTGACGAGCGGTGCGCGTGATGCGTCGCTCTGGCGAGCATTTGCGCTCCTGCGACGCGCGCGAGCCATCCACCGGAAGGTATGGTCGGATTACACCCTGGGATTAGCTCACCGAATCCTCGGATGAATGGGCGCGCAGAACGCCTTCGACCATTCTCCGCCCCGTTGGCCGGTCGGGTCGTCGAGGAGGTGAAATGCGAAAGCTGCTCTTGGTTGTGTCTGTGGCCGCTGCCGCCGGACTGGCCGCTCATGCCGAGGCACAGTCGCCGGCCGTCCAGCCACTGCCGACGATCGTGCTGGTGCACGGCGCCTTCGCGGAGTCGTCGAGCTGGAATGGTGTCATTGCCGCGCTCGGCACGCGCGGATACCGGGCGATTGCCGCCGGCAATCCACTGCGCGGCGTCGCAGGCGATGCTGGCAACGTCTCCGCCGTCGTGAAAGCGATCGGGTCTCCTGTGATCCTGGTCGGCCATTCCTACGGCGGTTCCGTCATCACCGAGGCGGCGAATGGCAATCCCAATGTCAGGGCTCTGGTCTATGTCGCGGGCTTCATGCCTGATGCCGGCGAGTCGAGCCTGGACCTGTCGGCGAGGTTTCCCGGCAGTACCCTCGGCGATGCGCTGGTTCCGGTCGCATTGCCGGGCGGTGGCCACGACCTCTACATCGCGCCGGCGAAGTTTCAGGCGCAGTTCGCGGCGGATCTGCCAATCCCGCAGGCGGCCCTCATGGCGGCGACGCAGCGGCCGGTGACGGAAGCGGCTCTCGCCGAGCGCGCAGTCGACCCCGCCTGGAAGCGCCTGCCGTCCTACGTGATCTACGGCTCGGGCGATCAGAACATTCCGGCCGCCGTCATGAAGTTCATGGCGGAACGAGCGAAGGCCCGACGGATCGTCGCGGTCGACGGCGCGTCCCACGCCCTGATAGTCTCGCACCCCGACAAGGTCGCTTCCCTCATCGAAGACGCCGCCACGGCGCAGTGAAGGGAAATCACATGTCAACGCTGACCGGCAGGGTCGTTATCGTCACCGGCGGAAGCTCCGGCATTGGCCGTGCAGTGGCGCTCGGATGTGCGACGCGAGAGGCGAAGGTGCTCGTCACGGCACGACGTCGTACGCAGCTCGATGAAGCCGTCGCGGACCATCCCAACATAGAAGGGTTCGTGGCCGACGTTGCGAGGCCCGAGGACGCCGCGCGGACGATCGCAATGGCGGTCGAGAGATGGGGCCGGCTGGACGTTCTGGTCAACAATGCCGGGGCCGGCGCGATCCTTGACCTGGCCGATGCGAGTGCCGCGGCCATCACAGCGATCTTCGCCGTGAATGTCGTCGGTCCGAGCCTGCTGACGGCCGCCGCACTGCCTTATCTCGAAGCCGAGAAGGGCGCGGTCATCAACGTCTCCAGCACATTCGGTCAGAAGCCCGGCGCTGGCCTCTCGCACTACGCAGCGAGCAAGGCGGCGCTGGAGCACCTGACACGCTGTTGGGCACTCGAACTCGCGCCGCGTGGCATTCGTGTCAATGCCGTTGCGGCCGGTCCTACGGAGTCGGGGGCGCTGACCGGGATGATGGGATTGTCGCCGGAGCAGGCGGCGGCAATCGAGATTCAGGAACGGGAGCAAATCCCGCTCGGGCGGCGCGGCCGGTCCGAGGACATCGCGCGATGGATCGTCCGGCTCGCCGATCCTGGCTCGGACTGGATCACCGGGCAGGTGATTGGGGTCGACGGCGGCCTCGCACTCACCTGACCAATCAGCACATCAACGCGTCAACAAGGAGAAGTCGTCATGAAGATTGTCGTCATCGGCGGAACCGGCCTCATCGGTTCGAAAGTCGTCGATATCCTGAAGGGCAAGGGCCACGAGGTCGTCGCGGCCGCCCCGAACACCGGCGTGAATACGATCACGGGCGAGGGCCTCGATGCGGCCCTTGCCGGTGCCCAGGTCGTGGTCGATGTCGCAAATTCGCCGTCCTTCGAGGACAAGGCGGCGATGGATTTCTTCCAGACGGCTGGAAAGAACGTGACTGCGGCCGAGGTGAAAGCCGGCGTAGCGCATCACGTGGCGCTCTCTGTCGTCGGGACGGACCGTTTACAGGCCAGCGGCTATTTCCGCGCAAAGCAGGCGCAGGAAAGCCAGATCAAGGCTTCTCCGATTCCCTACACGCTGATTCACGCGACCCAGTTCTTCGAGTTTCTGCGCAGCATTGCGCAATCGGGGAGCAACAGCGGCGAGGTGCGGCTGCCGCACGCTCTTTTCCAACCCATGGCTGCCCAGGATGTCGCCTCCGCCGTGGCCGAGGCCGCCCTGACGGCGCCTGCGAACGGCACGATCGAGGTTGCCGGACCGAAGCCTTTCACCATCGATGAGTTGGTCGGCCGCGTCCTCGCTTTTGACAAGGATCCCCGCCGCATCGTCGCAGATCCCGAAGCTCTCTACTTCGGCGTCAGGCTCGACGATGGGTCCCTCATGCCCGGTGGGAACGCGCGGCTGGGCGGTACCGAGTTCGATTGGTGGCTGACCCACGTGCCGCCGCCGCCGAAGCGGTAACCCGATGGGCAAAGTGGAACGTCCACAATGTGCCTAGATCCGCGAGATTCGCGAGATCTACGCCAGGTCGGAGCGGCCGACCGTTCTGGAGACGAGGAGTCAGATGATGCTGAAGACAATCTGTCTTGGAGTTGCAGCCGCTCTCGGTGTCGCCGCCGAGGCAAACGGCATCTTCATGCTCTGGTCGCCTGAAGCCTGGTATCTGGCGGTGCCGGGCGTGACGACGACGGGCCCGTTCAACCAGCACTTCGTCCGCGACATAGGGCTGATCTTCCTGTTCGTGGGCACTGCGTTCCTGGCTGGAGCCTTCCTGCCCGGGCACCGCGTCCTCCTCTGGACGACGCCCACGCTCTGGCTCTGGGGGCACGCCCTCTTCCATTTCTGGGAAGTCGCCGTCGGCATCTGCGGCCCGTCGGCTCTCGCGCGGGATTTTCCCGCCGTCACTTTTCCCGCCCTCATCGGCACGGTTCTGACCCTCTGGGCCATTCAGTCGGCCCGTGCCGCCGAGGGTGCCCGCACGTCTTTGTAGCGCGCACCTTCCACCACCCATCACAACCAACTGCAAGGAGAAGTCCGATGAAGCCACGCATGAACATTTTCCAAGTGGCGCCCGAGGGCACCAAGGGCATGGTCACTGTCGAGGCAGCCATCGAGAAGAGCGGCCTCGAGCATGGCCTGGCCGAGCTGGTGAAGCTGCGCGCGTCGCAGATCAACGGCTGTGGCTACTGCATCTACATGCATGCCAAGGACGCCGTTAAGCACGGCGAGACCGACATGCGTATCCACCTGCTGAATGCCTGGCGGGAATCGCCGCTGTTCACCACCCGCGAGCGCGCCGCGCTCAACTGGACGGAGAGGCTGACCAGGATCGCAGACGCCGGCGCGCCCGATGAGGACTACGAGCTGCTCAAGGGCCACTTCAACGAAACCGAGATCGCCTATCTCACGCTGCTGATCGGCGCGATCAACGTCTGGAACCGCGTCCAGGTCGGCTTGCGCTGGATCCACCCGGTCGAGGGCTGCAAGGCTGCCTGAGCAGCAAGCGATATGGGTGCGGTCTTCGGGGCCGCACCTTCGTTGCGCGGTTGGGCAGATGTGGCTGCTGCGGCACGCGGGCGCGTCGGAAATCAGCCCTTCGCCTGCAGGAAGCTTCGCGGGTGCCTGTCGTCATGGGACTGGAGTTCGGCCCGGCACGCCGCGCTGAAGGCAAAGAGCGGATCGAGCTCACCGGCGGGAGCGATCTCGGCAAACAGGTGGACATCCTTGTTCGGCGCAAAGTAGGTCGCGCCGATCTGCGACATTACCTTCTCGGCCTCCCGCAGGGGCCCTTGTCCACCGAAGAGGCGAATCGTGCTCACAATCGCATAAAGGGGCACGAGCTTCGCCGGATCCTCAAGGTCATGCTCGAAGGCGTCGACAAAGAGTCGCGAGGCTTCTCGTATGAACTCGCCATAAAGCGCTTCCCGGTGAGCTCGCTCCTGCGCCCGCTGGGTGGCGCGTGCCTGCGATGCCTGCGTGGTCCATGTGGTGGCGAAGGAGGCCAATGCGCCGATCGCGGATCCGGTCAACGCGGCCAGGGTCGAGATATAGGCGGGGTCCATCCGTGCCTCCTACCCGGGAGGTGCACGGCGGTCGATTGGTCGAAGGCAGCGACGATCCTATCCAAAGGTATCAGATCGTCAGGAATGTCCGCCCGAAGCGCAGCCGCTTTCGAACAGGAACCAGATCCGGCTCTCGGGCCTCGCCGATCCAGCCCGTTCTTTCGCACCTGGGCGACACGATCAGCGAGACGACGATCAGAATCGGTAGCCGATCGTCATGATCAACGAAAACGCCGTATCGGAGATGGAGATAGGGCTTTCGACAGCGGATCCAGTTAACTGAGATAGTTGGGCATTGACGGTAAAGGTCCAGCTCGTGCCGAAGCGGTAACTCGCCATGATTTCAGCTCCGACATCCTTGATGCCGGAGGTTGTATTGTAGGCTCCATAACCGGAGTTGATCGATTGCGCGCCAGTGATGCCGAAATAGGTTTGCATGTAGATGGGATCAGCCCATGTCGCGAAAGCTTTGCCGATGACCGTGAACCGATCGTTAATGCGCCATGGCACGCCGATAGTGGCCTCAATCGGAGCGCCACCGTTTCCTTGTACTAGGTACTTCGTGAACGTCGAGCCAAGCATGACTGGACAACCAAGCTTGTAATTCACAAATCCACGGGCGCCGGGCGCCGCCGGAATGTCGCCAAGACCGTAGAGGCGCCAATTATTCTGGCCGAAGAGCACGGAGTTCTGAGTGCAGCCCAGATCGAACGTGATGCCGCCACCGACTTGCAATCCATCGAAGCATCAGTAGGCATTGAGACCGGCGTTATCGAAGGCGATCATGTCTCGCCACACGACTTAGACTAACGGCAGAGGCATCACCGAGTATGTATCGCTACCCTCGTAGTTGGGGTTGAGCACACCTCCAACACCTAAGGTTATCGCCCAATCCTTGCCTGTTCGTGGCAGTGCGAACCGGTCATTCATGGGCTGAGCAGCAGCTGACGTCAGGGTGAGGGGAAATAGAGCTCCCAAAAGCGAAAGCGACAAACTTGACTGTTCCTCGATGAAGCATAGTGCAATCCGTATCTATTGGGTGGTGGACAGAAGGAGGGGACATCCGGAGGTCGCAGAAGCGCGATGGCGTCCCTACTCATCTGACCGAAGGTGTTCGCGCGGGATCTAGTTACTGACCGCAAGCGGATTGCTGGCTGCTTGCCCTCGGCGCTTCTGCAAAAGTCCGGCGCGCGTGTCTTTCCGCGAATGTCTTGCGATTAGGTCAGGAAGTCGAAGGAAGCAGGTGAGCGCCGCAACGGCGTGCGGTGCCTTGATCCCCCACTTGGTGTTGGGCATGCCTAGACGCAGAAGGAATGGCTTTAGATTTTGCATTTCGGCGACGAACGGCCTCAATGACGAGTCGTAACGCGCGGAGGCGAAAGGCAGGTGATCGCTGTTCCGATTAATTTCGCGGGCGAGGACATAAGCGACGACCAAGCTGCTCGAGACACCCATACTGCTGAAGGGCGATGGGCAGTACGCGGCATCCCCAACAAGGACGACACGCCCTTGAGACCAGGTGTCCGTGCGCACCTGCACTACTTCTTGTGAATAGAAGGAGTCAGTCACCATCAGGCCTTTAATGAAGCGGTCGTTCTGCCAGCCTGCATTTCGGCACTTTTCGGCCCAGAACTGCTGCTGCTGTATGATTAGCTTTCTGTGTATTGCCGACGCGTCTTCGGACTCGTCCCGGAGTATGAAATAGACCTGCGTTTCGGTTTGATTGTGGCTCCTGCGCATGATCATGCGACCGCCAGTGGCGTTGTAGGTCTCCCGAGAATCGGTGTCTGATGCGGTTCGCCGAATGAACCAGTAGGCCATGTGAATTCCCAGCCGCAGATAGGGATCAGGCGCACTCGCTGGCAGAATAGCTCGACGAATTCGCGATCCCTGACCATCGGCTCCGACAAGCAGGTCGAACTCCTCGGAACTTCCGTCGGAGAAACAAGCAACGACCCGCTTCTTGTCCTGTGTGAAGTTCACGAGCGCCTTTCCGAAGACGTACCAGGATGCTCGTATCGCCTTTGCGCAGCTGCTCGATCTCTGCCTGGCTCTCCGGAGAGATAGCGCGAGAAGAGGCCGGGCTGTGTCGGGTAAAGAACAACGTCGCGGGCGATGTCGGGACCTGCGTCGGGCAACGCCGGCCTGGTCGTCTTCTTGCCGAGGGCTACGCGGGTCCAGTGACCCTGCGCTGGGTACGGCACGTAGAGTTGTCAGCATATCTTGGCCATCGTGTTGCCGGAAACCCCAAAGCGCTTCCCGAGATGGGTGAGGGGTGTTTTCCATACGAGGGCGTAGAGTTGGCGTCGGGCAAGCTTCGTCACCTTCGTGGGCGGGGCAGCAGTAGACATGGAGCGCTCCTCGGCTTGCAGCTTGCTGCGAGGACATGGGGTTGTGCTTCTCGCCCCGGGAACCCATGGCAAAAAGGGCATAAGCCCCTGAGTTCGATTGCTCAGTACGCAGTTCAGCGCTACGGCCAGACTGCAGCGTGGCCGATTCTCGGCGGACTTCATCATGAATACCGCCGGATGCAGTTTTCGGCAGGCACAGGCCGCAGCGACGGGCGTGTTCGGTGAAATGCTGCTGGCGGCGAACGAAGACCCTGCTGGTTGCGCTCCCTGCAGCCAAATCGGACGAAACTCAGCGACTTTAACGAGTTGATGAGGGTTTGTTTTTGAGCGCTAAATCCCGCATAAGTTGTATCAGTAGCGATGCCAGCGCACACTCCGGACGTCAGTGCTTGCGGCATCATCCAACCGGAAGACATTGAAGTACCAAGGCGCGAGATCAAGATAGAGGCCCGAGACCGCCAGTTCGCCACCTTCTCTTACGTAGATTTCATCGCCCATCAGGTCGACGAGACGAAAGCGCCTCGTTGGCATGTCGGGGAGCGGCAGGTGCAAACGGCATTGCGCCTGATGATCACAATAGTTGACCGCGACCACGTAATGGCTGTCGTCGCAGCCGCGCCAGATGGCGCAGACAAAGTCCGACCACGTCGGGTTGCCGAGCCACGCCGGCTGCGGCGTAATGGACGACCAGTACCCATCTCGAAGTGCGTCGGTAGTTCTGAGAACGGACAACAGTCTTGCATAGAAGCCGACGATATCGGCATCGTATTGCTCCACCGGCGCGCGTCGCAGGTGCACCGGAACATGTGCCCGAGCACCTTCGAGCTGACCTTGGTGAAAAAAACGCAGACCCGGTGAGAGGTAGGTGATGGCCGCTGCCGCCCTGTGCTGCGGCAGCGGGAAGGTTTCGGCGGCCCGCGGTTCGTCGTGATTCTCGAGGAACCGCGCCAGGCGCGATTGATAGTCCAGGCCGGCACCGAGATGGGCCCGCACCGACGTGGCATCGCCGGTGCGCAGGCGGTCGAACAGGCGCTTGTCGTAGCAGAAGTCGAAGCCCTGCTGCTGCAGCTCCCATTCGAGGTCCCAATAGGCCTCGGCGAGAAAGGTGAAGCCGGGATGCGCCCGCCGCACCGACCCGATCGCGGTGGGCCAGAAGGACGCCGCATCAATGCCCCAGGTGCGATGGAACACATCCGGCAGCAAGAGCATCGCCATGTCGCACCGGACACCGTCGCAGCAATCGGCGATCGCCAGAAGTTCTGCTATCTGCGCCGCCTGCAGCGCTGCAGAGCCGTAGTTGAGCTGCAGCGTGTCGGGCCACGCCGGAAAATTGGGATCGCGTCCACGGGCGAGGATGCGAAAGTCCTCGCCAATTCGAAGGCGGTAATAGCTGTCTGGTGCCTGCGCCAGCGACTGCTCGTCGCCCGCGACGAAGAACTCGGGATTCGATTCGGTCCACGGATGGTCGAGAGCCGTGTGATTGGGCACGAAGTCGAGCATGAGGCGAATGCCGCGGTTGGCCAGGCGCGAGCGGAAGCCGGCGAGGGCCGCCGGCCCGCCCAGGGCGGGGTCGACCTGATAGCCGGCGACGGCAAAGCCTGAGCCCGCAATGTCGTCTTCCGATAGGTCCGGGAGTGCCTTCTCGAACGACGTGCGCCATGCCGGATGGCTGCGCGACACGGCGCGGCTCGCGGCTCCGGTCTGCCAGACGCTCAGGAGCCAGATCCAGTCGAAACCGCGTGCTTCGAACCGGTCGAGGGTCGCGTCGTCGATGTCGGCCAAGGTGACGGCACGGCCGCGTTGCCGGGAGAGGCCGTCGAGCCATGTCCTGGTGTTGATCTCGTAAAGCGCGGGACAGGATGGCGCCGGTCTAGTCATGCAGCTCGGCGATCATGTTGGCGACCAGCGCGCTCCAGCCGGTCTGGTGCGAGGCCCCGAGGCCCTTGCCGGTGTCGCCGTCGAAATATTCGTGGAACAGGAGGTAGTCGCGGAAGTGCGGGTCGGTCTGCATCTTCTCGTAGCCGCCGAACACCGGTCGCCGGCCCTGCGCGTCGCGACGGAAGATGGCGATCAGGCGGTTGCGCAGGTCGTGGGCGACGTCCAGCAGGGTGAGCTTGGTGCTGGAGCCCAGGGGACATTCGAACTGATAGCTGTCGCCGTAGAATTTGTGGAACTTCTGCAGGCTTTCGATGATCAGGTAGTTGATCGGCATCCAGATCGGCCCGCGCCAGTTGGAGTTGCCGCCGAACAGGTCGCTATCGGATTCGGCCGGCGCGTACTTCACCTCGGCACGGAAGCCGTCGGCCTGAAAGACATAGGGCCGGTCGCGATGGCAGCGCGACAGGGCGCGCACGCCGTAGTCCGACAGGAACTCCTCCTTGTCGAGGATGCGCTCCAGCAGCCGGCCGGCGCGGAAGGCACGGACGATGGCAAGCAGCCGCGTGCCGTCGGCACCCGGTGTGTTCCAGCGCGACACCAGCGATGCCAGCTTGGGGCGGTAGGTCAGGTACCACTCGCACCAGCGCTCGAAGGTCGGCACCTTCTTGAGCAGCTCCTTGTCGATCACCTCGACGGCGAACAGCGGGATCAGCCCGACCAGGGAGCGCACGCGCAGCGGCGTCGCCGTGCCGTCGGTCTTGATCAGCCAGTCGTAGAAGAAATTGTCGTCGTCGTCCCATAGGCTGAGGCCACGCCCGCCGAGATTGGTCATGGCGCCGCCGATCGTCAGGAAATGCTCGAAGAACTTGGTGGCGATGTCCTGATAGGCGTCGTCGTCCTGGGCCAGTTCGATGGCGATGCGCAGCATGTTGAGGCAGTACATCGCCATCCACGACGTGCCGTCCGACTGCACCAGGGAGCCCGCGACCGGCAGGTCGCCCGAACGGTCGAAGACGCCGATATTGTCCATCCCCAGGAAGCCGCCCTGGAAGACGTTCAGCCCGCGCGGATCCTTGCGGTTCACCCACCAGGTGAAGTTGAGCAGCAGCTTGATGAAGACCCGTTCCAGGAACTTGCGGTCGAGCGTGCCGGTCCGGCGTCGCTCGATCTCGTAGATTCGGAGCGCCGCCCAGGCCTGGACCGGTGGATTGACGTCGCCGAAGTTCCATTCGTAGGCCGGCAGCTGGCCGTTGGGATGCATGTACCAGCTCTGGCACAGCAGGATCAGCTGGCGCTTGGCGTCTTCGAGATCGAGATGGGCGAGGGTGACGAGATGGAACGCCCAGTCCCACGCCGCGAACCAGGGGAACTCCCATTTGTCGGGCATGGAGACGACGTCGTTCATGTTGGCATGCATCCACTCGGCATTGCGGCCGCTGAGCCGGCTCGAGGGCGGCTGAGGTTCCGCCGGGTCGCCCTCCAGCCATTGGGTGACGTCGTAGTGGTAGTATTGCTTGGACCAGAGCACGCCGGCGAAGGACTGGCGCTGGATGCGGCACAGATCCTCGTCGGGGACGGTGGCCTGAAGTCGGCCATAGAAGGCATCGGCCTCCGCCTTGCGCTGCTCGAACACCCGATCGAAATCGGCGAAGGGGGCCGCCTGGGCCGGCCACCTGCTCAGCCGGACGCGGACGGTGACGCTGCCGCGCGCGGGCACGGTCTGCCGCCAGATCGCCGCGACCTTGGTGCCGTGGCTCGAATCGACGGCCTGCGCGTTGCCGTGCACGACATAGTCGTGCAGGCCGTCCTTGTATAAGCGACCATTCTCCCCGGGGCGGGATCTCTCCTCCAAATGACCGAACAGCCGCCGCTCGTTGGTGTCGTTCTCGCAGAACCTGATCTCGTCCGGCCGGTCGAAATGGAGGGCGTAGGTGCCCAGCGTCTCGTGCGCGAGCGCGACATGATCGTCGACGCGCTTCAGCGACGGCCGCGCCCGGTCTACGGCCCAGCTCCAGTCGTTGCGGAACCAGACCTGCGGCAGCACATGGATCGCTGCCGCCTCCGGCCCGCGATTGCTGACCGTGAGCCGCATCAGTATGTCCTCGGCATCGGCCTTGGCGTACTCGATGTCGACGTCGAAGTAGCGATCGTCGTCGAAGAGGCCGGTATCGATGATCTCGAACTCGGGCTGCCGGCGATCGCGCCTGGCGTTCTCCTGGACCAGGCGGTCGTAGGGAAAGGCGCGCTGCGGGTATTTGTAGAGCATGCGGGCGTAGCTGTAGGTCGGCACCGCATCGAGATAGTAGTAGAGCTCCTTGACGTCCTCGCCGTGATTGCCCTCGCGGTTGGTGAGGCCGAACAGGCGTTCCTTCAGGATCGCGTCCTGGCCGTTCCACAGCGCGACGGCCATGCAGACATGCTGCTGGCTGTCGCAGAAGCCGCCGATACCGTCCTCGCCCCAGCGATAGGCGCGGCTGCGGGCGTGGTCGTGCGGCAGGTAGCTCCAGGCGTCGCCGTTGGCGCTGTAATCCTCGCGCACCGACCCCCATTGCCGCTCGCTGAGGTAGGGCCCCCATTTGCGCCATGACTGGTGGTGGGGCTGATGGTGGCCATTGGCCTCGGCCAGACGCTGTTCTTCCGTGGTGGGGGCGACGACGGCCATGGGGGATCCTCAGGACATCAGGCGCTGATCCGTTGCGACGCGCCGAGCAGACGGATGATCTCGTCGGCGATCTGGTCGGCCGCGCGGTCGACATCGATCGTCAGCGGATCCTCGTCGGCCTCCGGCTCTTCCAGGGTGTCGATCTGGCTCTGCAGCAGGCTGCCGGGCATGAAGTGGCCCGCGCGTCCCGCGAGGTGTTTGGCCACGAGGTCGTGGCCGCCGCGCAGATAGACCAGCCGCACTTCCGGCCGGTCGCCGATGATGCGCTGACGGTATGCCTTCCTGAGTGCCGAGCAGGTGATGATGCCGGGCTGCCGGTTGGCGCGCTGGCGGTCGATCCAGGCGGCCACACGGTCCAGCCAGGGCCAGCGGTCTTCGTCGGTCAGCGCAATGCCGGCACGCATCTTGGCGAGGTTGGCTGCGGGGTGCAGCTCGTCGCCTTCCTGCAAGGCCCAGCCCAGGCGCGCCGCCAGCTCCTCCGCCACCGTGGTCTTGCCGGCGCCGGAAACGCCCATGACCACCAGGACCGGCGGGCTGCCGCGATGGACATGCGCACTGTCCAGCCGATGCACCCCGCCGGCATCGGCGACAAAGACCATGTGGGCGCGCGCGATGAACAGCCCGCTCTCGACCACGCCGACGATGCGGCGGATGCGTTCCTCCAGCCGCGCCGGATCGGCAATAGGCGCAAAGCGGCAATCGACGATGTGGTGTCCGCTGTCGGTGACGTAGGGCGCGCCCGCGGCGGACTGCCGAAGCGCCGTGCTCGCTCCCAGCACCTCGAGATGGTCGCGGGCCGTTTCGAGCCCGAAGGGCACGACCTCGACGGGGACCGGCGCCTGCATGCCCAGCCGGTCGACGAGCTTGCCGCCGTCGACCACGATGGCGAGCCGCCAGCTCGCGGCCGCGACGATCTTCTCGTGCAGCAGGGCGCCGCCCAGGCCCTTGATCAGGTTGAGCGTGCCACGTTCGACCTCGTCGGCGCCGTCGATGGTGAGGTCGATCTGTCGACGTGCACTGAAAGAGGTGAGGGGGATGCCGGCGTCGCGAGCCTGCGCCGCCGTGCGCTCGGAGGTGGGAAGGCCGACGAAGCGCAGCCCCTCGGTATGACGCCGCGCCAGTGCGGCGATGGCAAAGCTCGCGGTCGAGCCGGTGCCCAGCCCGACGACCATGTCGTTCTCGACCAGTGCGACCGCGGCTTCGGCGGCGGCGCGCTTCAAGGCATCGCGGGGCGTCTCGGGCGCGCTCATGTTCTGGCGATGCTTCTGGCGGCACCACTGGTGCCACTGACGGCACTGGAGGCGCTGGCGCGGATCGCGGCAATGGCCGCCTTGTAGTCCTTGGCGCCGAAGATCGCCGAGCCGGCCACGATCGCCGTGGCGCCGGCCGCGGCGGACTGGGCCGCCGTGGCGATATTCTCGCCGCCATCGACCTCGATCACCGGCGCGAGGTTGCGCGCGGTGCACATGTCGCGCAGGCGCCGGATCTTGGGCAGCATGTCGGGAAGGAACGTCTGGCCGCCAAAGCCGGGATTGACGGTCATCACCATGATGATGTCGCAGAGGGGCAGGACGTATTCGATCAGCTCGGGCGGACTGGCGGGGTCGAGCACCACGCCGGCCTTTCGGCCCATTGCGCGGATCTGGCTCAGCACGCGATGCAGATGGATGGTCGAGCCGGGCTCGGCCTGGACCAGCAGATGGTCAGCGCCGGCTTTGGCAAAGGCCTCGAGATAGCGCTCCGGCTCGACGATCATCAGATGAACGTTCAGCGGCTTTGCCGTCGAGCGGCGAATGGCCTGAAGGACAACCGGGCCGATGGTGATGTTGGGCACGAAGCGGCCATCCATCACGTCGACGTGGATCCAGTCGGCGCCGGCAGCATCGACGGCACGTACTTCCTCCCCCAGGCGTGCGAAATCGGCCGACAGCACCGAGGGCGCCACGAGGATGGAGGCGGCCATCGTCTTAGCCTTCTCCCGCCGCGGCCCGATCGACGAACCATACAAGTTCGCCGACAGGCCTGACGCGCGCGGCCGGCACGTCGCTGCCACCGGCGCGGATCGCTCCAAAGATCGCGGCTTTTTCCTTGCCCGCCACCAGAAAGGCGACCTGCCGGCTGCTTTCGATTACCGGATAGGTCATGGTGATGCGAACTTCCGGCCGGCCGTGCGAGACGGCTGCGACCCATCGCTTGCGTTCTTGCAGCACCGGTTCGTCCGGCAGCAACGAAGCCGTATGGCCATCGGGACCTAGCCCGAGCAAGGTGATGTCGAACAGTGGCCTTGCCGGATCCAGCGCGACGGCACCATAGGCAGCCTGCAAAGTCTGCTCGTAGCGTGAGGCAGCCCCCTCCGGTGTGCCATCGGCTGGTACGGGATGGACATGCCCGGGCGGAATGGGCGCCTTGTCCAGCATTGCCTCACGGGTCATCCGGTAATTGCTCTCCGGATGATCGTAGGGCACGAAGCGTTCGTCGCCCCAATACCAGAAGACCTGAGACCAGGGGAAACGTCCGACGAACTCTTCGGAAGCAAGCAGCGCGAAAAGGGCCTTGGGCGTCGAGCCGCCCGAGAGCGACACTCGAAAAGCGTCCTTCGCCGCAAGCGCTGCCGAGGTCATCCACTCGGCCACATGACGCGCCAGAGCCGGCGGATCTGAAAGTGTCTCGATACGCCCTCTCATCTCGCCCATGCCGCACCTCAATCCGACGTGCCCAGGATGAATCGCTCCATCGCCTTGGCGAAGCCTTCGTCATTATAGGAATCGGTGGCGACGCTCGCTTGCGCTTTGACTTGATCGGACGCGTTGCCCATCGCGATGCTGAAGCCTGACCGTTTGAACATGGGTACGTCAGTGGGTTGGTCGCCTATGGTCGCGATCTCCGCGACGGGCACGTCGAGATGCCGAGAGAGATAGTCCACCACCGCGCCCTTGTTCGCGTCCTTGTTCGTCACGTCGAGATAATAGGGCTGCGAGCGATTTGCCGTCGCCCGCTCGCCAAAAACCGCTCGGGCATCTGCCTCGCAGCGCGCCACCTTGTCCAGATCGTCACTGACACCGACGACCTTGGCGACCTGGTCGAGCTTCTCGGTGACGTCCGCCACGATCTTGGGCGAGAATCTGACGGTCCAGGCCTCGTGGGCCACGTGCGGTCCATCGGCCTTGCCGACCAGCCAGTCATTACCGCAATAAACCCAGACATCGAGGCCGTGGGCCCGCAGCAGCTCGATCGACTTGGCGGCGACGTCGGCTGGCACGATCCTTTCTTCGATGATCGTAAGAT
This sequence comes from Reyranella massiliensis 521, assembly GCA_943369775.1. Classification (GTDB taxonomy): domain Bacteria; phylum Pseudomonadota; class Alphaproteobacteria; order Reyranellales; family Reyranellaceae; genus Reyranella; species Reyranella massiliensis_C. The sequence goes on from CALROF020000018.1 coordinate 20,819, forward strand.
CCGGCTTCACGACAAGCCCGCCGTTGAAACCGGCAATCGGCGTATCGAGACGAAGCGCATCCGTCAGCATGGCCATGCCTTTGGGCGGTCGGCCACTGGTGATGGCGAAACGGATACCGGCGCCTCGCAGGTTGCGCACGGCGGCCTGGGCGCGGTCAGTCAGCACCTTCTCCTCGGTGACGAGCGTGCCATCCACGTCCGCCAGCACCAGGGAGATCTTCCTCTTCTCAGCCATCGGACGCTCCGTCCCGTGCTTTCCTCAAAGCGGCCGCCAGGCGCGGCCGCTGCGCGTCAACAACGCGTCGGCAGCAGCCGGGCCGTCGCTTCCGGCGGCATAGTTGGCGAAGTCCTTCGGCGCATGTTCTGGCCAGTAGTCGAGGATGGGCTGCACCGCCTGCCAGCCCGCTTCGATGTTGTCGGCGCGCTGGAACAGCGTCGCGTCACCGATCATGCAGTCGTAGATCAGCGTCTCGTAACCGGTGGAAGGCTTGGCGTCGAAGTAGGATTTGTAGGAAAAATCCATGCTGACATTGCCGAGGTTCATGGTGAGACCGGGGCGCTTGGCGGCGAACTGAAGGGCGATTCCTTCATCGGGCTGAATGCGCAGGATCAGCCAGTTGGGATTCATCTTCTCGACATGTGTGCCGCGGAACAGCGCGTGCGGCGCCTGGTGGAAACGGATGGCGATCTGGGTCTTGCGCGACTTCAGGTGCTTGCCGGTGCGCAGGTAGAACGGCACGCCCGCCCAGCGCCAGTTGTCGATCTGCAACTTCCAGGCGACATAGGTCTCGATATTCGACGTGGGCGAGACGTTGGGCTCCTGGCGATAGCCCAGCACGGGCTTGTCCAGCACGGTGCCGGGCCCATACTGGCCGCGCACGACGTCGCGTTCGACGTGTCCCGGCTTCAGTGACCGGATGGCCTGGATGGCCTCGGCCTTCTTGCTGCGCACGGCCTCGGCATCGAACGACGTCGGCGGCTCCATGACGGTGAGCGACAGGAGCTGGAAGACATGGTTGGGCACCATGTCGCGCAGCGCGCCGGTCTGTTCGTAGAACCGGCCGCGGCTTTCGACACCGACGGTTTCGGCCGCGGTGATCTGGACATGGTCGATGTGCTCGCGGCGCCACAGCGGCTCGAACAGGCCGTTGGCGAAGCGCAGCGCCATGATGTTCTGGACCGTTTCCTTGCCCAGGAAATGGTCCATTCGATAGATCTGCTGCTCCTGCAGGACCTTCAGGATCGACGCATTGAGGGCCTTGGCCGACGGCAGGTCGTGTCCGAACGGCTTTTCGATGACGACCCGCCGCCAGTGACCGTTCTGTTCACCGACCAGGTCGGCGGCGCCCAGGCGCTCGACGACGGTCTCGAAGAAGCGATCGGCAACGGCGAGATAGAAGAGATAGTTGCCGGCTGTGCCCGCCGTCTTGTCGAGTTCGGCAAGGTGCTGGCCGATTCGCTTGTAGGCGTCGGGATCTTCGAACTCGGCCTGCACGTAGCTCATGCGCTCGCCCAGCCACTGCCAGGCCTTTTTGTCGAGGCGGTCAGCCTGGAACTCGCCGTCATGGCTGCCGACGAACTGGTTCATCATGTCGGTGAGGCCCTGACGCCATTCCTCGACCGTGCGGCGGCCGTGATCGACGCCGACGATGCGGAAGCCGTCGGGCAGGCGCCCGCCGGTCACCAGGTTGTAGAGTGCCGGCATGATCAGCCGCTTGGTGAGATCGCCACCGGCGCCGAAGATGACCATGGCGCAGGGCGGCGCCACGGCGACCGTGTCGCCCTTGGCGGGCTTCCTGCCCGTATCGGCGGTGGCGGGCCTGCGGCCCGGGCTGGCGTGATCCTGTCGTTCCGACATGGCTTCCTCCTGCCTCTATTTGCGCCCGAGCATTTCCAGGGCAGTCGCCACGACGTGGCCGGGCTCGAAACCGAACTTGCGCTGCAGCTCCTTGAGCGGGGCCGACTGGCCGAAGGCCTTCATGCCGAGCACGCGGCCCTGGTCGCCGACATAGCGTTCCCAGCCCAGCGCCGAAGCCTGCTCGACGGCCAGCCGCGCCTTGATAGCGGGTGGCAGCACCTCCTCGCGATAGGCCTGGGCCTGGTGCTCGAAGATGTCCCACGAGGGCATCGACACCACGCGCGAGCGGACGCCGCGCGCGGTCAGGGTCTCGTGGGCCTCGACGATCAGTGCGACCTCGCTGCCCGAGGCAATTAGGATGATCTCAGGTGACCCGCCCGGCGCGTCTGCCATGACATAGGCGCCGCGCGCGACGCCGGCTGCCGAGGCGTACTTGGTGCGATCGAAGGTCGGCAGTGCCTGGCGCGACAACGCCAGTGCTGCCGGCTGGTGTCGCAGCTGCACGATGTAGCGATAGGCCTCGACCACCTCGTTGGCGTCGGCCGGGCGCAGCATGACCAGCCCGGGAATCGCCCGCATCGAGACGAGTTGCTCGACCGGCTGGTGGGTCGGCCCGTCCTCGCCATCGCCCATGGCATCGTGGGTGAAGACCAGGATAGTGGGCAGCTCCATCAGCGCCGAGAGACGGATGGCCGGCCGCGCGTAGTCGCTGAAGATGAAGAAGGTGCCGCCGAATGGTCGCAGCTTCGACAAGGACATGCCGTTCAAAATCGCGGCCATCGAATGCTCGCGGATACCGAAATGGAGATTGCGGCCGCCGTAATTGCCGGGCTCGAAGTCGCCGGCGCCGGCGAATTTCAGCGTCGTCTTGTTCGACGGTCCGAGATCGGCCGACCCGCCCAGGAACCAGGGAATGTTCTGGGCCAGGCGGTTCAGGACCTCGCCCGAGGCATCGCGGCCGGCAACGCCCTTGGCATCGGCGGGAAAGCTCGGCAGGTCGTGATCCCAGCCGGCCGGCAGCTCGCGATGCTGCATCTGGTTGATCTCGGCCGCGAGGTCGGGATGCTTCTCGCGATAGGCCGAGAACAGGGTCTCCCAGGCACCGTGGGCCTTGGCGCCGCGTGCGCCGATGCCGTCCGCGAAGGTCTGCATGACGCCGTCGGGCACCAGGAACTTCGCGTCTTCGGGCCAGCCATAGGCCCGCTTGGTGAGCCGCACCTCGTCGTCGCCCAGCGGTTCGCCGTGCGCCGCCGCCGTGTCGATCTTGTTGGGCGAACCGTAGCCGATGTGACTGTCGAGGATGATCAGGGTCGGTCGCCCCTTGGTCTTGCGGAAGATCGCCAGGGCATCCTCGATGCGTGCCAGGTCGTTGGCGTCGCCCACCCGCAGCACGTTCCAGCGATAGGCGAGGAAGCGGGCGGCGACATCCTCGGTGAAGGTGATGGCGGTCTTGCCCTCGATGGTGATGTGGTTGTTGTCGTAGATCCAGCACAGGTCGTCGAGCTCGAGATGCCCGGCAAGCGAGGCGGCCTCCGAGCCGATGCCTTCCATCAGGCAGCCGTCGCCGCAGACGGCATAGATGTCGTAGTCGAACAGCTCGAAGCCCGGCCGGTTGTAGCGCTGGGCGAGCCACTTGCGCGCCATCGCCATGCCGACGCTGGTGGCGATGCCCTGGCCCAGCGGCCCGGTCGTGGTCTCCACGCCCGATACCCAGTGATATTCGGGATGGCCGGGTGCCTTGCTGTCGAGCTGGCGGAAGCGGCGGATGTCGTCGAGGGTGACCGAAGGCGTGCCCAGCCGCTCGTAGTCGGCATTGACGGCGCGGGTCTGGGTGAGGAACAGCGCCGACCACAGCAGCATCGAGGCATGGCCGTTGGACAGCACGAAGCGGTCGCGGTTCGGCCAGATCGGGTCCTTGGGGTCGAAGCGCATGACCCGGTTCCACAGCGTGTAGACCAATGGCGCCAGCGCCATCGGCGTTCCGGGATGGCCGGACTTGGCCTGCTGGACGGCGTCGATCGAGAGCGTGCGGATGGTGTTGATCGCCAGCTGGTCGCGCTCTTGCTCGGTCATGGCGGGTCCTTCTGCTTCGCTGTGGTCAGGCCTTCTTTTCGACGTGACCGCCGAACTCGTAGCGCATCGCCGAGAGCAACTTGTCGGCGAAGTCGGCTTCGCCGCGCGAGCTGAAGCGTTCGTAGAGCGCCGAGGACAGCACGTGCGCCGGCACGCCCTCGTCGATGGCCGCCTTGATGGTCCAGCGGCCTTCGCCCGAATCGGAAACACGCCCGGCGAATTTGGAGAGGGCAGGGTCCCCGGCCAGGGCCGCGGCCTGCAGATCGAGTAGCCAGGAGGCGATCACGCTGCCGCGCCGCCACAGCTCGGCGATATCGGGCAGGTTAAGGTCGTACTGGTAGTGCTCCGGGTCGCGCAGCGGCGTCGTCTCGGCATCGGCGGCTGCCGTCCTGCTGCCGACATTGGCTGCCTTCAGCACGGCCATGCCCTCGGCATAGGCCGCCATCACGCCGTACTCGATGCCGTTATGGACCATCTTGACGAAATGGCCGGCGCCGTTCGGCCCGCAATGCAGCCAGCCCTGCTCGGCGGTGCCGCCCAGCTTGTCGCGGCCCGGCGTGCGCGGGATGTCGCCGCGGCCCGGCGCCAGGGTGGCCAGCAGCGGCGCCAGGCGGCCGACTGTCTCGGGCTCGCCGCCGACCATCAGGCAGTAGCCGCGCTCCAGGCCCCAGACGCCGCCGCTGGTGCCGACATCGACATAGTGGAGGCCCTTGGGCTTTAGCTCCTTGGCGCGGCGGATATCGTCGACATAGTAGGAGTTGCCGCCGTCTATCAGGATGTCACCCGACTCCAGGTGAGGCATGAGGTCGGCGATCGCCTTGTCGACCACGCCGGCCGGCACCATCAGCCACACGGCCCGTGGCTTGGCGAGCGCCTTGACGAACGCGGCAAGCGAATTGGCGCCAACCGCCTTTTCCTTCACCAGGTCGGCCACCGCCTGGGGCGATGTATCGTAGACCACACACTCGTGTCCGCCCTTCAGCAGGCGCCGCACCATGTTGGCCCCCATGCGGCCAAGCCCGATCAATCCCAGTTGCATGATCAACGCTCCTCGAAGAGGTCGACAAATTTCCGATAGCGGCTCGCGATCTCCGCGACCGCCTGCTCGCGCGTGGCCTTGCCGGCCCGCCAGGCGACGAGGGGATCCCAGAAGACGGTGCGGCCGACGGCAAAGCCGACGAAGCCCGGCACCTGGGCGGCGACGGCGAGCCATTCGTCCACCTTGGCTTCGTTCTCGCCGCGTCCCAGTACGATGCAGCCGACATGGTCACGGCCGCCGATGCGCGCCTGCCGCACGATCGCCTGACAGTCCTCGCGACGGTCGAGGCCCTCGATCTTCCACAAGTCGGGCTCGACGCCAGCCGTCTGCAATTCGCCGATGGCCTCGACCATGAGGCGCGGCCTGAGCTCGAGGTCGTAGGCCTTCTTGTCGCCCTTGACCTTGTCGAGCTGCGGCTTGGTCGCCGGCACCAGCAACTCGAACATGAAGCGGTGCGGGGAGCCGGCAAGATAGTCGGACAGGCGCTTCAGGTGGCCCGCCTGACGCTGGTTCAGCGCGCGATCGCCCTCGGGATTGTAGCGCACCAGCACCTTGCAGAAGGTCGGATCGAAGGCCTCGATATGGCGGGCGAAGTCGTCGCCATACTCGAACTCTAACTCCTCCTGTCCGCTTTTCTCCGCCGGACAGGCGGTGACGAAGCCCTTGGCCCGGGCATCGCGCAGGATGGCGGCACCGAACTGCTCGTCGACCAGGATGCCGGCCTTGTCTTTCGGCACGCCGGCGGCCAGCGCCGCTTGGAAGCCGTCATAGATGATCTGCTTGGAACCCGCGACGTCGGCGGTCTGAGCGTCGCTTAGCGGCGGCTTCCAGCCGAACAGACCGGACTGGAACGAGCCGCGATGATCGAACGGCTGGATATAGAGTGCGCGGTCGTAGCCTCGTGAGTCTGATGGCATGGGCATGACGACTACCCTTTGAGTTTGCGATAGCGGCGGATCAGCAGGTTGGTCGAGCTGTCATGCGCCAGCTTGGGCTCCTCGGCGCTCTCGAGCTCGGGGATGATCTTCTGGGCAAGCGCCTTGCCCAGCTCGACGCCCCATTGATCGAAGGAGTCGATCCTCCAGATCGCGCCCTGGGTGAAGACGATGTGCTCGTAGAGCGCGACCAGCTTGCCCAGCGCCTGCGGGGTCAAGACGTCCAGCATCAGGGTGTTCGACGGGCGGTTGCCCTCGAACAGCCGGTGCGGCACCAGCCAGTCGGGCGTGCCTTCGGCCTTCACCTGCTCGGCGGTCTTGCCGAAGGCCAGCGCCTCGGACTGGGCGAAGACGTTGGCCAGCAGCATGTCGTGATGGCGGCCTAGCGGGTTGAGCGTGCGGGCGAAGGCGATGAAATCACACGGGATCAGGCGCGTGCCCTGATGGATCATCTGATAGAAGGAGTGCTGGCCGTTGGTGCCCGGCTCGCCCCAGTAGATCGGGCCGGTATCGTAGTCGATGGCCTCGCCGTCCCAGGTCACGTGTTTGCCGTTGCTCTCCATGGTGAGCTGCTGGAGGTAGGCGGGAAAGCGCTTGAGGTACTGCTCGTAGGGCAGCACGGCGACGGTCTGGGCGCCGAAGAAGTCGTTGTACCAGAGGCCGAGCAGGCCCATCAGCACCGGCAGGTTGCGCTCGAAGGGCGCGCTGCGAAAATGCTCGTCCATCTCGTGGAAGCCCGCGAGCATTCCGCGGAAATTCTCCGGCCCCACCGCGATCATGGTGGAGAGCCCGATCGCCGAATCCATCGAATAACGGCCGCCGACCCAGTCCCAGAAGCCGAACATGTTGGCGGTGTCGATGCCGAACTTCGCCACCTCCTGGGCGTTGGTGGAGACGGCCACGAAATGCCGGGCGGTCGCCGCCGCCGCACCGCCGAGGCCGGCCAGCAACCAGTCGCGCGCGGTATGGGCGTTGGTCATCGTCTCGAGGGTGGTGAAGGTCTTCGACGAGACGATGAACAGCGTCTCCGCCGGATCGAAGCCGATTACCGCCTCGGCGAAATCCGTGCCGTCGACGTTGGAGACGAAGCGGAAGTTCATGTCGCGGCGGCTGTAGTGGCGAAGGGCCTCGTAGGCCATGACCGGCCCGAGATCCGATCCGCCGATGCCGATATTTACGACGTTGCGGATGGGCTTGCCGGTGTGGCCTTTCCAGGCGCCGCTGCGCACGCGGTCGGCGAAGGCCGACATCCTGTCGAGGACGGCATGGACTTCAGGCACCACGTTCTGGCCGTCATGCAGGATCGAGGCGCCTTTGGGTGCGCGCAGCGCCACGTGGAGGACGGCGCGCTTTTCCGACACGTTGATCTTGTCGCCCCGGAACATCGCCTCGATGCGCTGGCGCAGGCCCGACTGCTCCGCGAGCGCCAGCAGCAGGCGCATCGTCTCGTCGGTGACGCGGTTCTTGGAGTAGTCGAGATAGATGCCCGCCGCCTCGGTCGCGAAGCGCTCGCCGCGCTTGGCATCGTCGGCGAAGAGCTGCGCCAGCCGCAGCTCCTTGATCTCCCGATAGTGCCCTGCCAAGGCTTTCCACGCGGGCAGTGCCCGCAGGGCAGAGTCGGTCATCGCTGGTCCCTTTCTCAGCTCGCTTTGCGCATGGCCTGGCGTTTGGTCGCCACCAGGCCCATCAGATCGTCCCACGATTTGACGAAGGATGCTGCGCCTTCAGTCTGCAGTTGCCGGGCGAGCGCCTCGACGTCGATGCCGGCCGCCTTGAAGCGGGCCAGCACGGCTTCGCCGTCGCCGCCGTCCGGGGCCATCGGCTCGCCCACCTCGCCATGCTCGCCGAAGGCGCGCAACGTGCCCTCTGGCATGGTGTTGACGGTGAAGGGGGCGGCAAGCGCCTTCACGTAGAGAATGTCCGAGGCCTTGGGATCCTTGGTGCCGGTGCTGGCCCATAGCAGGCGCTGAGCGCGGGCGCCGGCGTTGGCAACACGCTGGAAACGCGCCGAGTCGAGCAGGTCGCGGTAGGCCCGGTAGGTGCGCTGGCCAATCGCGATGCCGAGCCGATTGGCGAGGTCGGCCGGAACCTTCTTGCTTACCGCGACGTCCCAGCGGCTCACGAACACCGAGGCCACCGAGGCCACGGCGGGATTGAGGCCGGCCTCGATGCGCCGCTCGACGCCGCGCAAATAGGCATCGGCTGCCGCGAGATACTGTTCGCGCGAGAACAGCAGGGTGACGTTCACCGGGACGCCGGCAAAGATCGCCGCTTCGATGGCCGGCAATCCCTCCGGCGTGCCGGGGATCTTGATGAACAGGTTGGGCTTGCCGCCGCGGCGATGGAGGTCCTGCGCGGCCGCGAGCGTCCGACCGGTGTCGTAGGCGAGCAACGGCGACACTTCGAGCGACACCCAGCCGTCGACACCGTCGGTCCTGTCGAAGACTGGCCGGAATAAGTCGGCCGCGCGCTTGAGGTCAGCCAGGGCGAGCTCGAAGAACAGATCCTCGGGCGCCGCCGCCTGCTCGGGCCGCACGATGTCGGCGTCGTACATCGCGCTGTTCTTGATCGCCTGGTCGAAGATCGTGGGGTTGGAGGTGAGGCCCGTCACCGCCAGCTCGTCGATGTAGCGTTTCAGCGTGCCGCTGTTCAGCAGCTCGCGGGTGATGTTGTCGAGCCACAGGCTCTGGCCGAGATCGTGCAGTGCTTGCGTTGCTTTCATCGCGTCACCTTCTGGCTGGAGGCGAGGCTGCGCGTCGTGCCCAGTCGCGCCAAGTCATGGTCGAGCAGGTCTCCTATGCATTCGATCGTCAGGTCCGCCGCCGGCAAGGCACTCATCACCTTGGCATCGTGTGCGTACTGGCCTTGCCGCGGCAAAACCGTCGTGACCCGATCTCCCCAGACTTGTTTCACGGCGTCGAGAATGCGCAGCTTGTCGTCCACGAGAACGTAGTGCTCGGCGGGGAAGCGCCGCTCGACGTCGTCGAGCGCTTCTTCCTTGTGGATGTAGATCAGCACATCGCCGTCGCCGACCTTGCCGAGGCCCGCATGCTCGACCTTGCGGGGCTGGAAGACCACGTCCCCGTCGGACAGGATGGCTGTCGGGCCGAGACTGCGCAGCCGCTGCAGCACACGCAGGGCATCGGGATACAGCCGGTCGGCGAACGGATAATCCAGCAGAAAGGACGACATCGCCAACAACTCTATGTCGCGCGGGTGTTCGACGCGGAAGCGCTGGAGGGCGCCGATATAGTCGCGATAGCCCAGCTCCTCCATCAGGTCTTCCAAAATCGCCCAGTAGCGATCGTGCGCGCCGACGCCGTAGGTCTGCTCGAGATGATCCTTCAGATCCTGCTGGATCCCGTCATTGTCGATCAGCGTGTTGTCGACGTCGACGAGAAAGACAATCGGATGAGGTCGTGACATGCAGCACCCTCCCGCTCGACTGGGCTATTGGGTTAGCGGCGCCGCCGAACGGCGGTCTCGAACTCGATAGAGGGGGCTGATCGCTTTTATCATGACCGATGCGGACTCCTTATGCACGTGGCCATTCGTATTCGGGGGCATGAACAGGAAACCGGCTGACTGAGCCGGACGGCACCGTAGGGTCTTCCTGCCTGTTCCTCGGCGCTGCCGCCGAAGAGGTCTTCAACTCGGGGCGCGGCACGGGCGTGACGAAAAGGGACGAAAAGAGCTTGTGCGGAAAAGAGGCGGCGCTGGTGAACAATGGGACGATAGCTCGATCGAAAACACGCTGAAGATGGCGTATTTCCGTAAGATAGCGACCGCAAACGAATGTCAGCCCGAGGACCGATTTGAATCTACGACGTGCTGAGCAGGTGCGTTCGACTTGTGGCTGGTTACTGGCTGGGAAGGGGCTCGCTCCGTTTGCGACAAATGGGCCCGAAGCCTTTTCCTTCAATTGCTTAGAGACAGCAGTTGCTCTGACTCAAAATCAGGTTTCCTCACGGAAATGTTGGTTCGAGTCCGACCGGGGGCACCATCTCTAAAATGCAGACAGATCAACGTTTTGTGCGTTTTTTGACGATCATGTTCTGTTCTGTGCGTAGATTCTCGACTAACGTCTGACGAACGCCGAGACAGTGCGCTCCTGCGGCCGTCCCTCGTGCGCCAGCCGCTTCGCCAAGGCCGCGCCGGCCTGATCGGCCGTCAACTTCGTATAGCGATCGAGCACTTCGTTGATGCTGGCGATCGTATGGCCGGTGATGGCACGTATCTGCTCGCGTACGCAGCCGGCGTCGTGAAGTGCTGTAATGCACGTGTGGCGCATAACGCGCTTCGTGAGCCACTCTGTCGGCAGCCGCATAGGATCGCTCGGGTAGTGCTTCACGGCGTACTTGGTGGCGAAGCTCTCGTGCCGCCTGGCAAGCTCGGCCCGGAGCCGTCCGAACGCGACGAAGAACCTGTTCGAACTCCAGGGCTGATGGTCAACCCCATGCTACTTCTTGATTTTTTCCAAAGAGACAATCTCGTCGCACTGTCTGTGGTCAAATGAAGCGCTGAGGTCGCGCCCCGGCGCTGAGCAGAAGGTAGCTTGGCTCCAATGGCCAAGGCGAAGCCGATCTGACCGAAGGTGCTTCGTAATCTTGGCCGCGATCGTCAGCAGGCTCTAGCTTTTCTCTCGCGAGTGAATTAGCCCGATTCCCAATACGGCGCGTGCAACCATGTTGCGACGTGTCGAGATCTTCCGAATGCCAGGCCTTAGAGCGTCTCTGAAGTGCTCGTGCTCGTGCTCGTGTGATTTGGCGTTGGCCATTAGAAGTGCCTCGATGAGATCCAGGCAAGGGGGCAGCGTCTGGAATGCTTCGAGCACTTGATAGGCCACAGGGCGATCGGGTATTGCCAACTCCTCATCTACACGCGGCTGTCCGGGAAGAAGTAGGTCCATTGCGATTACATAGAGCTCCAGAAGCTGCATCTTCAAAATTGAAGCCCAGGCCTGCATTCGAGTACGACGAGAACGAACTCCTTTCCGAGATTGAGCGCGTACGCGGACTCCAACACGGAGGCGCACGTCAAAGAGCAACGTCTGGCGGAGCGAACTCGCGCGTTGGAAGGACGCGCCAGCAAGTGAAGCGTGTTGCCATCCCTCTGACTGTCCGACCGTATCAAGTCACTGCGATACCTGGTCGTGGCCTCGGACTCACCGCTTACTCTATCATCGGTCCGCGCACCAAGATCGATGACTGCTTCACTTGGGAGTTACCCAAGCGGGACATCAAGCACGTCACCGAGACTGTCCTGAACGGCAATTACTTTGACCATCCTCTCTGCTCCCAACGCGGTCTTGTCGCTATCGGTCATATCTCCCTGATCAATCACGATCCGGAGCCGAACTGTGAATGGCGGATGGTCCAAGTCCACGACCGCTGGATGGTTGAGGCATGGTCTATTCGCTGCCTCGCTAGCGGCGAGGAGCTAACCTTCGACTACGGCTACGACCCAACCTCGAAAGAGTAAACACATGAGTTGGCCTTGTCGCTACGAGGCCTTGCCTGCATCCGGGTACGTTGGGGTGAGAAGCCGACGCTCGCTTTCGGTCTTAGCCTGCTTGCAAGTGAGCGCCCATATCGAGGCCTAGCGCCTTGGCCTCGTTCGATCGGGCGATCACGCACCCGTCGTTGTTCGACAAGACGAGGACCGGCGGCCGCGTAACACCTGCTGGAGGACGCGCTCGCACGAGGCATGGAAGTTGTTGCAACACCACAGTGCAGATCGTCTAGCGCTTGCGGTGCCGGCCATACACCACTGGGGCGATTACTCGAATACGGACGGTGTCAGCCAGCACTGCAACGTTGAACGCGAGATGTTCTCGCCGAACCACATGCGCCGCAGGTGCAATCCACGAAGCGCGTGCGAATTCAACCGACCCGTGGCGTATGACCACTAGTGCCACATGAGGCTGGCAGTGCTGGCAGCGACTGCGGCCGCCGCAGGCGCCTACGGATGTCGTGCGCCACACATCGTCGTGCCGGTGGTGCTGGCGCAGCTCCTTCGCCGCCGTGTGCTGGCAGGCGCCAGGGCCAGGCGGGTCTCGACCGGTTGCTGGCGCGCCGCTGATCGCTCTGCTGGCAACCCTGGTTCTGCTATTCGGCTTTCAGGGTGAATAGATCATCGCCCCAGCCGTTGCGATCCGACCTGTATCCATCCGAAGCAGCGGCTCACGATGACGCTAGAATTTTCCCTTCGCTAGAGAATCTGCCGCTGAATGAGACGACGGAACGCGCCGTCCTGTTCGATTAATTCATCATAGGTGCCGCCCTGAACGATCCGGCCCCTTTCCAGGACCAGGATTCGATCGGCATCGCGGATCGTGCTGAGGCGATGAGCGACGACGATGCGTGTCGCGTTCATCACCGCCAGGTTGGCCCGCACGGCCGCCTGGGTCTGGTGGTCTAGGGCGCTGGTCGCCTGGTCGAGGAGAAGCAGGCGCGGCTGGTTGACCAGGGCTCGTGCCAGCATCACGCGCTGGCGCTGGCCGCCCGAGAGCTGACCACCGCCTTCCATGACGACGGTCTCGAGGCCCATGGGCATGCCGGCGAGGTCCGCCTCGAGGCCGACCAGCCGGACCGCTTCGGTGACTTGGGCGCGGGTCAGGGACGCGCTGCCGACGATATTGTCGAAGATCCTTCCCGGGATGAGGTCGGCGGTCTCCAGCACGGCGCCAATCTGGCGGCGCACCAGCCGGACATCGAGCGTCTGAAGGTCTTTGCCATCGTAGTAGATGCCGCCCTGTGCCGGAGGGTCGAAGCCTAGGAGCAGGCGGAGCAGGGTCGACTTGCCCGAGCCCGAGGCGCCGACGATGGCGATGTGCTCGCCCGGGCGTGCCTCGAAATCGATGTCCTCCAGCGCCCACGGCCCGTCCGGCGAATAGCGGAACGAGAGGTTGTGAACCGCGATGTGGCCGCTGAGCGGCCCGGGCGCGATGCGGTCCTCGCCGACTTCGAGCGGCTCGTCGAAGATCGGGCGGGCGCGGTCGTACAGCGGCGTCGCCTTGACGGCGGCGTTAACCGACGCGGTGAGGCCAAGAAGCGCCGCGGTGAGCTGGCCGAAGGCGCTGTTGAAGCCGGCGAAGGCCGCGAAGTCGATGGGCGCGCCGCCGCCGCCGGCGATCGCCAGGATGCAGAGCGTGCCGAAGATGGGAAGGGTGGTGGCCACGACCGTCTGTCTGATGACGATGGGCCCCGAATCGTTCGCGCGTTGAGCGGCGAAGGCGTGCGACCAGCGTGCGAACGCCCGCAGTTCGGCGCCGGCCACCCGGAGCTTGGCGATGCCGGCCAGCGTCTCCATCAGCAGACCCGCCACGGCGCCCTTGCCGGCGTAATAGTTGCGCTCCAGCCGAAGCTGCTGGCGGCCGAGAACGAACAGGATGCCGACGGAGAGAAGCGCGTAGCCGCAAGCGAACAGCCCGAGCCAGACGTCGTAGATCAGCATCAGGATGAGGCTCGCCAGCGAAAAGACGCCGCCGATCAGCCCGTGCACGGCCTGGCCGGCGAGGACGCGCCGGATGGCGTCGATGCCCAGGATGCGCAACGCCAGATCGCCCACCTCGTAACGGCCAAAGAACGACATGCGCAGCCGCAGCACGCGGTCCCAGACCGCCGCCTGCAGCCGGAGATCGATGTGCGTGCCGAGCCTGATCAACGCCACCGAACGGGCGATCTGGAAACCTGCGCTGCCGAACGCCGCGGCGACCAGGACGATCATCATTTCCGTCAGCAACGAAATCCGGCCGTCGGGCACCGCGAAGCCCAGGACGGAGCTGGTGGCGATGGGGATCAGTAAGGCGGCCAGCGTGGCGGCGGCCGCGGCGACTACCAGGCGGGCGACCTCGCCGCGCACGCCGAAGACGGCGAAGCGCCAGACTTGGCCCGTCGTGACCTGCGCAGGCAGCGACGGGTAGATCATGTAGGCGCGCGGCCGGTAGGCGGCGGCGGTGTCCGCTCCGATCGTGGCTTCCGCACGGGTCTCGGGGTCGATCGCTCGCCAGCATCCGCGGCGCCAAACAAGGGCGCGGGGCTCTCCGCCGGCCTGCGTAACGGCCAGCATCGCCGGGCCTTCTTTCTTCCACCAGCCGGCCGTCAGCGCGATCTCGCGGAACCGGAAGCGGCTGCTGTTGGCGAAGCGGCCGAGACGATCGAACAGCGGCGAGGCGTGGTCGTCGGCCGAAGGCAGGCGCAGTTCGAAGCCTTCCGCCTGGGCGATGACGGTCAGGGCACCAACAAGGGCGCCGGAGAGGGGATCGCGACGGGAGGTCGCGACGGGGGCCGCCGTCGATGGACGCAAGTCAGCCACGTCTCTCAGGCGCTGCAGGGCGGCGGATACCTGCGCCTCGTCCCGCGCACGTCTTTCAGTTGGCGCGTTCATGCCGCGGCCTCGGCGCCGATCAGCCGCGCATAGGCGCCACCGGCGGTCATCAGGGAGGCATGCGTGCCACGCTCCACCACCTTGCCGCGATCGAGCACGACGATTTCGTCGCAGTCGCGGATCGTGCTCAGCCGGTGGGCGACAAGGACGCAGGTCATACCCCGGCGTCGCACGGCCGTCAGGATCTCATGCTCGCTCTCGGCATCGAGGTCGGAGGTCGCCTCGTCGAGCACGAGGATGGAAGGCTGGCGGACCAACGCGCGCGCGATCTCGATGCGTTGCCGCCCGCCGCCGTTGAGGTTGCGGCCGCCTTCCTCAACCAGGCCTTTCAGGTTCCCCGGCATGTTCCTCACGAACGGCGTCAGGCCGGCATCGTCGATCGCGGCGGCGAGGAGGACATGGTCGACGGTGTCGTCCCACAGCGTGATGTTGTCTTGCAGCGTGCCCTTGAACAGGCGGATATCCTGGTCGATGGAGCCGACCATGGTCGACAGTCGCTCGCGGCCCCAGGCCTGAAGCGGGTGGCCGTCGATCTCGAGGGCGCCGCCGCGCGGTTCGTAGAGCCCGGTGATCAACTTGCCCACGGTGGACTTGCCGCTGCCTGACGCGCCGACGAGCGCGACCCAGCGGCCCGGCGCGACATCGAGGGAAAAGTCCTGGATCAGCGGCGGGTCGGCCGGACCGTAGCCGAAGCTCACCTGCCGTAGCGAAAGGTGCCCTGTGACAGCGGCGGTGTCGGGGTCGGCGACTGGACCCGCAGCGAGGCCATTGACAGTCGGCGACAACAACCAGTCGCGTTCGTGTTGCAGGACATCGTCCAGCCGGGCGAGGTCGGCCCCGATCTGCCGGACCTTGCCGGCTGCGCCGACCACCTGCTGGACCTGTAGAGAGAAGGTAATCAGCAGGCTCTGGAAGGCGACCAGGGCGCCGATGCTGAGATTGTCGTCGATGACGTGCAGAGCGCCGATACCGAGGACGGCGGCCGATGTCAGGCTGAGCAGGATCGTCGGCAGCAGCTCGAGGGCTTGCTGGTAGACGGCCAGCTGCTGTTCGGAGTTGATCGTCCGGGCGTGGTAGCCCGCCCATTTCGAGAAGAATTCGTTCTCGCTGCCGGTCGACTTGATGGTCTCCATCGACTGCAGGCCGACGACGGACGTCGAGAAGAGGCGGCCCTGTTCGATCTGCAGGCGTAGCGCGACATCGGACAGCGACCGATTCAGCAGGCGAAGGATGACGATGTTGAGCGCCGAACTGCCGAGGACGATCGATGCCAGCACCCAGTCGTAGGCGAACATGACGGCGCCCAGGAAAGCCGCCGTCAGGAGATTGGTCGCTGCGTTGCCGACATCGCGCGCCAGCAGCAGCGCCACGCGGTCATTGGCGTCGACGCGGTTGACCAGATCGCCGAGGTACCGCTGGCTGAAGAACGACAGCGGCAGGTGAAGCACGTGCCAGGTGAAGCGCGCCGATTGCTCGAGGGCCAGCCGCAGCTCGATGCGGAGCAGGGCGCGGCCCTGCAGGAAGCGCAGCAGGGCGTTCAGGAGGAACGTCGCCGCGAGACCGATCAGCAACGGGCCGAGCCAGCCGTTCATGTGCTGGATCAGCACCTGGTCGACGAAGGCCGCCGTGATGCCCGGTACGATGATGCCGGGGATCACCAGCATCAGGCTGATCCACACGACGAACGCCATGGCGCCGTGGCAGCCCTTCAGGCGAATGGCGAGCTTGGACATCACGCCCTGCCGGGCGCCGCCCGGCGCGAAGGTGGGGCCTTTCCTGAATTCCAGGGTCACGCCCGCGAAGCCCTTGCCGAACTCCTCGCGCGACACGCTGCGCGGCCCGGTCGCCGGGTCGTTGATGTACACTTGGTTCCGGGATGCGCCCTCGACGACCACGAAGTGGTTGGCGTTCCAGAAGACGATCAGCGGGAAGGAACCGGCGAGGACATCATCGACCGGGCGACGCCGGCTGTCGGCCTCGAGGCCATAGTGCCGTGCCGCTTGCAACAGGTTCTCGACCCGCGTGCCGTCGCGGGAGACGCCGCATAGCACGCGCAGCTCTTCGAGCGAGACGTATCGCCGATAGTAGCCTAGTACGATGCTGATCGCCGCCGCGCCGCATTCCACCATCTCCATCTGGAGGACGGTCGGCGTTTGGACACGGCGGGTCGCGAAGAGGCCGGCCACAATCCTAATCCTCGATGCTGAGCAGCTTGCGCAGCGCCGGGATCGCGAGGCTGATCGGCCGGACCTGGTCGACGATGATGTCGAGGTCGGCCACCGAGCCGGGCGTGATCCGATAGGGCGGGCCGGTGCCGCTCCACCAGGTGAAGCCGCTGGGGTTGGTGTCCGTCGGGAAGACCTCGACGCGGGCCAGAAGTGCCGAACCGTCGCCGATCAGGCGTCGCGTTAGCTGGGCATTCTGCAGGATCTGCTCGATATGCTCGTTCGAAACCTCCCCCTCGGAAACCGCCATCACGCGCCCACGCATCGAGCCGTACTCTTCGCGCTTCGTGCCGTCCGGCACGATCCGGGCGCTCATCCCGACGGTCACCCGCTTGCGCTTGGGCCCTCCCAGCAGGACTAGCATCTCGAGATGCTCCGGCCCGCCCCTGCGGATCGTCACCAGCGTGGCGCCTGCGGCGACGACGTCGCCGCGGCCGACCCGCACCTCCTGGATGACGCCGTCGGTCGGTGCCCTGACAGTCGAGCCGACCGTCATCTGCACCTTCAGCTCCTCGACCTCTGCCTGCTTGCGGTCGATCTCCAACTGGGCCAGGCGCTCGATGTCGGCTAGGTCGTCACGCTTCTTCTGGAGGCTTGCCCCGATCTCCGCTTTCCTCGCGGCGGCATTCGCTAGCTCCAGGGCCGTCTCGTCATACTGGTCCTGCTTCGCGAGGACCTCGGCCTGAGCCATCATGCCCCTGGCGCGTAGCGACTCGTAGCTGGCGACCAGTTGGCGCAGCCGCTCGCGGCGCACTTCGTTGGCGGCAACCTGTACGTCGGTGGCCGACAGCTGCTGCTTCGCCGTCTCCTCGCTCTGTCGGATCTGAATGGCGTTGACGGCCTTGAGTTTCGCCAGGTTGGCCTCGAGGCGTTGGACCGCGGCCATGGCGTGCTCGATCTGCGCGTTCAGCAGTCTCTGCTCGATGCTGGCGATCTTGGCGCCGGCTTTGACATGGTCGCCCGGCTCGACGAACACCTTCAGGACGAGACCCGGCGATACCGCCGAGACGCCAAGGTTTCCGCCCTTGTTGGACAGCAGCACGCCCCGGCCCACCGCACTCGTGGGCACGCTGCCGAACACGCCCCACGCCAGCGCGCCGAGGATGATCACGGTGGCCGAGGCCGCCATCAGGCGCATCGCCGACGGGATCAGACGAATGCTCTGGTCGAACTGCTCCGGCGAATTGAAACGCTCGGATCTGCTATCGAGGGGCGGCTCTTTTGCCGTCAGCTGCGCTGCCGGCAATACGTTCGACTTCAGGCCGCCGGCGGTTTGTTCGACTTCAGACTTACTCATGCCGGCGACGCCGTCTCCTGGAGCGCATCGAAAACTATGTTATTGAAACCCGGTTTCCGGCGCGCGACTTTGCAGTATGTCAGGTGTTCTTAGACTAAACCGGCGCGTCGCGCTCGGTCTGCTTGCAGGGCCATTGCTGCTGCCCATCGCCCGTCGGCCACGCGCGGAGACGCTCGACAGGCTGTCCTTTCAGACCGATTGGCGCGCCCAGGCCGAGCACGGCGGCTACTACCAGGCGCTGGCGGCCGGACTGTACAAGGCGAAAGGACTAGAGGTCGATCTGCGGCCGGGCGGACCCAACCTCAATAATTCCCAGCTGCTGATGGCGGGGCGGGCCGACCTGATCATGGCGGGCAGCTTCGGCGCCTTTGCCTTCCTGCAGGCACAGGCGCCGTTTTTCACCATCGCCGCGATCTTCCAGAAGGACCCGCAGGCGCTTCTCGCTCATCCGGGCTCCGGCATCGACGGCTTCGACAAGCTGAAAGGCAAGACGCTGCTGATCTCGAGCAGCGGGCGCGTCGCTTACTGGCCGTATCTGCGCAAGAAATTCGGCCTGAGCGACGATCAGATACGCCCCTACAATTTCCAGATGGCGCCATTCCTGTTGAACCCGAATGCCGTGCAGCAGGGCTTTGTCACGTCTGAGGCTTATTCGATCGCCGAAGCGCTGGGTAAGCCGCCAGTGGTGCTGATGCTGGCCGACGCGGGCTTCAGCTCCTACCAGACCACGATCGCCACTTCGCGCAAGCTGGCAACCGAGAAAAGGGAAGTAGTCCAGCGCTTCGTCGACGCGACGCTCGAAGGGTGGTCGCAGTATTTAAAGGGAGGGCCTGCCACCGAGGCGGCCAACGCGCTGATCAAGCAGGCGAACCCGGAGCAGACCGACGACCGCCTCGCCTTTGCCGTCAGGGCCATGAACGAGCGCGGCATCGTGCGTTCGGGCGACGCTCTGACCGAGGGCATCGGCGCCATGAGCGACGCCCGCTGGAGAGGCTTCTACGACTCGATGACGGACGTCGAGGTGATGCCGAAGGGGCTGGACGTGCGGCAGGCCTATACGCTGGAATTCGTGAACAAGGGTATCGGCAAAGGGTAGGGAGACGTATCGTGTCTGCAAGCCGTCCGCGCATCGAGGGATACGCCATCATTTCGAACGAGGGCATGATCGCGACCTCGGACGGGGCTTTCCCCGAGAATCTCAAGGTTCCCGCCGACCAGGAATTCTACCAGCAGTCGATGGATCGTGCGACCGCGATCGCTAACGGCCGGTACTCGTCGGAAGGAGGGCCAAAGGCGCCGATGCGCCGGCGTATCGTACTGACGCGGAAGGTGAAAGGTGTCGTGATAGACCCCGACAATGCAAATGCCGTCTTATGGAACCCTGACTCGGCGGGTTTCGAGGAGGCGTGGCGGAAGCTCAAACTGCCTGGTGGCACGTTGGCGGTTTCGGGAGGCACCGAACCGTTTGGCGTCTTCCTCGAAGTTGGCTACGACTCTTTCTTCCTGACTCGCACGGACGCCAACGTTCCGCATGGTCGCCCGGTTTTCCCGGGAGTCGGGAATGGTGTGACGGTGAAAGAAATACTCGAAAAGCATGGGATGGTTCTCCGCGAAACCCGGATGTTGGACGCGGCAACACACACGCGGGTGGAAGAATGGGTGCGGAGGGCATGATTGCGATCACCTGCTTCCAGGTTTTAGCTCGTCGAATTCGTCGCTACCCATAAAGTCGGCAACGATCGCTGAAATGGTGCAAGGTTTGCCTACATCTCCTTCAAGGACTGCAGGTTGAGCAACCCGGCCAGGCTCGTCGATGAGATGCGGACCGCATCCAGCACGACCCTGCTTACAAGCAATTCTTACACTGGATTACCATCCCGAAATCCTGATGCTCAGCAATCAAGTCGACGCCCTGGTATGCATCACGTTTAGTCTTTCCGACTTTAAGGCCAAGTTCGGTCGTCAGGTCGTTTCGCGTATGGACGCCGTTCATGTTGCCCTGCAACATGACCCGCCAGCCCACAGCGGCGGGGCCATGTAGGCGGTTGTTGTCAGCCTTCCGATCGGCATTGGAAACGTCATGAAAGTTGACGAGTCTGCCTTTGAGCAACAGTCGGCGGAGATATCGTTTTCGTTCGGTAGGTTTCGTCTAGTTCCTCTCCGACACTTGCTGCTTTGTGACAGCGAGCCAGTGAAAGTCGGCAGCCGTGCCTTCGATATCCTCACGTTGCTGATGGAGCGGGCAGGTGAACTTGTCTCCAACGCCGAGCTCGAAGCCTATGCGTGGCCCGACACTTTCGTCCACGCGAGCAACCTGAAGGTCCAGATCGTCACGTTGCGACGGATATTGCGGGCGGCTTCTGACGATCGGTGCTGCATCGTGAATGTTCCCGGGCGGGGCTACCGCTTCACAGGGCAGGTCACGGTCCAGGGGGGCGCCCGCCCCTTGTCGGGTCGACCCCGGAAATCGGTTCGTAGGGTGTTCGGCGAACTCCCCCACATATTTGGCCGGGAGGAGGAGATCCGGACTCTGGTGGAGGCGCTATCAGCACATCCTATGGTTACCATCGTTGGTGCGGGCGGAGTCGGCAAGACGACGCTTGCATTAGCGGCCGCAGCGAGGCTCGGGGGACGCTTCAAGGCGGCGCCGTGCTTCGTCGACCTTTCCCTTATCGACGACCCGCAGCTCGTGGTGCAGTCGATCGCCGCCGCATTGGGCGTGCGAGCTGATGTCGGCGATCTGCTGGGGCGCATCGGCAACCATCTGCGGGCCACGCCGCGGCTGCTGATCCTCGATAATTGTGAGCACCTTGTCGCTGCCATAGCTGCCACCGCTGACCATCTGGCATCCGACCTGCAGCGATCGGCGATCCTTGCCACCAGCCGCGAGCCACTTCGGACGCGCACCGAACAAGTCCGTCGCCTCGCACCGCTGGCTTATCCCGAGGACACGTCGCGGATCTCCGTCGCCGAGGCATTGCGCTATCCGGCAGTTGCGATGTTCGTGGCGCGCGCGAGCGAACGCAGCGGGTTCTCGTTGCGCGACGAGGAGGAAGCGGCGTCGGTGTCCCAGATCTGCCGGCGACTGGACGGCATCCCTCTCGCGATCGAGTTTGCTGCGACGCGCCTTGATGCGCTGCAGCCGGCCAAGTTGCTGGACCGACTGCAGGACAGACTGGATTCTCCCAGTGGGGGTGATGCGGCGGTGCCGGCCCGGCAGCGCACCTTGTTCGCGACGCTCGATTGGAGCTATCGGTTGCTCTCGAAGCACGAGAGCCTGCTCCTCCGGTGCGTCGCGATTTTCGCCCGCGAGTTCGCGGTGGCCGACGCGGTTGCTCTGGTTGGGCCGCTGGGCCCGTCCGAGGCTGATATCTTCGCAGGTGTCGAGAGTCTGGTTGCGAAGTCGTTCGCGACGGTCGAGTTGCGGCGCGGCGAACCCTGCTACCGGCTGTTCGAGAGCACGCGCGGCTACGGTCTCGCGCAGCTCGACGCGGGCGGCGAGCGGGAACGGGCGCATTCCCTGCATGCCAGGCATATCCTGGATGTCGTGGAGCGTGCCGAGGAAGAATGGCGATGGCAGGTGGCGGACGAATGGAATGCGCGCCATGCGTGGCGTATCGACGACCTGCGCCGTGCCATCGCATGGGCGTTCGGCACGACGGGAGATTCGAGGATGGGCGTTCGGCTCACCGTGGCCGCGATACCCTTGTGGGAGGCCCTGTGCTTCGTCGATGAAGCCCGCGTGCGCGTCGCGCAAGCACTCGATGTCGCCCGTTCGCTGCAGAGCTGCGACAGCCGGCTCAAGGCCAAGCTGGCACTGCGGCATGCCTGGACGTTGACCTGGGCGGAGTCGCGGCTTCCCGCGACAGAGGCGCCCTGGACCGAATGTCTGGATCTAGCCCTGGAGGCGGGTGACAGCGAATACCAGCTTCGTGCGCTGTGGGGCCTTGCCACCTACGAGACTTTCACCGGAAGATCCGTCGCGGCGATCGGCCATCTGCTGAAGTTCGACGCGATCGCGGAGCGGGTGGGCGATAATTCCGTCCGGCCCGACGGGCAACGGCTACTGGCTCTGGCGCGGGCCTATGTCGGCGAGTTGCGGGAGGCGCACGAAACGCTCGAACGACTCGCGCGACAGTTCAACCGCTTTGAGAAGCGGGCTCGCGTCACGCGCTTTTCGATTGACCGCTATTGTGTCATCCGCAGCTCGCTCGCCTTCACGCATTGGCTCCGTGGCCGCACCGAGTCTGCGCTCACCACGGCAACTCAGGCGGTCGATGCGGCGATCTCGCTCGATCATGCGGTCTCGCACTCCAACGCCCTGGCCTTTGCCGGTGTGCCACTGGCACTTTGGACGGGGCATCTCGATCGTGCCGAATCCGGTGTTGCCGCCCTGCACGCCAACCTTGCCATTCGGAACACGGCGGTGTGGCGCAAACTCGCGCGCTTCTTCGATGCCTCCCTACGGCACGCGCGTGGCGACCGAAAGGCGTTTGCCGACATGCGCGACAGCCTCGACGAGGTGCTCGAGACAGGCTTCGTGACACGGGCGCCAATGTACATCGCCATGCTGGCCGAGGCGCTCCTGGAGCGTGGTCGAACTGACGAGGCCGGGGCACGACTCGACGACGCTGCACGACGGCTCACCCTCTACGGGGAATGCTGGTGCAGCCCTGAAATCCTGCGCCTGCGCGGACGAGTCGAAGCGGCCAAGGGTGATTCGACAGCATCGGCAGCATGGTTCGAGGCCGCCATCGACGAGGCTATCTCACTCGGAACACTCAGCTTCGAGCTCCGCGCGGCCTCCGACCTGGCGCGGCACTTCGCGTCGCACAGACGCCGCGACGCGGCCGTGGCAATACTGGGACGAACCTGCGCCCGGTTCGCGGAGACAGGCCCGGACACCGAATTCGCATCGGCGCAGCGCCTGCTAGAGAGCCTGCTGTGACGAAGCATGTACACGGCCTGAGGTCGGCGGCAGGCTGACATGCTGGCACGTGGCTGGCTGTCCTTTTAACCAAAATTAACTCGTCAGGCGCCGAACTGGCGCCGCACTGTGCTGCGTGGTTGGTCGCAATGGATCGATGCGATGAGGGCAGCAGTCGTTCGTGGGGTGGCAGGTGTCGTGCTGGCCGGGGTGGTTGCCTATCTCTGTCTATGGCCTGTACCCGCAGATCCTGTGGCATGGTCAGCAAAGGAGCCTCCCGGTTACGTCAACGCCCATTCCTCAAACACCAGGCTTTCTGGCCTGCAGATGATCGCCATTGGAAAAGAGTTTGGGCCCGAGCATCTTGCGATTGCGCCCGATGGCAAACTGTACGCCGCAATGACCAGCGGAAGCCTTCTGCGGATGCAGCCGGATGGTACCGGGCAGGAGGTATTCGCGCAGACGGGCGGCCGGGTACTTGGCTTCGACTTTGACGCGCAAGGACGATTGATCGCCGCGGATGCTTTTAGGGGGCTGCTGGCGATCGATGCTGATTCACGCGTCGAAGTTTTGACCGATCGCGTCGGTGCCAACGACCCAATCGGCTACGCCAATTCCGTGGTCGTGGCCCCGGACGGCGTAGTCTACTTCACAGACGCATCCGCCCGCTTCGCGCCCGCCAGATGGGGCGGCACTTACGAGGCGAGTATCCTCGACATCATCGAGCAATCTGCGACAGGCCGCGTGCTTGCCTATGATCCCGCCGCCAGGACGACCCGAATCGTGGCGCATGGTTTCTCCTTCGCCAACGGAATCGCGCTCTCCGCCAATGGCCGATTTCTGTTCGTTAGCGAAACTGGTCGGTACCGCGTCTGGAAGGTCGACGCGAACGCAAAGAACATCGACGTAAGGCGAGGAGGTCCGCAGGCCGCTGTGCTGCTCGACAATCTGCCAGGCTATCCGGACAATCTGATGCGAGGGCGCGACGGGCGGATCTGGGTCGGCCTCTTCAAGCCGCGCAATCCTGCGGCAGACCGGCTGGCCGACTGGCCTTTCTTACGGAAGATCCTTCTGAGATTGCCGCGGTCTCTGCTGCCGCTGGGGCAATCCTATGGCCACGTCTTCGCTATGGACGAGGACGGCAAAGTCACCGAAGACCTGCAGGATCCGGCCGGATCATATCCGGAGACGACGGGCGCGACCGAAACCGCCGACCGGCTCTACATCCAGAGCCTGCATGCACACTCGATCGGCTGGTTGCCGCGATGATTTGCTTTCAGTGCCGGCCGGTCAGCGCGCTGCTGGCGGCTGCGATCCTTGCAATAGCGCCGGGAGTGGTAACTGCCCAGGCGGAGGCGCGGCAGGACGCAAGCGAAGACGTCTACCTTCTTAGGAGCATCCGGGAGGCGCAGCCCGTCGGCGCGGAATGGTGCACCCCTGAGCGGACTGGCTTCGATCCCTTCCAAACCGACGCGGAGCGTTCATTTTCCTTCTGGAGCCTGCAATCGCGACAGGAGGACGGGAAGGTCATCGATGCGCAGGTAAGGCGTGTCGCGGCGCTGCGCGGCTGTTTCGGCCCGACCGGCGAGCGGACACGCCAGAATTTCTACGCGGAGATCCAGCTCGGCACCCTGCTGGTGCAAGGGAGGGGCGAATGTCTTGCCGTAGGGCTCGACTTTCCTGAAGAGGGCTTGTTCCCGGTCCGATGCCAACTCGTGCTTGGCAAAGCTGCGCCCTATGTCGGTGGTCTCCTGACGACGAACACGCTGACCAGCAAGGCGCCTTTTGGCGGAATCACAGATCCACCCGGCTACGTACAGGCGTCGATCGCCACAATCCGCCTATGGAAGGCTCGGCCATCGACAGTCCAACAACCCTAGGTGCAAGCGAGGTTGTCGCAACATGAAAGACCAAGCCAAGGATACTGATCTACAGCGTCGCAACGTTCTGGAGGCTGCGGGGGCGGCGATGCTGGGCGGACTCATCGTTGCCAGCGTCGCACCGGCCGTCGCCCAGGATGGCCGGCAGCCGGATAACACGCCGCGGGACGGGAGGCCGCTCGGCGCGCGCCTCCGAGGCGTGCAGCATTTCGGCCTGACGGTTCAGAACATGGATCGCGCTTTTGCCTTCTACACGGAAGTGCTAGGCGGCACCGAGATCATGCGCGACGGTGATTTCCAAGGCGAGCGCATCCACAACACGCTTCTCACAGGTGAGGAAATCGAGGCGCGCGAGCGGCACGTCAACCCGCGTGGCAGAGGCGTGCCAGACCTTCGTGGGGGTGCACAGCGGTTGGATGTTCGATTCATCCAGTTCGACAATGTAGTGCTCGAACTGCTGCAATATCGCGACGCGGATCAGCCGATGGGAGGGCCCAATGCCTTCGCTGAACCGCTCGACCATATGAGCCCTGCATTCCCGCGAATGATGCATATCTGTTTTCACGTCGCTGACGACGTCGATTTCAATATCTTTATCCGCGACCTGGAAGCCGAAAGCGCACGGCGTGGGATGACGCAGGTGCGAGCGAACCGAGTGGTGACGGTCACTTCGGAAGCGGAACGCAAGGCGGCGCCTCTCGAAGCAAATTCCAACCCGATCACCGAAGGTAAGTCGAATGGCTGGCGGCTGATGTACTGTCGGGGGCCAGAGGGCGAGCAGCTTGAGTTCGTCCAGGCGCTCGGCCTGGTAAAGCAGGTGTTCGACGGAGCGCTTGAATCGCGCCGCCAACTCATTGCGGCGCGTCGGCGATAGCCGCCAGCGATGCGGGTGAGGATTTGTATCCCGCCATCATTCCGCCAGGGGCGACTGCAGCGAGTAGTCGTCTGGCCTCGAGGATGTCGACAGCGGCGTGTCCTTCCGCGAACCCGTCAAGTGTCTGACTAACCACATCGGCGGGTCGCTCTGTGCTGCCGATGGCGCTGGATGCGGAAGATCAATCTCCCGACGCACTCCTTTTCGACGGACACGTTTCATTGATTCGAAACGACACACCGCTCACTTTGGCAACGTGGCTGGCGCGGCTGTGGAGGCTGGGCTGGTGCAATGGCCAACGGCGGAGAGTCGCTATCCTCCTGCGACTCTCCGCTATGGAGACCCGAGGCATGTACCTCCTTCGCACTTCGACGCGCTCATCGCGGATCGTCTCGCAGACCTGTTGTAGCTGCTGAGCCGGGCGGCGCTCGCCGCCTCTTCCTCGACTGACAATCTGGATCGATGCCGGGCCCCGTTGGGGCGTGACCGCATGCGCCCGGACTTTGCCGACTTCCATCTTTCCCAATTCCCCCAAGGAGATACACATGTTCAACAGAAGACAACTGCTCGCCGCGGCGCCGGCCGCCCTTCTTGCCGGGACGGCATGGGCGCAGGGTGCTCCGACACCTGCCAAGGCCAAGGAGCTGCGTTTCGGCTACCAGCGCAGCGGCACGCTGCTCATCGCCAAGCAGCAGGGCGTGCTGGAGAAGCGCCTGAAGCCGCTCGGCGTGGAGGTGAAGTGGATCGAGTTTTCGTTCGGTCCGCCGCTGCTCGAAGCAATGAATGTCGGCAGTATCGACTACGGCACGGTCGGCGACACGCCGCCGATATTCGCGCAGGCCGCCAAGGCGAAGCTCGTCTATGTCGCCGCCGTCGAGGCGGCGGGCTCCGGTACGGCCATCCTCGTCCCGCCGGGGTCGTCCCTGCAGAGGCTGGCCGATCTCAAGGGCAAGCGCATCGGTTTCGCGCGCGCTTCGAGCGCCCACAATCTCACGATTGCCGCCGTCGAGAAGGCGGGCCTCGCCTGGAGCGACATCACGCCGGTGCAGCTTCCGCCGGCCGACGCGCGCACCGCCTTCGAGAGCGGCGCGCTCGACGCCTGGACGATCTGGGATCCGTATTTCGCGGTTGCCGAGAAGCGTCCGGGCGTCCGGATCCTCGCGTCGGCCCGCGGCATCGCCAAACAGAACGCCTTCTTCCTGGGCAACAGCGACTACACGAAGAACAACCCCGAGGTGATCACGGCGGTCAACGAGGAGCTGGCCAAGGTGGCGCTCTGGGCCGAAGCCAATCGCGATTCTGTGGCCCAGGTCCTGACCGAAGCTACCGGCATCGACCTCGCCTCCTGGCAACGCGCCGTCCAGCGCACCGACTACCGCGTCGCCCCGCTCAACGAGAGCGTGCTGGAAGAACAGCAGCGTGTGGCAGATCGTTTTCACAAGCTCGGCCTGATCCCTAACCGGATCGCCGTGCGCGACATCGCCTGGAAGTGGGAGGTCCGCACGTGAGCGACTCCCAGATCAGCCTCGGCCGGCCGCTGTCGCTGCCGGCGCCTGCGGTGTCGGTCCGCCGTTTTGGACCGGCGCTGCGGCGCTTCCTGCTGACCGACGCGGCGAGCTGGATCGTGCCGGTCACCATCCTTCTGCTGTGGCAGGGCCTGTCGCAGTCCGGTCTGCTGCCGCCCAATGTCATCTCCGCGCCGAGCGAGGTCGTCGATGCGGCCTGGCGCCTGACGTCGAGTGGCGAGCTTCCTGCCAACTTGGCCGTCAGCGCCAAGCGCGCGGCGATCGGTTTTGCGATCGGCGGCAGCCTCGCCTTCGCCTTCGGCCTTCTGAACGGCGTGTCGCGCATTGGCGAGAAGCTGACCGACACAACGTTCCAGATGATCCGCAACATCCCGAATCTCGCGATGGTGCCGCTGGTCATCCTGTGGTTCGGCATCGACGACAGCGCGCGCATCTTCCTGGTCGCGCTCGGCGTCTTCTTCCCGATCTACATCAACACCTATCACGGCATCCGCACGGCCGACGCCCAGCTCGTCGAGATGGGCCGCTCCTACGGCATGTCGAACTGGGAGCTGTTCCGGCGCGTCATCCTGCCGGGCGCACTGCCGTCGATCTTCGTCGGCCTGCGCTATTCGTTAGGCATCATGTGGTTGACGCTGATCGTCGCCGAGACGATCGCAGCCAACTCGGGCATCGGCTACATGGCCATGAACGCGCGCGAGTTCATGCAGCTCGACGTCGTCGTGCTCTCGATCCTGCTCTACGCCCTGCTCGGCAAGCTGGCCGACAGCACGGCGCGTCTGCTCGAGCGGACGACGCTGCAGTGGCATCCCGCGTTCCAGCCCCGCCGCAAGGAGATCTGACATGGTCGACGATGTGCTCGTGCGTGCCCTGCTCGACGAAGGGCTACCGCCAGTCGAAGAGCCGGATCCTGCGGCCGAGGCGCCCGACCTGCCGTCAGGCGGCGTCGGTATCGCAATCAGGGGCCTCACCAAGGCATTCGGTGACAACAGCGTGCTGCACGGTATCGACCTCGATGTCCGGCCCGGGCAGTTCCTGAGCGTCATCGGCAAGAGCGGCTGCGGCAAGAGCACGTTGCTGCGCATCCTGGCCGGCCTCGACCGGCCGAGTTCCGGAGAGGTGCTGTTCGACGGCGTGCCGGTCGATCGCACCGCGCATGTCGGGCGGCTGATGTTCCAGGAGCCGCGCCTGCTGCCATGGGCGCGCGTGCTGGCCAATGTCGAGGTCGGACTCGGCGCGCGGCGCGGTGAGCCGGGCGGCGAACGCCGTGCGCTCGCCAAACTCGCGGCCGTCGGCCTCGATTCGCGCGCCGACGAATGGCCGTCCGTGCTGTCGGGCGGCCAGAAGCAACGTGTCGCCCTTGCGCGTGCCTTGG
>CALROF020000019.1:0-49070 GCA_943369775.1 Reyranella massiliensis 521
CGACCACGACCGGCTGGCCGAACTGCTCGCCGACATGCGCCGCAATCGGCCGGGCAAAGGTGTCGTTAGAGCCGCCGGGCGGGAATGGGACGATCCAGTTCATGGTCCGCGTCGGGCGCCAGTCGGCGGCGAGCAACGGCGTGCCGGTACCCATTGCCAGGAGGCCGCCGAGCGCGACGCGACGTGAGACATTCATCGGCTACTCCATCTCGATGTTGGCGGCCTTGGCGATGCGGTTCCACCGCACGCTCTCGCGTTGAATGAAATCCGTGAATGCAGCTCGGCTTTCCAGTTCGACACGCGCGCCTTGTGCCAGCCACAGACGCCGGACGTCGTCGCTGACGAGGGCGGCTTGCACGGCCCCGTGTAGCCGGTCGAGAATCTCGTCCGGCGTTTGCCGTGGCGCGAACAGACCAAACCAGGTCGTCATCCGGAATTCGGCAAGGCCCGCCTCGTTCATCGTCGGCACGCCCGATAGCAACGCGTCCCGGCGGCGATTGGCGATCGCGAGCGCACGCAGCCTGCCCGAAGTTACGTACTCCGCAGCCGGACTCAGCAGCACGAAAGCAGCCGCGATCTGGCCTGTCAGCAGATCCTGCAGCATCGGCGCACCGCCCCGATAAGGCACGTGGTTAAGCTCGACCCCGGCGCGATCCTCGAACAGGCCGATAGCCAGGTGGGTGATGGTGCCAAGGCCTGCCGAGCCGACGTCGATCGAGCCCGGTTTCGCCTTCGCTGCCGAGATGAAACCTGCGAGATCCCGGATATCGAGGCGCGCGGGATTGATCACCAGCACATAGGGAACGCGCCCGAAGGCAGCGACCGGCGCAAAATCGCGCGTAAAGTCGAAGCCCGCCTTCGGATAGACGGCCGGCGCGTAGATAAGGCCGGTATCGCCCACCAGCAGCGTGTACCCGTCGGGCGCCGCCCGTGCCGCCAGGGCCGTGCCAATCGTACCGCCGGCGCCGGGCCGGCTGTCGATCACCATCGGTTGGCCGAGGCGATCGCCGACGTGCGCCGCGATGGGACGAGCGAACATGTCGGAACCGCCGCCGGGCGGAAACGGTACGATCCACGAGACCGGCCG
Source organism: Reyranella massiliensis 521 (assembly GCA_943369775.1). Classification (GTDB taxonomy): domain Bacteria; phylum Pseudomonadota; class Alphaproteobacteria; order Reyranellales; family Reyranellaceae; genus Reyranella; species Reyranella massiliensis_C. The sequence continues at coordinate 1,088 of CALROF020000019.1, forward strand.
CGTCGGCCAGCCCGCGCCGTGCGCTCCCCCCGCCGTCGCCCCAATGCCGGCCATCGCCAGCGCAGTCAGCGCTGTGCGCCGCGAAATCCGATTCATCGTCCCACCCATGCGGCCGGGAGCTTAACGGCACGGTCTAGCCGTCGCTACCGCCTCGACTGCCGATAGAGTAGGCTTTTTGCGTCGGCCGTAGTGGCGGCCAGACTCAAGAAGAAGTTTTTGGAGGAAACATCGGGAGGCACCCATGCACCGTCTCAAGGGCATGACCATCGCTGCCGTCGTGGCAGCCAGCGTAGTTGCGTTGTCGGGTAATGCGTTCGCTCAGGCAAAAATCGTCGATGGGCCGGAGGTGAGATGGAAGCTGGGGGCGTGGGGCAAGCCACGCGCTGCCACGCAGAATGTCGAGACACTGCGCAAGTTCCTCGACGAGCGCACGGGCGGAAAGTTCAAGATCCAGATCGGTTATGAGAGTTTTGGCAATCCGAAGGAACTGCTCGACCTTCTGAAAATCGGCAGCCTGGAAGCCACCAACATCTGCGCCTCCTACCATCCGGAAAAACTGCCGGTCTACTCGGCCCTGGATCTCCCGTTCCTGCCGATCCCCGACACGACAGTGCAGGAAAAGGTTCACAATGCCTTCCACAAGCATCCGCTGGTGCTGAAGGAGTTCGCGGGCTGGAACGCGATGCCCTACATGTCGGCCTTGCTGCCCAACAACGAGTTCGTGGGCCGCGGAAAGGCTCCGAAGACCGTCGAGGATTTCAAGGGCATGCGCGTACGCGCGCTGGCCGGCATCGGCGAGGCCATGCGCAAGCTCGGCGCGGTGCCGACGTCGGTCGATGCAACAGAAGTCTACACGTCGCTCGAACGCGGCACGGTCGACGCGGCGGCCTTTCCGTCGACCTACGCGCACCAATCCTACCGGACCTACGAGGTCGGCAAGTGGTTCACCGAGAACATGATGCTGGGGTCGGTGGGCTGCCCGACCCTCATCCATGTCGACCGCTACGCCGAGCTACCACCACAATACAAGGCGCTGCTCGAGGAAGCCCGTGAGCTGGGTCACGCGGCAGTCAAGAAGGCCTATGCCGAGGCTGACGATAAGAACATCCCGCTGTTCAAGAAGAAGCTCACCTTCCTCAAGTTCTCGCCGGACGAGCTGGCGGCCTTCCGCAAAGCCGGCGCCGAACCGGTCTGGGAGGAATGGGTCGCGAAGCGCGAAGCCCAGGGCATCCCCGGGCGCGAGCTGCTCAACTTCCTCTTGAAGCAAGCCGGAGTTGAACCGAAGTCGTAGGCGATCAGCCTGCTGCTTCCAGAATGAAGGTGACGATCTCGGGGAAGGCCGTCAGACAGCCGATGGTGATGATGTCGGCGATGATGAAGGGCCATATCCCGCGGAAGATATCGGCGACCGAGATGTCCGGTCGCACGCCGTTCACAACGAAGACGACGAGGCCGACCGGCGGCGAGAGCGTGGCGATTCCGTTCAGCTTCACCAGAATGATGCCGAACCAGATCGGATCGTAGCCCAGCGCCTCGACGACGGGGAACACGACCGGGAGCGTCAGCAGGAACATGCCGACGCCCTCGAGGATGGTGCCGAGGATCAGGTAGATCGCGTAGATCGCCAGTAGGATCCAGAGCGGCGGCACATTGAGGCTGGTGACCCAGCTCGCGAGCTGCTCCGGCAGGCCCGCGAAGCCCAGGAAGCGCACGAAGATCAAGACGCCCCATACGACGGTGAAGATCACCGCGGTGAGCCGCGCCGTCTCGAGCAGCGCGCCCTTCAGCTCCGGCCATTTCATGCCGTTCATCAAGGCAATGACGAAGACGCAGAGAGCACCCAATGCGCCTGCTTCGGTGGGCGTCGCCCAGCCGAACAGCATCGAATAGAAGATGATGGCGATCACAAGCACGATGGGCAGCGTGCCGGGCAGCGACTTGAAGCGTTGCGGCCAGGTATAGCCGCGGATCGGCTTGCCATAGCTCGGGTTGCGCCAGCACATCACCAGAATGATCGCGGTGTAGACGAAGGCCGAGAAGATTCCGGGCGCGAAGCCCGCCACCAGCAGCTTGCCGACCGACTGTTCGGTGATGATGCCGTAGACCACGAGGAGCGCGCTGGGCGGGATCAGCGAGTCGAGCGTCGCACCGGCCGCGACGACGCCCGCCGCCAGCCGCTTGTTGTAGCCCGCCTTCAGCATCTCAGGGATGGCGACCTTGGCGAAGACGGCCGCAGCGGCGGTGTTGGCGCCCGAGACGGCAGAGAAGCCCGCGACGGCATAGACCGTGGCGATTGCCAGGCCACCCGGCAGCCAGCCCAGCCAGCGTCGCGCCGCCTCGAAGGCTGCCTGCGTGATGCCGGCATAGTAAGCGAGGTAGCCGATCAGGATGAACATCGGCAGGACGCTCAGCGTGTAGTTCACGACCGAGGCATGTGGCACGACGCCGGCGGTGCGCAGGCCTGGGCCGAAACCTGTCAGGACGGCGAGCCCGAAGGCGCCGACGACGGCTGCGGCAAAGGCGATGCGCACACCGACCACGCAAAGCGCGACCAGCAGGCCGCAGCCCAGAATGCCAAGGGTCAGCGGTTCGATGGTCATGGCCGCTTCTCCGCTGTCGTCTTCTGCTCTCGACCCAGCGCTTCCTCGATCTCGTTCTGCGCCTGCACCTCGATGGTCTCGATCACCGGCACGGCAATCGGCGGCGCATTGGGATAGCGGATCAGGCGGGCGTAATCGGCGGCCTGAAGGGCAAGCCGCACCCACAGGACCACCAGCACGAAGGGCACCAGCAGCTTGGTCGGCCACACCGGCAGCTTGATGTCGATCGTCGAGTCGCCGAGCTGGTAGGCACGCAGGAAGTTTTGCCAGGTTGAGTCGACCAGGGTGGTGATGGCCAGCATTGCCACCAGCACGGCGAAGAGTTCCATCGACCAGAGGAAGCGCAGCGAGAAGCCGCGCAGCAGCAGGTCCATGCGGATATGCGCACCGACCCGCTGGGCATAGGAGATGCCCAGGAAGGCGAACAACGCGCTCGCCTGCTCCATGTAGTCGATATAGCCGTAGATGGCCGTGTTGAAGGCGGTGCGTCCGATGATCTGGAAGACACCGACGAACATCAGGAAGAAGATCGCCGCGGCGGCGACCAGATTCATCCCGTCCTCGAGCCGCGACCAATAACGGTGCGCTACCGCCAAGGCGGTCGTCCCGTCTCTCGGCATGCTCTCCTCCCCCGCCTGCAGCCGCCCGTATTCGGGTCGTCAGTGCTGCAGGCCTGGAAGAAGGCTAGTCCGCCTTCGGGCTCTCTTCAATCCGCACGATGTGCGCGAGAAAAATTATTGCGGCTCGATCTTCGCGAGCTTGATGTACTTGGTCCAATCCTCGCGCTCTTTGGCCACGAAGGCATCGCACTGTTCGATGGTCCAGTCCTTCGGCGGCGGGGTGAAGCCGAGTTGCTTCACGCGCTCCAGAATCGCCGGCTCATAGATCGCATCCATGATGAGGCGATTCAGTTTCTTCTTGATGTCATCGGGCGTCTCCTTGCGCACGGAGAAGCACGAATAAGCAATGATCACGTAGCTCGGATAGGTCTCGGCGATCGCGGGAACGTCGGGGAAGAGCGGCGAGCGCTCCTTCGAGGTGACGGCCAACGCGCGCACATAACCCGAGCGGACGTAGCTCTCGCCCACCACCTGATCGGGGAACACGCAGTCGACACGGCCCGCGTTGAGATCCTGGATCGAGGCGACGGCGTCGCGATAGGCGACTTCCTCGAACTTCACGCCGGTCGTGACCTCGAACAGCGCCGCAGGAACGCGCGATGAGGCGTTGCCATAGCCGGAGAAGAGCGGCTTGGGCTGCTTCTTGGCGTATTCGACGAACTCCTTCACCGTCTTGTACGGCGCGTCTGGCTTCACCAGCATGAAGTTGCCAGTGGACCCGTTGACGGCGACCGTCGTGAAGTCCAACGGATCGTAGGTCATCGTCTTGTAGAGGCTGGGATTGGCGCCCAGCGTGCTGGTCGAGCCGAGCAGGATCGTATAGCCGTCGGCCGGCGCGTTCTTGACCTGCGTGGTGCCGATCATGCCGGTGGCGCCGGGCTTGTTCTCGACGACGAAAGGCTTGCCCGTCATGGTCTCGAGCTGCTTGCCGATCAGGCGTGAGATGATGTCGGTCGAGCCGCCCGGCCCGAAGGGCACCAGAATTTTCACCAGCCGGTTAGGATAGGCTTCCTGCGCTGCCGCCGTTGCGCCGAGACCGGCCACGAGTGGAACGCCGGCAAGGCCCGCGAGGAGATCTCTGCGCTTCATCGGTCTGCACCCCCAAGGAAAGACGGCACCGATATAGGTCGTAGAGAGCAAAAGGCGAGCGGCCGATTGTCCATCGTTCCGAAGGGCGAGGAGTTTCGCAAAAAAAGAAAGCCCTCCTCCGATTGCTCGGAGAAGGGCTTCGTTTCGTCAAAGTCGGCTGGGCTTACATGCCGAGCTGGCTGATGAACTTGGTATTGAGGTAGGCCTCGAGCGCCTCGATGCCGCCCTCGGAGCCATAGCCCGAGTCCTTCATGCCGCCGAACGGCACTTCCGGCAGCGCCAGACCATGGTGGTTGATCGAAACCATGCCGCTTTCGAAAGCAGCGCCGACCTTGGTCATGGTCTTGCTGTTGGTGGTGTAGGCGTAGGCCGCGAGGCCCCACGGCAGACGGTTGGCTTCCTTCATCACGCCGTCGAAATCCTTGAACGGCGAGATCGGCGCCAGCGGGCCGAACGGCTCGTCGTTCATGATCTTGGCGTCGAGCGGCACGTCGGTCAGGACGGTCGGCTCGTAGAAGTAGCCTTTGTTGCCTTTGCGCTGGCCGCCGGTCTGGACCTTGGCGCCCTTGGCGATGGCGTCGCTCACGAAGCCGTCGATGGCATGCAGGCGGCGCTCGGCAACGAGCGGGCCCATGCGCGTGTCGGCGTCGAGGCCGTTACCGACCTTCAGATTCTTGGCGTAGGCCGTAAACTTCTCGACGAACTCCGGATAGACCTTCTCGTGCACCAGGAAGCGGGTCGGCGCGACGCAGACCTGCCCAGCATTGCGGAACTTGTTAGCGCCCAGGATGTTCACTGCCTGGTCGACATCGGCGTCCTCGAACACGATGGCCGGCGAATGGCCGCCCAGTTCCATGGTGACGCGCTTCATGTGCGCGCCGGCCAGGGCCGCGAGCTGCTTTCCGACCGGCGTCGAGCCGGTGAAGGTCACCTTCTTGATGATCGGATGCGGGATCAGATACTCGCTGATCTCCGACGGCACGCCGTAGACGAGCTGGATTACGCCCGCAGGCACGCCGGCATCGACGAAGGCCTTGATGAGCTGGGCACACGAGCCGGGCGTGTCTTCCGGACCCTTGACGATGATCGAGCAGCCCGTGGCCAGCGCGGCCGAGGCCTTGCGCACCACCTGGTTGATCGGGAAATTCCATGGCGTGAAGGCGGCGACCGGACCGACCGGCTCCTTCGTCACGAGCTGGTACACGTTCTCGAAGCGCGCCGGAACGATACGGCCATAGGTGCGGCGGCCTTCCTCGGCCATCCACTCGATGATGTCGGCAGCGAGCATGGTCTCACCCTTGGCCTCGATCACCGGCTTGCCCTGCTCCAGGGTCATGATCGGCGCGATCTCGTCGGCGCGCTGGCGCATCAGCTCGGCGGCCTTGCGCATGATCTTGTAGCGGTCGAACGGCGAGACCTTGCGCCACTGCTGGAAGCCCTTCTCAGCGGCAGCGAGCGCGCGATCGAGATCGCTCTTCTCGGCGTGCGCCACCTGGCCGATCACTTCTTCCGTCGCCGGATTGATGACCGGGATCGTCCGGCCGTTGGCGCCTTTGGTCCAGGCGCCGTCGATCATCAGGGATACGTCGCTATAGCTCGTCATTGTTTCTCCTCCGTCTTCTCTAACTTCCGCGATAGGTCGAATAGCTCCAGGGCGTGCAGAGCAGCGGCACGTGATAATGCCCCTCCGGCTCGGCAATGGAAAAGCGCAAAGGCACGATATCGAGAAACGGCGGGTCGCTTTGCTCAATGCCCCTGCTGCGGAAGTGGTCACCGACCGCAAACTGCAGCTCGTAGCGACCGATCGGCAGCGGCCGGCCAGCTATCAATGGCGCATCAGTGCGGCCGTCTGTGTTGGTCACTGCGGTTGCAATCAAATGCGCCCGCTTGCCGGCGAATTCGTAGAGCTCGACGGCAATGCCAACCGCGGGCCGCCCCGCGTGCGTATCGAGAACATGCGTGCTGAGGCGACCATTGACCCTGGGCATACCCTCGCCTGTCACCTTGGCCGCCATGCGCAGCCGCGTGATGAACGAGATCTCCTGCAAGGCCGCGGCGAATTCACCGGCGACGTCGTGGCGCAACCGGCGCTCGAACTGGTCGAGGATCGAATCGCGTGTGTGCCGACGCACGCAGACAATGAACGGAAAGCCGAACTTCGCCTTGTACGCATCGTTCAGGTTATGGAAGCGCTGAAAATCGGCCTCCGACAGGGAATCGAGACCCACACTTGCCTGCTCGTGCCGTGACTCTTCCGTGAGTGCACCGGCGCGGGCCGCCTTGCCGGCCAGATCGGGATGGCCCCGCAGGAAGGCCAACTGCTGCTCTCGCGATGCAGCACGCACGGCGCCCATCATGGCTTCATGCAGGGCCGTCACACTGGCGAACGGCCGCTTCGACGCCACCGTCTCCGCCACCCAGGGCGCCAGCTCGAACGTCTCGCCAACGGCCGCGCAGAAATCCGCGGGAGCTGCACGGTTGAGATCGGCGAGCGAATGCATCATGCCGGCCGACCTAGCACGGCCGCCGGTCCGTCTCTATAGTCCGGCCAGCAAATTCAAAGGGAGGAGCCGCAATGACCGGCCGCACGACATTCACCCGCCGTCGCTTTGGACAGGCAACCTTGGCCGGTACCGCGCTGCTCGGCGCGCCGCTGCCGATCCGCCAGGCATTGGCACAGGGCGGACCGGCCAACCTCAAGGTCGGACTGCTGCTGCCGACTTCGGGCCTCCAGGCACAGATCGGCCAGGCCTGCCGCCGTGGCGCCGACGTCGCCAACGAGGTGTTCGCCGACATGAAGATGCCGGTGAAGATCGACATCGTGAACTACGACACCGAAACCAAGCCAGACGTGGCGCGGACCCAGGCGGAGAAGGCAATCGACGCTGGCTGCCACATGCTGGTCGGCGCCTTCGACTCCGGCCAGACTATCGCCATCGCGCAGGTCTGCGAACAGCGCGGCGTGCCGCTGATCGTGAACATCGCGGCAGCGCCGCAGATCACGGAACAGGGCTACAAGTTCGTCGTGCGCAACTTCCCGACGGCGCCGATGCTGATCACTGGCGCGCTGGCGCTGCACAAGGAGATCTTCAAGGTCTCAGGCAAGACGCCGAAGACGGCGGTGCTGATGAGCGTGAATGACACGTTCGGCACCTCGATGATCAACGGCATCAAGGCGCTCTTCCCCAAGCTCGACATGCCCTACGAGCTGGTCGACACGATCAGCTACGATCCGGCGGCCAAGGACCTCGCCGTCGAAGTCGGCAAGGCCAAGGCGACCAAGGCCGAGCTGCTGCTGCCGGTGAGCCGTCTCAACGACGCCAAGCTCCTGGTGCAGGAGATGGTGAAGCAGCGTTGGGAACCGATGGGCGTCCTGAACCCGGGCGCCCCTGGCCTCTACGAGCAGGACTTCCTGAAGACGATGGGCAAGTACGGCGAGTTCATGATCTCGAACGTGCCGTGGCTCGATCCGAAGTCGGCCATGACCCAGTCGCTCGAAAAGCGCCATGCCGCCAAGTATCCCAACGACCAGCTCGACCTCAACGGCGGCTTCACCTTCGAAGGCATCCTGATCGCCGCGCACGCCTGGCTTACGGCCAAGTCGACCAAGCCGGGCGACCTGATGGAAGCCCTGCGCAAGAGCAAGATCGACCAGCACGTCATGATCGGCGGGCCGATCCAGTTCGACGCCAAGGGCCAGAACGTCAACATCAAGGCCTCGGCCGTCGAGAACCTGAAGCGCAAGCCCACCGTCGTCCTGCCGCTCGAATCTGCGGCCGCCCCGCTGGTCTTCCCGATGCCCAGCTGGAACGACAAGCGGCGCACTTGATATCTTGACGTCCGACTTTCTTCTTTCGCTCGCCCAGGCGATCACCAAGGGCCTGTTGACCGGCATGGTCTACGGGCTGATGGCGCTCGGCCTGTCGGTGATCTTCGGCGTCATGCGCGTGGTCAACTTCGCGCATGGCGAGCTGATGGTCGTTGGCATGTATCTCGCCTGGATGGGCTTCGAATATCTGCAGGTTTCACCGATGCTGAGCCTGCCGGTGATTGCCGCTGTCTTCTTCGTTGCGGGATATGCGCTGCAGCGCGGTGTCATCTCGCCCTTTATCGGCCGGCCCGAGCATCAGCAATTCCTGCTGCTCCTGGCGATCGCCATCCTTCTGGTCAACGCCTGCCTTGCCATTGCCGGCCCTGACGCGCGGGGTGTGCAGATGGAGGCGCAATTCGAGTCCTATGAACTCGGCCCTCTGGTGTTCGACGCCGTGCGCCTGCATGCGGCATTGGTTGCCGTCGCGATTGCCGGCCTCCTCTGGCTCTTCTTCACCCGCACGCGCATCGGCAAGTCGATCCGTGCCGCCGCCGACAATCACATGGGCGCCCTTGTCGTCGGCCTGGACGTGAAGCGTCTCTACGCCTTCACCTTCGGTGTCGGCGCCGCCTGCGTAGGTGCCGCCGGCGCGCTGATGATCACCATCATCCCGGTGACGCCTTTCCTTGCCGCCGAATACACCTTGCTTGCCTTCGTGATCGTGATCGTGGGCGGGCTCGGCAGCATGACCGGTGCACTGCTGGGCGGCCTGCTGATCGGCGTCAGCGAGGCCGTGGCCGGCCTCCTGCTGCAGCCCTCGCTCAAGAGCATGGTGAGCTTCGGCATCCTGATCCTGGTGCTGCTGCTCAGGCCACAGGGCCTGCTCGGCAAGAACAGCCAATGAACCTGCTGCATCGCCTGACCGATGGCGTGCCGTCGCGTGCGCTCTGGTGTCTTGGCCTGCTGCTCGTGGGCTTGCTGGTCGCACCGGCCCTTCTCGGCAAATACGGCCTCTCCGTCCTGATCCTGATCCTCTACTTCGCCTATGTCGGTCAGGCCTGGAACATCATGATGGGCTTTGCCGGCCAGCTTTCGCTCGGCCATGCTCTCTATGCCGGGCTCGGCGGCTACATCGCGGCCGGCCTCTTTTTCCACTATGGCATCGGACCGTGGGCCGGGTTGTTCGTCGCTGTTGCAGCCGCATCCGTCGCCGGTGCGGTTGTCGGCTACCTCGGCTTCCGTTTCTCCCTGGCCGGCGTCTATTTCGCGCTGCTCACCATCGCCTTCAGTGAATTCACCCGCATCGCCTTCGATCATTGGGGTTGGGTGGGCGGCTCGGGCGGCCTGTTCCTCAAGGTCGACTCCACCACCGACTGGCTGAACCTGCGTGGCGGCCCGATCCTATTCTATTACGTGATCCTGGCGCTCGCGGTTGGCGCTTTCATCCTGTGCCGTCTCTTGTTGGAAAGCCGGCTCGGCCGCTACTGGCTCGCCATCCGCGAGGATGCCGAGGCGGCCCAGGCCGTCGGCGTGCCGGTGCTTCGCTGCAAGATGATCGCCGTCGTGATCTCGGCTGCGATGACGGCGCTGGCCGGCGTCTGGAACGCCTTCTACTACAACAACCTCTTCCCCGAGACGGCCTTCGCCATGGGCCGTTCCATCGAGTTCACCCTCGCGCCGATCATCGGCGGACTGGGCACGCTGTTCGGCCCGATCGTCGGTGCGGTCGTGCTGACCGGCCTCGGCGAAATCTTCACGGACCTCAGCGAGGTCTTCCATATTTCGGGCATCAAGCAGATCTTCTACGGCCTCGCCCTGCTGATCATCGTCATGTACCGGCCCGCCGGTGTCTGGCCGTGGCTCGCCGACCGTTTCGGCTTCGGGGAGAAGCGGCGGTGAGCGGCGCGCACCTCGAACTTGCCGGCATCGGCAAGAACTTCCGCGGATTGCGCGCGGTGCACGATGTCTCCTTCGCCGTGCCTGCCGGAGCGATCCACGCCCTGATCGGTCCAAACGGTGCGGGCAAGACCACGATCTTCAACATGATTGCCGGGGTTTACCGGCCGGACGCCGGCCAGGTGAACCTGGACGGCAAGAAGATCTCCGGCCAGCGCCCCGACCTCGTATGCGATGCGGGCGTCGGCCGCACTTTCCAGATCGTGAAGCCCTTCAAGGGGCTGAGTGTGCTGGAGAACGTGACGGTGGGCGCCCTGCATCGCCGTCCCAATCTCACCGACGCCCGTGCCGCCGCCGCCGATATTCTGCAGGGGCTCGGCCTCCATGACCGGCGCAACCAGGCCGCGGAAAGCCTCACCCTGCCCGATCGCAAACGCCTCGAAGTGGCGCGGGCTCTGGCGACCGAGCCCAAGCTCTTGCTGCTCGACGAAGTCATGGCGGGCCTCCGCCCGACTGAGGTCGATGTGATGGTCGCCTTCCTGCGCGACCTCAACGCGCGCACCGGCCTCACCATCCTGCTGATCGAGCATGTGATGCGCGCCGTGATGGCATTGGCGGCGGAAGTGGTTGTCGTGAGCTACGGCGAGAAGATCGCCCAGGGCACACCGGCCGAGATCGCCCGCCACCAGGCCGTCCTCGACGTCTATCTCGGCGAGGAAGAAGCGTGAGCGGGCCCCTCCTGCAGGTCGACGGACTCGACCTCTACTATGGGGATGCCCAGGCCCTGGCCGGTGTCTCGCTGACCATCGCGACCGGCGAGATCGTGGCGATCGTCGGCGCCAACGGCGCCGGCAAAAGCTCTCTCATTCGCGCTATCCACGGCATCGAAAGACCGGCTCAGGGTAAGATCCGTTTCGATGGCCAGGACATCACGGGCTGGCCTTCCTATCGCGTCTGCGAAGTGGGCATCGGCCATGTCGCCGAGGGACGGCAGGTCTTCCCCAATCTCTCGGTGCTGGAAAACCTAGAAATGGGCGCGACACCGCGGCATGCGCGCGCCGCCGAGAAGCAGACGCTGGAACGGGTATTCAGCCTGTTCCCGCGGCTCGCCGAGCGGCGCAAGCAGGCAGCCGGCACGCTCTCCGGCGGCGAGCAGCAGATGCTGGCGATCGGCCGCTGCCTGATGGGGCAACCCAGGCTCATCATGTTCGACGAACCCTCGCTCGGCCTCGCCCCTACGATCGTGCAGGAAGTGTTCCGGATCGTCCGCCGCCTCAACGAGGAAGGCCTCACCATTTTGCTGGTCGAGCAGAATGTCATGGCGTCTCTCAAGATCGCCCATCGCGGATATGTACTGGAGAACGGCCGCATCGAGCTCGAGGGTCCAGGCGCCGATCTGTTGACCAACGATCGCGTCCGCCAGGCCTATCTCGGTCTCTAGGAACTGCGTTGACGGCGCCACCGCGGCGCTGCAATCCTTGCCTTCCGGTACTTGCCGCTGTCGCGTGCGACGCGGGCTTGATCCGGGACGGTCCTGATCCTTCCCGACGACGGGAAAGACCATCCTCCCCGGCAATGATCGCCATTGGGGAGGATTGAAAGATGAATCGTCGCGACCTCTTGAAGGCTAGCGTTGCCGCCGGCGCGCTGGGCTTGGCACCGCGCCTGGCCTCGGCACAGGCCGTCACCTATGCCCCTGTTCCCAAGGGCTGGCGCAGCTACGTGCTCACCACCAAGGTCGAGCCGACGGCGGGTGCCACCAAGGCCTGGATACCGCTGCCCACCTTCGAGGCGCCCGACTGGCAGCGACCGGGCAATGTCACCTGGACCGGCAATGCACGCGTTGCCGAGCGTGTGCGCGATCCCAAGTATGGCGCCGAGATGCTGCGGGTCGAATGGGCCGCCGATCAGTCGGCGCCCGTCATCGAAGTGACGGCGCGAGTCCAGGCGCAAAGCCGTTCGGTCGTGCCGGGCAAGGGCAACGCGCCCGGGCTGAGCGATGCCGAGCGCAAGTTGAACCTGATGCCGACCACCCTCCTGCCGACCGATGGCCTCGTGAAGGAGACGGCCGACGAGATCGTCCGTGGCAAGCAGGGCGACGTCGCCAAAGCACGCGCGATCTACGACTGGGTGGTCGAAAACACCTTCCGCAACGCCAAGACCCTAGGCTGCGGCGTCGGTGACATCACGACCATGATCAAGACCGGCAACCTGAACGGCAAGTGCGCAGACCTGAATGCGCTCTATGTCGGTCTTGCCCGGTCTGCCGGCCTGCCGGCGCGCGATGTCTATGGCATCCGCGTGATGCCATCCGAGTTCGGCTTCAAGGCACTGGGTGCGGGTTCCGAGGTCGTCTCCAAGGCCCAGCACTGCCGCGCCGAGGTCTGGCTCGCGGGTTCCGGTTGGACCCCGGTCGATCCGGCCGACGTGCGCAAGGTGGTTCTCGAGGAGCCGCCGACCAATCTTGCCATGACCGACCCGAAGGTCGTTGCTGCCCGCCGCGCCCTGTTCGGCTCCTGGGAAGGCAATTGGCTTGCCTACAACGTCGCGCACGATCTGAAGCTGCCAGGCTCCAAGGAGCCGCCCATTGCCTTCCTGATGTATCCGCAGGCCGAGAACCGGTCGGGATTCCTGGATTCCCTCGATCCCGACAAGTTCCGGTATCGCATCACTGCACGCGAACTGACGGCCTAGCGTCTTCGCCATTCGGATGGGGAGGAATGCGGCGGAGCCATTTCGCTCGGCCGCGTTCCACACTATATCGGCGGGATGACCGCCACGACCGATGCGGCGCCGCTCGCGGCGTCGACCAGCATCGAGCGCCGATACTACGCGGCGATGGCAGTACCGTTTGCGGTCGATGTGATTTCAGACGCGGTCTACGCGCTGATTCACCGGGCTCCGCAAATCCTGTTCCCGGCTCTGGTAATCGCCTCCTGCTTTTTACTGGTAGGCGTTGGCCTGGGCGCTTGGTGGCTGATCAGACCGGTCACGCGGTTCGTCTCGGGCGAGGCCAGCTTCGAACAGATCGAGCCACAACTCGCCCGCCTGCCTTACAATTCGGCCATCCTCGTGGGCGTGCTCTACACGCCCATGCTGGCCATGCGCGTGCTCTCGCATCAACTCGGCATCACCTTCGGCGCAACGCTGGAGCCTGCCCAGCTGGCAGATGCCATCGCCACCATCGTGGTCGGCACCCTGTTCAACGTCGTGCTGACTTACTTTGTGGTCAGTGCCTACTTCGACCGCCTGTGCGAGCATCTGTTTCGAACGCACGGCGTAAACATGGCGACGTTTCACGGCCGATTCCGAAACAAGGTCGCGCTGGCCATGGTGTTCCTGTCGTTTGCGGGCCTGGTCCTGCTGGCCGCCGACATTGCAAGCTACTCGGGCGCACGGTTGATACGTGAAGCCACCTCCGACATCGCCCTTACCCTGACCGGCGCCGCCTTCGTCTACTATTGGATCTCCCAGGCGCTGACCCGGCCGATCGACCGCCTCGATGGCGGCCTGCGGCGAGTCGCCGAGGACGACTACACCGTGCGCCTGCCCGTCACGACCAATGACGAGCTCGGCCATGCGGCCAGCCGTTTCAATCAGATGGTCGAAGGCCTCGCCGAACGAGAGTATCTGCGCGACACCTTTGGCAAATACGTGAGCGAAAGCGTGGCGACCGCGATCCTCGGCAACAGCGGACGCAGTGGCCGCACCGTCGATACGACCGCCGAAGCCACCTTGATGTTCACCGACATCGAGGGCTTTACCGGACTTTCGGAGGGAGCCACGCCAACCGAGATCGCGGCGCTGCTCAACACCTATCTCGGCACCGTCGTGCCGGTGATCCAGCGTCATGGCGGCGTGGTGAACAACTTCATCGGCGACGGGCTGTTCGCGAGCTTCAACTTGCCCCTGCCGCTCGCCGATCACGCAGCCGCCGCGGTGAACGCGGCTCTCGAGATTCAGCAGGCTCTGGCGGCCGCCTCCTTTGCCGGCAAAGCTGGACTGCGGACCCGTATCGGCATCAACACCGGACCGGTGATCGGCGTCACCATCGGCACCGAGAACCGGTTGAGTTACACTTTGCTAGGCGATGCCGTAAACGTCGCTTCGCGTATCGAGCAGCTCAACAAGAAGTTCGGCACGACGATCCTGGCGGCCGAGAGTACGGTACTCGCGGCCGGCGCCGTCGGAGCCTGCGAACGGCTGGGCGTCACGGATGTCCGTGGCCATCGCGGCGATGTCGTTGTCTATCGAGTGGGGCCTCCGGCATGAGCGATATCACGGCCACAGCCTTGTCTGCCTCGGCGCCAGTTGTGCCTACGACGGCAACACCCGCCGAAATCGCCGCGATCAGCCGCCGCTATTTTTGGATGGCGACGTCGGTGTTCTTCCTCGACCTGTCAATCGTCACGATCTACGCCGTCATCGCCAACACCTGGCGCAACTATCCGATCGTCGTGGCATTCGGTGCCCTCATCCTGGTCGGCGTCAACTTCCTCGCCATCTCCAGGCTCTTTCAGCCGGTTCGGCGCTATCTCAATGGCGAGATTCCCTTCGACGAAGTGCAGCGACGGCTGACGCAACTCCCTCTGCTGACGGCACAGCGGGTGTTCGCACTCACCTTCGTCACCTGGGCCATCCGCCTCTCCTCGCCATGGTGGGCCGGCCCCTCGGCCTCCAACATTCCGGTGCCGGCGATTGCCGACTTCATCGCGACCTGCGCCGTTCTGATGGTGCTCTACTTCACCGTCACCTACTTCGTCGTCAGCGATTATCTCTCGCAGCTCTGCACTTTCATCTTCCGACATCAGGGCCGCAATCTCGGTCTGTTTTTCGGCCAATACAGGAACAAGCTGGTGGTGGCGCTGGTCGTCATCTCGATCGGCCCCCTGGCGGCTATTCTGGTCGATCTCTTTTCCTACCAGGGCGATCGCCAGCAAATGGAGATCCTTATCGACGTCGCTTCGGCCCTCGTCGGCGTCTCGATATCGGCCTTCTATATCAGCCGCTCATTGCTACGGCCGTTGCGGACCCTCTCTCAAGCGATGACCAAGGTGAGCAAGGGCGACCTCAGCCAGCGCATTCCCGTCACCTCGAACGACGAGGTTGGCGAACTCACCGGTCAGTTCAACAACATGATCGAAGGCCTGCGCGAGCGGGAGCGCATTCGCGAAACCTTCGGCCGCTATGTCGACGAAAGCGTCGCCGCCACCATCCTGCGGCGCGAAGGCGCTGGTGTCCTGGCCGGCGAGACGCGCGATGCGACGATCCTGTTCAGCGACATCGAAGGCTTCACGACGATTGCCGAGCACCTGCCGCCGGACCAGCTCGTCATCGCCCTCAACGAATACCTCCAGACGGTGCTGGCGCCGATCCGCGCCCATGGCGGTGTGGTCAACACCTTCATCGGCGACGGCCTGTTCGCGTCCTTCAACATGCCGCTGGCCTGCGACGGTCACGCATCGGCAGCCGTGCGGGCTGCCCTCGACATCCAGCGCGCGGTCGGCAGCCGCACCTTCGGCGACTTCGGTATGTCCTTCGCAACGCGCATTGGCATCAGCACCGGCGGCGTGATCGGTGGCTCAGTCGGCGCCGGCCAGCGGATGAGCTTCACTTTGCTGGGCGATACGGTGAACCTCGCCGCGCGGCTCGAGGAACTGAACAAACAGCACGGTACACGTATCCTGGTCTCCGAAAGCACCCGCTCGAACTGCAACGGGGAGTTCTCCTTCAGCCCCTTGGGCAGTGTGGTCGTTCGCGGCCGCAGCGAGCCTGTGGCGATCTTCAGCATCGATCCCAGCGGCACGAGAGGCTATTCCTCACCGCGCCTTGCCAATGCCTGACCTCGCTGGAGATCGTTTCATGTCCTCCCCTGCTTCGCTGCCCGTCAGCCGTTTCTCCGTCCCTGCTCTGGCCGACCTGCCCGCCGATATTCGCGAGCGGATCGTCGCCGTTCAGGAGAAGTCCGGCTTCATCCCCAACGTCTTCCTCGCCCTGGCGCACCGGCCCGACGAATTCCGGGCCTTCTTCGCCTATCACGACGCGCTGATGGACAAGCCCGGCAACCTGACCAAAGCCGAGCGCGAGATGATCGTCGTGGCGACGAGCAACGCCAACCAGTGCCAGTATTGCGTCATCGCGCACGGCGCCATCCTGCGTATCCGGGCGAAGAACCCGTTGATCGCCGACCAG
This sequence comes from Reyranella massiliensis 521, assembly GCA_943369775.1. Lineage (GTDB taxonomy): Bacteria > Pseudomonadota > Alphaproteobacteria > Reyranellales > Reyranellaceae > Reyranella > Reyranella massiliensis_C. The sequence continues at coordinate 17,296 of CALROF020000019.1, forward strand.
GTCGCCATCAACTACCGCAAGGCCGACATCACGCCGCGCCAGACCGCGATGCTGGACTTCGCCATGAAGGTGTCGTTCGAGGCCTACGCCGTGGGTGACGACGATTTCGCCACCTTGGCCAAGCACGGCTTCAACGACGAAGACGTGTGGGACATTGCGGCGATCGCTTCGTTCTTCGCGCTGTCCAATCGTATGGCGAACGTCACCCGGATGCGTCCGAACGACGAGTTCTATACGCTGGGCCGCTAGTCACTTCTTGCAAAGGCTGTTGCGATGAACGCGTCCGGACTGTCGCCCGATCAGGTGAAACTGCAGGCTCGTGCCCGCGAGCTGGCATCAGGTCCGGTCGCGAAGCGCGCCGCCGAGGTCGACCGCACCGAGCAGTATCCCTGGGACAATGTCGATCTGCTGAAGGACGCCAAGCTGATCGGCATGACGATCCCGCAGCAGTATGGCGGCCAGGGCAAGGGCTGGCTCGAGGCGGTACTGGCGATCGAGGCTCTATCCTCGGCCTGCGCCGTCACGGGCCGCATCGCCGTCGAGACCAATATGGGCGCGATCAGCGCGGTCATGGCCTATGGCTCGGAAGAGCAGAAGAAGATGGCCGCCGACATGGTGCTGTCGGGCGACAAGCCGGCGATCTGCATCACCGAGCCAGATGCTGGTTCCGACGCCAACGGCATGACCACGCGTGCCGACAAGAAGGGCAACCGCTACGTCCTGAACGGCCGCAAGCATTGGATCACCGGCGGTGGCGTCTCGCGCCTGCATCTGATCTTCGCCAAGGTCTACGACGAGAAGGGCACCTTCGAGGGCATCGGCGGCTTCCTCGCCATCCGCGACGAGACCAAGGGCCTCAAGATCACCAAGCGCGAGCCGACCATGGGCCTGCGCGGTATCCCCGAAGCGGTGATCGACTTCGAGGACATGGATGTCCCGCCCTCCTCGCTGGTGATCCCGCCGCGCGGCCTCAAGAAGGGCTTCGCCGACCTGATGAACGCCTACAACAGCCAGCGGGTCGGCGCCGCCACGGTGGCGTTGGGCATCGCCCAGGGCGCCTATCAGCTCGCGCTCGACTGGTCGGAGAAGCGCCAGCAGTTCGGCCGGCCGATCAATGAATTCCAGGGCCTGCAATGGAAGCTGGCCGACATGTCGATCAAGCTCTCAGCGGCACAGGCGCTGGTCTACAACGCCGCGCGCTCGGGCGAAGGGGGATTCCCTGACATGCTGATGGCGGCCCAGGCCAAGGTCTTCACTTCGGAAAGCGCCATCCAGGTCGTGAACGAGGCGCTGCAGTTCTTCGGTGCCCGTGGCTACTCGCGCGAGCTGCCGTTGGAACGCATGGCCCGCGACGTGCGCATGTTCACCATCGGTGGCGGCACCGCGGAGGTGCTGCGCAACGTCGTGGCCGGTGCGCTCCTCAAGAAGAAGCTGCCGCAGACGCGGGACGGCTGGGGCAAGGAATAGGCGTCACTTCAACGTCGTTGTCGTAGCCACCCACTTGTCGCCTTGTTTGGCGTAGCGCACGCGCTTGCGTTCGTTGCCCTGATCGCCGGACTTCAGACAGGTAGCCGTGAGCGCCGAGGCGCTTTCCCAGGCGAGCTGGCACTCACCCAGGCCACAGGGAATCGTGGTTTCGATCTCGGCTTTCACGCCATCCTCGGTGGGCCGCAGGATGGCGAGATTGTCCTTGCCGTTCAGCAGATCGCAGACGCCATAGGCGAAGCGCGCCTTGTCTGGCGACCAGACCGGCGGGCCGGGAATATCGATCAGCTTGCCGGTCTTGCGCATCACCAGCGTGAAGAGGTGATCTTCGTAGAAGACGGTCCGCACGAGGTGGAACGCGCCGTTCTCGTCGTAGTGCTGGTAGACGTAGAAATACATCTCGTCGCTGAACGGACAGTCGGTGAGCGTCACCACCTTGCCGCCAGCGACGGCGATGTAGAGCTTGTCCAGGTTCCGCCAGACGTCGCGGTTGTTCACCCAGCGCGTCTTTTCCTCGGCCCAGTTCTTTTGGTTAGCGGGCGGCGTATGGCTGGCCCAGTCGCGCCAAGTCTCGACCTCGTTCCAATTCTTGGGCACGCAGGTCGGCGGGAGTTTGCCCGTATCGTCGGCCAGTGCGAGGCTGGACGAAAGCATCGCGACGGCGAAAAGACAAATCCAGCGGATCAACATTCCCACCCTCTTACATCGGGTGCTTCAGCATAGTCTCGAGGCTCACCGAACGCAGCGTCGCTTCGGCAATCTCGTCGATCTCCGTCAGTACGCGCTGCAGGGCGCCGCCGATCTCGGTGTCTTCGCCGGGCTCCTTGGCGCGGCTGCCGGGGGCAGGCTCGAACAGGGCCACGATGTCCATCAGGGTCGTGCGACGACGATTGCCGATGAAACGGTAGCCGCCGGCTGCACCGCGCCCCCCCTGCACCAGCCCCGCGGTCGCAAGCGTGCGCAGGACCTTGGCCAGGTGATGCGAGGAGACGCCGAACCGTTCGGCAAGGTCGGCGGCCGAAAGCGTGCGGTCGGAATCGCGCGCCAGTTCGAGCGTCGCGTAGAGGCCTAGTCGCGTCGCCGTCTGGAGTTTCACGGCACTTCCATATCGAGCTGCAGTGACGGTCCAGCGACCATGCCCTGTGCGCGGAAGAAGGAGAGGATCAGATGGTCCTTCCGATCGACCAGGGTGCGCAGGCGCGTCACGCCGGCCTGCCGGAAGCGCGCCGCCAGCGCCTCGAACAACGCGGTCCCCACGCCCTTCAGCCGGGTCTTGGGGTCGACCTGGATGGCGAACACCCAGCCGGCCGCTGGTTGGCCGAACTCCCAGGCCCGAATCTCGCCGGCGATGAAGCCAACCAAAGCTCCGCGATCGCTCTCCGCCACCAGGAAATGGCGCTCCGGGGCCAGCATATCCTGCCAGTAAGCCGGCTTGGAAAGGCCGGTCAACCGCTCGTCCAGAGCGGAAATAGCCGACAAATCAGAGGCTTGAGCGGGGCGGATCGCGACCATATCTGAGGACAAGAATGCTCTTGCGGCACCGAAAGTAAATAGGTATTTAAGTACCGAATTACAGAAATAAGGGAACGCCATGGCCGACACAGCGCCCATCGATTTCCGGACCGAGCCCAGCCGCTATCGCCACTGGAAGCTCGACCTCGAAAACGGCGTCGCCTACCTCACCATGGACGTGAACGAGGATGGCGGGCTGAAGCCCGGCTACAAGCTGAAGCTCAACTCCTACGACCTCGGCGTCGACATCGAGTTGGCCGACGCGGTGCAGCGGCTGCGCTTCGAGCATCCCGAGATCGGCGCCGTCGTCATTCGCTCCCAGCGCGACCGCATCTTCTGCTCCGGCGCCAACATCAACATGCTTGGCCTCTCCACCCACGACCATAAGGTGAATTTCTGCAAGTTCACCAACGAGACGCGGCTCGCCATCGAGGATGCCAGCATCCACTCCGGCCAAACCTACATCTGCTCGATCAACGGCATCGCGGCCGGCGGCGGCTATGAGCTAGCACTGGCCTGCGAGCAGATCCTGCTCGCCGACGATGGTTCGAGTGCCGTGTCCCTGCCCGAACTGCCACTGCTCGCCGTGCTGCCGGGCACCGGCGGCCTGACCCGCCTGGTCGACAAGCGCCTGGTGCGACGCGATCACGCCGACTTCTTCTGCACCACAGCAGAAGGCCTGCGCGGCAAGCGCGCCAAGGAATGGCGGCTGGTCGACAGATTGGTTCCCCCTTCGAAACTGGTCGACGAAACCAAGAAGACGGCCGAAGTCGTCGCTGCCAAATCGTCTCGCCCGAAGGACGCCAAGGGCATCGCTCTGCCCGCCGTCGAACGCAGCATCGAAGGCGATACGATCCGCTACGGCCATCTCACGGTCGAGATCGACCGCGAAGGCCGTTCGGCCAAGCTGCGCGTCAACGGCCCCGCCGCCGCGCCGCCAGCCGATGCCGCCGCCATCCACACTCAGGGCGCGGCCTTCTGGCCGCTGGCACTGGCGCGCGACTTCGACGATGCGATGATGCATCTGCGCCTCAACGAGACCGAGATCGGCACCTGGGTTCTGCAGAGCCAGGGCGATGCGGCGCTGGTCGAAGCCTATGACACGCTGCTGGCTAAGGAGGCGTCGAACTGGCTGGTGCGCGAGATCGTGCTCTACTGGAAACGCACCTTGAAGCGGCTGGACGTCAGCTCGCGCAGCCTGATCGCGCTGGTCGAGCCCGGCTCCTGCTTCGCCGGCACACTGTTCGAACTCGTGCTGGCGGCCGACCGCTCCTACATGCTGGACGGCGTGTTCGACGGCTCCAACCTGCCCGCCGCCACGATCCGGCTCACGTCGATGAACTTCGGCCCCTACCCAATGGGCAACGGCCTGACGCGGCTCGCGACGCGCTTCCTGGCCGAGCCCACCCACGTCGACGAACTCAAAAGCGAGATCGGCGAGGCGCTGGACGCCGAGGCCGCCGACGAGGCCGGTCTCGTCACCTTCACGCCCGACGATATCGACTGGGAGGATGAGGTGCGGCTGGCTGTCGAGGAACGCGCGGGCTTCTCGCCCGACGGACTGATCGGCATGGAAGCGAATCTGCGCTTCCCCGGGCCCGAGACAATGGAGACCAAGATCTTCGCCCGCCTCTCGGCATGGCAGAACTGGATTTTCCAGCGGCCCAACGCCACCGGCCCCGAGGGCGCGCTGAAACTTTACGGCACGGGCAAGCAGAGCAAGTACGACCGCAAGCGCGCCTGAACGACGCGCGCAAGGAGGACACCATGGCCATCGATTACAGCCAGCTTATCCCCAACAACGTCGACCTCTCGAGTGACCGCCGCCTACAGCGCGCGCTGGAGAACTGGCAGCCGCGCTTCCTCGACTGGTGGAAGGACATGGGGCCCGACGGCACCTCGGCCTTCGACGTCTATCTTCGCACGGCAATCTCCACTGACGCCAACGGCTGGGCCAACTTCGGCTACGTGAAGATGCCGGAGTATCGCTGGGGCATCTTCCTGGCCGAACGCGACCAAAACCGCCAAATCGCCTTCGGCGACAACAAGGGCAAGCCCGCCTGGCAAGATGTCCCCGGCGAACACCGCTCGACCCTGCGCCGCCTGATCGTCACCCAAGGTGACACCGAGCCTGCGTCGGTCGAACAGCAGCGTCTGCTCGGCAAGACCGCGCCCTCGCTCTACGACCTGCGCAACCTCTTCCAGATCAACGTCGAGGAAGGCCGTCACCTCTGGGCGATGGTCTACCTGCTGCACGCCTATTTCGGCCGCGACGGGCGCGAGGAGGCCGAGGCGATGCTGGAACGGCATTCGGGCGATCCCGACAAGCCGCGCATCCTCGGTGCTTTCAACGAGGAGACGCCGGACTGGCTCTCCTTCTTCATGTTCACTTTCTTCACCGATCGTGACGGCAAGTACCAGCTCGCCTCGCTGGCCGAATCGGGCTTCGATCCGCTGGCGCGCTCCTGCCGCTTCATGCTGACCGAGGAAGCGCACCACATGTTCGTGGGCGAGACCGGTGTCGGCCGCATCATCCAGCGCACCTGCGAGCTGATGAAGGAGCACAAGACCGACGATGTCCGCGCGCTGGGCGCCATCGACCTGCCGACCATGCAGAAGTATCTCAACTTCCACTTCTCGGTGTCGCTCGACCTGTTCGGCCAGGAAGCCTCGACCAATGCCGCTAACTACTACACTCAGGGTGTGAAGGGCCGGTACCTCGAGACGCGCATCGGCGACGACCATCTGCTGGTCAACGATACCTACGAGATCGAGACGATCGAGGACGGCCGCATCGTGAAGAAAGCCGTGCCGGCGCTGCAGGCGCTGAACGAGCGGCTGCGTCAGGATTACATCGAAGATTGTGCCCGGGGCGTGGTGCGCTGGAACAAGGCCATCGAGAAGGCAGGCATCAACTTCGAGATGAAGCTGCCGCACCGCGCCTTCGACCGCCGCATCGGAACCTTCGCCGGCCAGCGCGTCTCGCCCGACGGCAAGCTGCTCTCCGAGGCCGAGTGGAAGGCCAACGAAAGCAAGTGGCTGCCCACCGACGAAGACCGCGCCTATATCACGTCGCTGATGGGCCCGGCCGTTACGCAGCCCGGCAAGTTCGCCCACTGGATCGCCCCGCCCGCCCGCGGCATCAACAACCAGCCCGGCGATTTCGAGTATGTAAGGTTCAATTAGGGACTGTCTTCCGGACGACGCCCAAGGTTCATCTTCCGGTCAACGTTCCTCAAGACTCCGGTTGCTACGACTTCTCCGAGGCGGCGGCGTGTCGCCGCCCGAGCGAAGGGGTAGCAGCATGGAAAACAAGGCTCACTCGGATACGGCCGCCGGTATCTTCCGACTGCGGAAGGACGATCCGCACATGACCGACAGCGTCATCGTCGACGTGCACGACGAGGCGTATGCGACCCTCACCACCGTCGAGGTCCGCAGCGGCGCCGTCGTGCTGCATTGCCTCACGTCCTTGGACCACCTCGAGGAAGAGGAAACTGAAGAGGAAGAGGACGCAGACGAGGCTTCTGACGAGTCCGATGAAGACGAGGACGAGGAAGAAGGCGACGACGAAGAGAGCGAAGACGCTCCCATGGGCAAGACCTACACCGTCGCCAGCGGCAACAGCGTGACCGTGCGGGCGATTGCCGTTCGACTGGAACCGCTCGGCCTGGAAACCGCGGAAGGCACCTATCGCGTACAGATGATGCGTTCGGCTGACTAATAGTCTGGCGGAGTGGGCGTGCCCCATTTCCGCCGGAATCCGCCGTTTTGCACAGGAAACTTTCTCTGTGGCCCAAACGTTATCGGGTCACAGAGAAAGGAGAACAGGTAATGCGCAAGCTCAGCATTGCCATCGTGCTCGGCAGCGTCCTCGTGGCGGCGCCGTTTTCTACCGCGATGAGCCAGAGTAATCCCGAGTACACGGTGTTCGTCGACCGCAGCGGCAACAAGCCGTTGACCGCGACCGCGAAGGATACGGTTCGCAAGGCCATCACCGCGTCGAAGTCGCGGACGATTCAGATCCAGGGCCGCGCAGATTATGCCGACGCCGTGAAGAACGAGCTGCTGCTTCAGGGCGTGTCGCCTGAGCGGATCAACGTTCACCCGGTCGTAGCCAAGCCCCTGCAGAAGGCGGGCGACGGCATGAGCGATCCGACCGACCGCAAGGTCGTCATCAGCTTCTAGCTGCCTGCCGCAACCCCGGACGCCGTCATCGCATTGGCGGCGTCCGCCACGCTGGGAAAGACCAGCTCGTCGCCGTCAGGCAGTGGCGGCAACCCGCGCTCGATGTCGCGCCTCACTCGATCTCGCAGATTGCCGAACGCCAAGCGGATGCCGCGTTCGCGCAATTCGCGTTCCAACTCGACCAGCATGTCGATGGCCGTCAGCTCGATATCGTGCATGGCGCCGCAGTCGACCACGACGGCTTTCACGTTGGGCGTTGCTTCGATCAACGCTTCGATACGGTCTCGAAAGAGATTGCAGTTCGCAAAGAAAAGCGGCGCAGAAAAGCGGTAAACCAGCAATCCGGGTTGGCTCACGGCATCTGGACGGTAGGCCTTGTCGTGCCAGTTTCCGTTTGCTGTCCGGCCGAGGGTGGCGTCGGGCGGAAAGGCCAGGGCGCGCAGCAACAGGACTAGCGCGAACACGACACCGATCAGAATGCCTTCCATGATCCCCAGCACGATTACGCCCACGAGCGTCACCAGCGCGGCGGCGAAGCTGATGCCGCGAAAACGCCAGAGCCGCCGGAACTCGCCGAAGTCGCAGAGCGTCCAGGCCGAGGCCATCAGCACACCACCCAAAGCCGCCGAAGGCAGATAACGCAGCAGACCCGCCAGCCACAGCATGACGCCGACGACGACGGCTCCGGCGACGATGCAAGTCATCTGCGTGCGACCGCCGGAGGCTTCCGCGACTGCCGTACGTGAGTCGCTGGCGCTGATCGGCAGGCCCTGGGTCACGCCCGATGCCAGATTGGCCATGCCGATGCCTATCAGCTCCTGGTTGGCATCGATCCGGTAGCCATTGCGCGCGGCGAAGGCACGGGCCGTGACCATCGTGTCGGAGAAGGAGAGCATTGCCGTCACGAGCGCGATCGGCAGCAGGTCTTCGAAATCGGCGAGTGTCAGTACCGGCAGCGACAGAGCTGGCAATCCGGTCGGAATGTGTCCGACCACGGCAACGTCCAGCCGATCGGCACCGACGAGACCAACGATCAGACCCGAAACGACAAGCGCCACGACGGCCCCCGGGACGCGCCGTAGGTAGCGGCGGCAAAGCAGGATGATGGCGAAACAGCCGCCACCGATCGCCAGCGAGACGAGATTGGTGTCACCGAGGCGCTGCGCCAGCGAGACGGCCTGATCGAGCGTGGTCTCGCCTTCCGACTTCACGCCTAGCACCTTGGGCAACTGCGCGACCGCAATGACCAGCGCCAATCCGTGCATGAAGCCCACGATCACCGGCTTGGAAAGGAAGTCGGCCACGAAGCCCAGGCGCAACATGCCACCCAGAATGCAGAGCAGCCCCACCATCACGCCGAGCCAGGCGGCGAGCAGTGCCAGCCGGCTGCCATCGCCCAGCGCCAGCGGCACGAGCGTGACGGCAACGATGGCCGACATCGCCGTATCCGGCCCGACGACGAGCTGGCGAGAACTGCCGAACAGGGCATAGGCCAGCAACGGCAGCATGCTGCCGTAGAGCCCGGCGAGCGGCATGCCAGCCATTTCGCCATAGGCCAAGCCCACCGGGACCAGCACGGCCCCCAACGTCAGGCCGGCCGCCAGATCGTGCGGCAGGAACGACGGCTGATAGGCCCGGAGCGCTGCCAATCCGGGCATCCAGCGCATGATCGACATGTCGGTTTCTCCCCCCGGCGGTACCGTATGACATCGGGCCGCAAGTTGGGCTACAGGAAGCCATGGCTCTCCCTCCTGGCATCGCCTTCTCGCCCGACCACAAGGTCTCCCTGCCCTCGAGGTTCAACGTCGCCGTGCCGTTCATCGACCGGCATCTCGGCGAAGGCCGCGGCGCCAGAGCGGCGATCAAAACGCGCCAGGAAACCGTGACCTATGCCGAGCTGGCCGAGCGGGTGAACCGCGCCGGCAATGCGCTGCTGGCAGCAGGGCTCGGGCCGAGCGACCGTCTGCTGATGGTGGTGAAGGACTGTCCGGCGTTCTTCTATCTCTTCTGGGGAGCCATCAAGGCCGGCATCGTACCGGTGCCGCCCAACACACTGCTACGCGCCGACGACTATGCGTACATGGTCGAGGACTCGGGTTGCCGGCTCGTCGTCTATTCGAGCGAGTTCGCGGGCGAGATCGAGCCGGCGCTGAAGCAGCTCGGTGCGAAGGCGCCCCGCGCGATGACCGTCGATGCCTTCACGGCGGAGATGGCCAAGGCATCGCCGGCGCTCGACGCGCGTCCCGCAGCACCGACAGACGATTGCTTCTGGCTCTACTCCTCCGGCTCGACCGGCCGGCCGAAGGGTGCCGTCCATGCCCAGCGCGACATGGTCGTGACCAGCGAACTCTACGGCGTGCGTGTGCTGGGCGTGACCGATCGGGACATCTGCTATTCCGCCGCCAAGCTCTTCTTCGCCTATGGTCAGGGTAATGCCATGACCTTCCCGCTCTGGGTCGGCGGCACGGCCGTGCTCGACGACCGGCGTCCGACGCCAGACACGACCTTCGAGATGATCGAGACCTTCAAGCCGACCATCTACTACGGCGTGCCCACGCTCTATGCCGCCCAGCTCGCGGCGCTGGAAAACAAATCGCGCGATCTTTCCTCCGTGCGCGCCTGCGTCTCGGCGGGCGAGGCGCTGCCGGCCGACATGTTCCGCCGCTGGCAGGAGAGGACTGGAACGGTGATCCTGGACGGAATCGGCTCGACCGAGGCCCTGCACATCTTCGTCGGCAACCGGCTGGGCGATTATCGGCCGGGCACCAGCGGCAAGCCGGTGCCAGGCTACGAGGTGCGCATACTCGACGAGAACGGCGCCGCCGTCGCACAGGGTGAAAGCGGCCGGCTGTGGATCCGCTCCGAATCGACCGCGAAGTACTACTGGAACAAGCCGGAGAAGACTGCCGAGACCATGGTCGACGGCTGGCTGAACACCGGCGACACCTACCGGCAGGACGATGCCGGTTTCTTCATCTACGAAGGCCGCAGCGACGACATGCTGAAGGTGGGCGGCATCTGGTGTTCGCCGGTCGAGATCGAGAACTGCCTGGTCGGACATCCGGCAGTGCTCGAAGCCGCGGTGGTGGGCCACGCCGACGACGAAGCGCTGACCAAGCCCAAGGCCATCGTGGTCCTGAAGCAGCCGGGATCAGGTGACGCAGCATTGACCGATGAGCTCATGGCCCATTGCAAGAAGACACTGGCGCCCTACAAATATCCACGCTGGGTCGAGTACGTTCCGGAGCTGCCCAAGACAGCGACCGGCAAGATCCAGCGTTTCAAGCTCAGGTCATAGGACATCCCCGATGGTGATCCGCAGGTTCGGGGCGAAGGACCTGGACGCCTGCTATGCGATCTCCCTGGCGACAGGCTTTGCAGGAGGCGACGCTTCGCACCTTTATCGCGATCCGCGCCTGATGGGGCACATCTACATTGCACCCTATGCGCTGCTGGAGCCGGCCCTGACTTTCGTCGTCGAAGACCCTGAAGGAGTTGCGGGCTTCGTTACCGGCACCGAAGACACCGTCGCCTGGGAGGACAGGCTGGAACGAGACTGGTGGCCGTCTCTACGCAAGACCTATGCCGACACCTCTGAGGTGCCACCGTCTTCACGAACGCCGGATCAACGACGGGCGCACATGATCCACCATCCAACGCGAACGCCCTCGACCGTGGTCGCAAGATATCCGGCGCATCTTCATATGAATCTTCTGCCGCGCCTGCATCGCCGTGGCATTGGCTCCAGGCTGTTCGCGACCTGGCACGCTGCCGCCACGGCGCGCTGCGCGACTGCTTTCCATATCGGCGTGAACAAAGAGAACACGCGAGCGATTCCGTTCTGGCAGTCGCTCGCTTTCGAAGAACTTACTCTCGACGACGTGCCAGAAGGCCGCACGCTCTGGATGGGCCGTGACAGTTGAGCTGCTCCAAGATCAACAAAACGTCATCGACTGCAGCGCGCCACTTTTTTGACGAGCTCTGACGTAAGTGTCGGCCGCGCATGAGCATTGAAGGGATCAGATCGGCGGGTTGGCCGATTTCCCGGCTGCTGCCGGTTCTGCTCGTCGGCCTCGTCTTCCTGGCGATGATGCCGATCATTGGCGTCGCCTACTACGCGGCGCGCAGCAACTACGAGGCATCGGCACGGGAGCGCAACGAGGTCATGGTCGATCTCGTCACGCGCCGTCTCCATGCCCATCTCGACGCGATCAAATCCCAACTCACCTATATCGGCGACGCCATCAGCCGGGGCGAGATCGATTTCGACAATCGCGAGCAATGGTCCGCCTTCGCCGTGGGGACGCTGGCTGCGGTCCCTCAAGCTGTCGCCTTCGTCGTTCTGCCCGTCGATGGACAACCGTCGACCTTCACACGAGCCGATCGACGCTTGCTGCCGGAGCGTCGCGAGAACATCCCCGGGGCCGATCAGCTCCTGGAGCGCGCCCGGACGATGGAGGGGCCAGGTTGGGGCAAGCCCCCGTGGTCCAATGTGCTGGGGGAAACAATTCTGCCGATCATCGTGCCGATCCGCGTGCACGGTGAATTTCGTGGCCTCGTGGGCGCGGCGATCAGGGCCACCGACCTCTCTCACTTCCTGGTCGCACTCCAGCTTCCCGACGAGCGTACGCCCTTCATTCTGTTCGACCACGACAAGGTCCTGGCGCACCCTTTCCTTGCGCGGCCGGAGGGCGTCGCCCTGCAACGGGCCCGCGGACGGGCCCCCACCCTGGCAGAGGTCGAGGACCCGGTTCTAGCGTCGATATGGACACCCGACCAACGGCAGATCGACTGGACCAACGACCGGACACCTTTCAAGGCGCACTGGAACTGGGTCAACGACAACAGCTTCGGCTGGTTCTATCGCCAGGTCGACGACTACGCGCCCGCCGATCTGACCGTCGGCTATTACGCGCCTGGCCGGGAGTCGGCCTGGGCACGCTGGATCGTGCGCGGCATCCTGATCGCGGGCGCCCTGCTCATGCTGTTCACGGCAATCGTCGCCATCCTGTTGGGCCGGCGGCTGGCGCGGCCGATCCTGGCTCTGGCCGACGCCGCCCGCGCCGTCGAACGGCTGGAGTTCGACAGGATGCCGGAACTGGGCAGCAGCCGCGTGCGCGAGCTCAGCCTCGCCAATCGCGCTTTCGAGCGCATGGCGCGTGGATTGAAACTCTCGGCCACCTATCTCCCGCGTGCCCTCGTGGCCCATCTCACGGCGCAGACCGGTGCTTTGCCGGCGAGCGAGGATCGCGTCATCACCGTCATGTTCTGCGATCTCGAAGGCTACTCGGCCTATTCCAACGGCCGTCCGGCAACGGAGGCAGCGTCCTACCTGAACGACCTGTTGGCCTGCGTCGGCCCCGCCATCGAAGCCAATGGCGGGACAATAGACAAATACATTGGCGACGGGCTGATGGCGTTCTGGGGAGCGCCGGAGCAGCGGCTGGACCATGGCCGGGCCGCTTGCCACGGCGCCCTCACGGTCGCGCGCGAAGTCGAGGCGTTCAATGCCGAACGCCGGAAGCTCGGGCTACATGCCTGCCGCATGCGGATCGGCCTCCACACCGGTACGGTACTGGTCGGCAATATCGGCTTCGCTGGCCGCGTCGACTATACGGCGATCGGGGAGGCCGTGAACGTCGCCTTTCGCCTGGAACAGTTCGGCCGCAACGTTCCGGAGCCGGACGAGGTGCGGATCGTGGTGAGCGCGAGCTGCCGACAGGCCGCGCAAAATGGTTTCGACTGGGCCCCGCTCGACGGCGGGCCAGCCGGTGTCGCCGCCGAAGACGCCCTGCCCCTTTCCCTGCTGCGTGGTCCCGCGACGGTTCAATAAGCCGTTGTTGCTAGCAGGGTTTTCCGCTTCTATAGCGCCCAAGGAAATTGGGGTTCCACAGGGAGAACTAGCGTGAAAAGCAAATTGTTTGGCACCGCAACAATTGCGGCGCTGGCGACCGTTGCCGCCGGCACCCTGCCGGTGATGGCCCAGAGCCCGATCAAGATCGGCTTCGTCAGCACCTTCTCCGGTCCACAGGCAGCGATTGGCGAGGACATGCGCCGCTCGGTCGAACTGGCCAAGGAGCATCTCGGCGGCAAGATGGGCGGCAAGCCCTTCGAGATCGTCTACGAGGACGACCAGTTCAAGCCCGACGTCGGCAAGCAGAAGTCCGAGAAGCTCGTCCAGCAGGACAAGGTGAACTTCGTTGCGGGTTACATCTGGTCGAACGTGCTGCTGGCCTCGCTCAAGACGGTAACCGACGAGGGTGACACGATCCTGATCTCGGCCAATGCCGGCCCGTCGCAGATCGCAGGTGATCTCTGCAACAAGAACTTCTTCTCGACCTCGTGGCAGAACGACCAGACGCCGATGGCGATGGGCGAATACCTGCAGAGCAAAGGCGTGAAGAGCCTCTACCTGATGGCGGGCAACTACGCGGCGGGCAAGGACATGCTTGCGGGCGTGAAGCGCACCTTCAAGGGCCAGATCATCGGTGAGGACCTCACCAAGTGGCCGGACCAGCTCGACTTCTCCGCCGAGCTCGCCAAGATCCGCGCCGCCAAGCCCGACGGCATCTTCATCTTCTATCCCGGCGCGCATGGCGTGCAGTTCCTGACGCAGTACGCGCAGGCCGGACTCAAGGGCCAGATCCCGCTCTATCAGGTGTTCTCGATCGACGCGATCACGCTGCCGCTGCAGAAGGAGCTGGCACTCGGCACCCTGGGTGCGCAGGAGTGGGTGAACGACCTGCCGAATGACGCCAACAAGAAGTACGTCGCCGACTTCAAGAAGAAGCACGGCGTCTACCCGTCTTACTATGGGGCGCAGAGCTACGACGCGATCATGCTGATCGCCTCGGCCGCCGAGGCCCTGAAGGGTGACATCTCGAACAAGGACAAGGTCCGTGCCGAGATGAAGAAGGCGAACTTCAAGTCGCTGCGCGGCGACTTCAAGTACAATATCAACCAGTTCCCGATTCAGAATTTCTACATCCAGGAAGCGGTCAAGGATCCGGAAGGCATGATGACGGTGAAGACCATCGCCACCGCGATGAAGGACGCCAAGGATCCCTTCTACGAAAAGTGCCCGATGAAGTAGAACCGGCAAGACGACTGCGAACGGGAGCGCGCACGCCGCGCTCCCGTTTCGTTTGAAGGGGATGAGTTAGGGGACATGGACTATCTGCTGCTCCAGATGCTGAACGGCGTGCAGCTCGGCTTGCTGATGTTCCTGCTCGCCGCCGGGCTGACCTTGACCTTCGGCATCATGGATCTCGTCAATCTGGCGCACGGCTCGCTCTACATGATGGGCGCCTACATCGCCTGGACGATGATCAGCTGGACGGACTCCTTCGTCCTGGGCGCGCTGCTGGCGCTGCCAGCCATCTTCGTACTGGGTCTCGTCGTCGAAGCGGTCGTTGCGCGGCGGCTCTATGTCCGCAGCCACCTCGACCAGGTGCTGGCAACCTTCGGTCTGATCCTCTTCTTCAACGAACTGGTGCGCGTGATCTGGGGACCGGCCGGCAAGAGCATCGCCGTGCCCGCCTTCCTGAACCGCACGGTCGAGATCCTGCCCGGAGTGCCCTACCCCGCCTATCGCTTCGCCATCATCGTCGTCGGCGCGGCGGTCGCTATCCTGCTGGCCTGGCTGGTGGCGCGCACTCGGCTCGGCATGCTGATCCGCGCCGGTGCCTCCAACCGGCGGATGATCGGCGCCCTGGGCGTGAACATCGAGCTGCTGTTCAGCCTGGTGTTCGGCCTGGGCGCGGTATTCGCCGGTCTGGCGGGTCTGATGGCTGCCCCTATCACTTCGGTGAAGATCGGCATGGGCGACGACATCCTGATCCTCGCCTTCGTCATCATCGTCATTGGCGGCATCGGGTCGATCAAGGGCGCCTTCATCGCCGCCATGGTGGTGGGCCAGATCGACATCGTCGGCCGCGCCTTCCTGCCCGATCTGCTCAAGACCTTCCTGAGCGCCAGCGCCGCGTCCAGCGCTGCGCCGGCGATCTCCCAGGTGCTGGTCTATGTTGTCATGGCGGGTGTACTGGTCTGGCGGCCGACCGGCCTGTTCGGGCAGCGGACGTGAGCAGCGCCTCGTGATCGCCGCTTTGCGTACGCCGCGTGGACTCATCACCGCGCTCGTCCTGCTGGTCCTGGCGGTGCTGCCGCTGCTGACCCAGGCTTTCGACCAGCGCTACCTGTTGTCGATCGGCACGCGCATCGTCATCTGGTCGATCGCGGCGGTCAGCCTCAACATGATCCTGGGATACGGTGGCCTGGTGAGCTTCGGCCATGCCGTCTTCTTCGGCATCGGCGGCTATGCCGTCGGCATCCTGTCGGCGCATGGCGTGTCGAGCGGCTGGATCCAGTGGCCCGTGGCACTGATCGCGGCCACGCTATGGGCTGCTCTCATCGGTGCTCTGTCCCTCAGAACGCGCGGCCTCTACTTCATCATGATCACCTTGGCCTTCGCGCAGCTCGTCTACTATGTCGGTGGTGGCCTCGAAGCCTATGGCGCCGACGACGGGCTCAACATCAGCCGCAGCCGCTTCCCCGGCCTGATCGACCTGCGCGACAAGGCAAGCTTCTACTGGCTCTGCTTCGTGCTTCTCTGCGGCACCCTGTGGTTCTGCAGCCGCTTCGCCAACTCACGCTTCGGCCATGTGATCCGCGGCGCCAAGTCGAACGACCTGCGCATGACGGCGCTGGGTTTCCCGGTGTTCCGCTACCGGCTCGTGGCCTTCACCCTCTCCGGCACCTTTGGTGGCCTCGCCGGTATCCTGCTGGCCAACGAGGGCGCCTACATCTCGCCCGCCATGATGTCGTGGGTAAAGTCGGGCGACCTCATCGTCATCGTCGTGCTGGGCGGCATGGGCACGCTGTTCGGTCCGCTGTTTGGCACCATTGCCTTCTTCGTCCTCGAAGAGTCACTGCCGCCGCTGCTCAATCTCTTCGCCAAAGGCTGGGGTGAATACTGGCAGATCGTGTTTGGCCCCATGCTGATCCTGATCGCACTCTATGCACGCGGCGGCATCGATTCACTGCTCGGGCGGCGCTCATGACCGCCCTCGCGACCCAACCGCTGCTCAGCACCGACCGCCTCGTGAAGCGCTTCGGCGGCCTGATCGCGACCGACAATGTCTCGATCGACGTCGTGCCCGGCGAAATCCACGCCCTGATCGGCCCGAACGGTGCGGGGAAAACGACACTGGTCGGCCAGCTCACCGGCAACGTCACGCCGGACTCCGGCACGATCCGGTTCGCAGGCCACGACATCACGCGCCTGCCCACGCACAAGCGCGTGCACCTGGGCTTGGCACGTTCCTTCCAGATTACCTCGGTGCTGCGCGAGTTCACTGCGCTGGAGAACGTGGCGCTTGCCGTGCAGGCCCATGCCGGCCACTCCTTCCGCTTCCTGGCGGATGCACGAAACGACGAACGCCTGCGTGGCCCGGCCCGCCGCGGCCTGGAAGAAGTAGGCCTCGGGGACCGTGCGAACACACTGGCCGCGACCCTGAGCCACGGCGAGCAGCGCCAGCTCGAAATCGCCATGGCCTTGGCGGGCGATCCGTCGCTGCTGCTGCTCGACGAGCCGATGGCCGGCATGGGCGTCGAGGAAAGCCAGCGGATGATCGGATTCCTGCGGGCGCTGAAGAGCAAGCGTGCGATGCTGCTGATCGAGCACGACATGGACGCCGTCTTCCAGCTCGCCGACCGCATCACCGTGCTGGTCTATGGCCGCGCCATCGCCAGCGGCACGCCGGCTGAAATCCGCGCCAATGAGGATGTACGCCAGGCCTATCTCGGCGACGATGGGATGGTAGCCTGATGCTCCGGGTCCGCGACCTCGAAGCCTTCTACGGCCCCAGCCAGGCCCTGTTCGGCATGGAGCTGGGCATCGATGCCGGCGAGGTCGTGACCCTTATGGGCCGCAACGGCATGGGTAAAACCACCACCGTACACGCCATCATGGGCCTGATGCCGGCTCGGCGCGGTGTCGTCGAGTTCGAGGGCCAGCGCGTCGACCAGCTCCCGTCGTTCCGCATCGCCCGCCTGGGTTTCGGCCTGGTGCCGGAGGGCCGGCAGATCTTCCCCAACCTTTCGGTCCGCGAGAACCTGATCGCAGCCAGCGCCAACCGCACCGGCCGGCCGAGCCCGTGGACGATCGAGCGCGTCTACGAATTCTTCCCGCGGCTTGGCGAGCGCCAACGCAACATGGGCAACCAGCTTTCAGGCGGCGAGCAGCAGATGCTGGCGATCGGCCGTGCACTAATGACTAACCCCAAGCTGCTGATTCTGGACGAAGCCACTGAAGGTCTGGCGCCGCTGATCCGGCAGGAAATCTGGTCCTGCCTCGGCCGGTTGAAGGGCGAAGGTCAGGCGATCCTGGTGATCGACAAGAATGTCGGCGCCCTGATCGCCCTCGCCGACCGCCACCACATCGTCGAAAAAGGCCGTGTCGTTTGGAGCGGAACGTCGCAGGCGCTGGCCGGCGACAGGGACTTGCAGCATAGGTATTTAGGCGTCTGATTCTTCTGGAGTTGCCGATGCGTCTGCTCGCTCTCGCCTCGTTGCTCGTTCCCTCGCTGCTCGCGTTTAGCGCCGCGCCGGCGTCCGCCCAGGGCTCGGTGAATGTGTACAACTGGTCGGACTATATCGCCGAAGACCAGCTGAAGGACTTCGCCAAGAACACGGGCATCAAGGTCAACTACACGACCTACGACTCCAACGAAATTCTCGACGCCAAACTCAAGACCGGCAAGTCGGGCTACGACGTCGTCGTGCCGACGGCCTCGCCCTTCTTCGTGCGCCAGCTTCAGGCCAAGCTGTTCACGACGCTAGATCGCTCCAAGCTCAAGAACTGGAACAATCTCGATCCCGAGATCATGGCGGCACTCGCCAAGTACGATCCCGGCAATGCTCATGGCATCCCCTGGATGTGGGGCACGACGGGCATCGGCTACAACGTCGCCGAGATCAAGAAGCGGATGCCGGATGCGCCGGTCGATTCGCTGCGGATGCTCTTCGATCCGGCGGTCGTCTCGAAATTCAAGGATTGCGGCGTGATGCTGCTCGACAGCGCCACCGATGTGCTGCCGGCTGCCCTGAAGTATCTCGGCCTCGATCCGGACTCCAAGAGGCCAGAGGATCTCGCCAAGGCCGCCGACGTAGTGAAGGCGGTGCGCCCCTTCATCACCAAGTTCCATTCGTCGGAGTACATCAATGCGCTCGCCGGCGGGAATATCTGCCTGGCCTTCGGTTTCTCCGGCGACATCTTCCAGGCGCGCGATCGCGCCGCCAAGGCGGCCGACAAGCGCGAGATCGCCTACGCCATCCCCAAGGAAGGCTCGCTGCTCTGGATCGACGTCGCAGGCATCCCGAAGGATGCGCCGAATCTCGCCAACGCCTATGCCTTCCTCGATTTCATGCTGGAGCCCAAAGTGGCGGCCGCCTCGAGCGAGGTCACGGGCTTTGCCAACGCCAACAAGGCGGCCTTTGCATTGCTGCCTAAGGACGTCTCGGGCAATCCGCTGATCTATCCGCCGGCTGACGTTCGGGCGAAATTCTATACGATCACGGCCGGTACTGCCGATCAGTTGCGTGAGCGCACGCGTTTGTGGACTGCCATCAAGACGGGTCGATGAATTGCACGCTGGGACTATTGCTGACTCCATCGTTCGTATCGAAGGACTGACCAAGCGCTTCGGCGCCATCACTGCCGTCGACGGTGTCGATCTCGAGATCCGGCGCGGCGAGCTCTTCGCGCTGCTGGGAGGCTCGGGCTGCGGCAAGACCACCCTGCTGCGCATGCTGGCGGGCTTCGAGGTGCCGGATGGCGGCCGCATCCTCATCGACGGCCAGGACATGACGGGCGTCCCGCCGCATCTGCGGCCGGTCAACATGATGTTCCAATCCTATGCCCTGTTCCCGCACATGGACGTGGCAGCCAACGTTGGCTACGGGCTGCGCCGCGAAGGCGTGCGTGCGCCGGAGATCACCACGCGCGTCGCCGAGGCATTGGAACAGGTGAAGCTCGCCGACCATGCCGCGCGCCGGCCGGCCCAGCTCTCCGGCGGTCAGCGCCAGCGCGTGGCGCTCGCCCGCGCGCTGGTGAAGCGACCGAAGCTGCTGCTGCTCGACGAACCATTGGCTGCGCTCGACCGCAAGCTGCGCGAAGGCACTCGCTTCGAGCTGGTGCGCCTGCAGGAGCAGCTTGGCCTCACCTTCGTGATGGTGACGCACGACCAGGAAGAAGCGATGTCCATGGCGACGCGGCTCGCCGTCATGAACACCGGCCGGGTCGCCCAGGTCGGGACACCGCACGAGATCTACGAGCGGCCGGCCTCGCGCTTCGTCGCCGACTTCATCGGCATCGCCAACATCCTCGAAACCGATGGCGGATGGGTGGCGCTGCGACCGGAGAAGATCACGCTGTCCACCAACCGGCCTGACGCCGCGAACACGGTCGCCGGCAAGATCCTCGATATCGCCTACGAAGGCGACCGTTCGCTCTATCGCATCGTCACCGAAGGCAAGGGCACGATGGTGGTCTCCACCACCAACATCGACCGCACGCAGCCGGCCTCCTTCGCCCGCGGCCAGGTAGTGTGGCTCGGCTGGTCGGCCGACGCCGGTCATCGCGTGAGCGAGTGAGCGCCTAGACCATGCGCTACGCCATCGCGCTTCCCTTTCTCTGGCTGGCGGTGTTCTTCCTGCTGCCGTTCGCGCTGGTGCTGGCGATCGCGCTTGGCACCAATGCCCCCGACGTCGCGCCGCCGGTCGAGTTGGGGTTCAGCTTCAAGAACTTCGCCCTGCTGTTCTCCGACGATCTCTATATCGCGGCCTGGCTGTCGTCGCTGCGCATCGCGGCAACCTCGACGCTGATCGCGCTGCTCCTCGGCTATCCCATGGCCTACGCCATCGCGCGGGCGCGGCCTGAGTGGCGGCCCCTGCTGCTGATGCTGGTCGTGCTGCCATTCTGGACGTCGTTCCTGATCCGCATCTATGCCTGGATGGGCCTGCTGGCGAAGAACGGCCTGATCGACCAGTTCCTGCGCTGGAGCGGCATTGCGGATAATCCCGGCAGCATCCTCGGTACGGAATGGGCGGTGCATCTCGGCATCGTCTACGCCTACCTGCCCTTCATGGTCTTGCCGCTCTACGCGACCCTGGAGAAGCTCGACACCAGTCTGCTGGAAGCCGCAGCCGATCTTGGCGCCAGGCCCCTGACCGCCTTCCTCACCGTCACCCTGCCCTTGTCGCTGCCCGGCATCGTCGCCGGCTGCCTGCTGGTCTTCATTCCCTCGATCGGCGAGTTCGTCATTCCCGACCTGTTGGGCGGCACCGAGACGCTGATGATCGGCAAGGTCCTGTGGGACGAGTTCTTCACCAATGCCGACTGGTCGCTCGCTTCGGCCGTGGCGATCTGCCTGTTGGTGCTGCTGGTCGCTCCCATCGCGCTGTTCCAGCGCCAGCAGGCACGCAGCCTGGAGCGCCGTACATGAACGGCCGCGCCCGATTTGCCTTCACCGCACTCGCCTTCGGCTACGCCTTTCTCTATCTGCCGATCGTTCTGGTGATCGTCTATTCGTTCAACGAATCGCGTCTCGTCACGGTCTGGGCAGGCTTCTCCACCAAATGGTGGCAAGCTTTGTTCGCCAACGAGGCGATGCTGGACGCCGCCTGGCTATCGCTCCGCATTGCCCTGGTGAGCGCCACGACGGCTGCCGTCATCGGCCTCGCCGCCGGCTACGCCCTCGCGCGCGCGCCATTCTTCTTCGGCCGCACCCTGTTCGGCAGTCTGGTCATCGCGCCCATGGTGATGCCCGAAGTCGTGATGGGCATTTCCATGCTGCTGCTCTTCGTGGGCTCCGAGCAGCTTTTGGGCGGACCCGACCGTGGCTTCCTCACCATCGCGCTTGCACACACGACCTTTTCCATCGCCTTCGTGGCCATCGTCGTGCAGGCACGGCTCGCCGACTTCGATCGCTCGCTCGAAGAGGCGGCGATGGATCTCGGCGCGACGCCATGGGTGACCTTCCGCACCATCACCCTGCCGCTGATTGCGCCGGCCGTCGGTTCCGGCTGGCTGCTCGCCTTCACATTGTCGCTGGACGATTTGATCCTGACGCAGTTCGTGGCCGGCGCGCAGTCGCAAACGCTTCCGATGCGCGTCTATTCGAGCGTCCGCCTCGGCGTCGATCCGCAAATAAACGTGCTGGCCACCATCATCGTCTGCGTGGCGGCCTGTGCATTGATCCTGTCGGGCTGGCTGACGCGACGGAAAGTTTGAGCTAAGAATCGGTCTCTCGGGAGGAAAAAATGCTGAGATCGGGAACAATCAAGGCGTCGCGACGTAAGGTGCTGAAGGGGGTGGGAATGGCCACAGTCGGTGCTTCACTGCCGCCGGTCGGCGCGGCGCTCGCACAAAGTGCGCCTGCCGCCGCCAAGGGACCCAAGCTCCTCGAAATGGACGGCAAGGCCAAGCTCGCGATCCTTGGCGACAAGCCGCTGGTGGCCGAGACGCAGGCGGAGCTGCTGGACGACGATGTTACACCGACGGCCAAGCTCTTCATCCGCAACAACGGGCAAGTGCCCGATGTGACCGGCGATCCCAAAGCCTGGAAGATCAAGATTGACGGCGAAGTAAATACGCCGCTCGAGATCAGCGTCGGCGAGCTGGCGAGCCGCTTCCCCAACGTCACCTACAATCTGATGCTGGAATGCGGCGGCAACGGCCGCTCCTTCTTCTCGCCCGAAGCACGCGGCAACCAGTGGACCAACGGCGGCGCCGGCTGTCCGCAGTGGACGGGCGTTCGTCTCGCCGATGTGCTGAAGGCCGCCGGTGTGAAGCCATCGGCCACGTACACGGGCCACTATGGCGCCGATCCGACGCTCGCCGGCGAAACCGACAAGCCCACGATCTCGCGTGGCGTGCCGATGGCCAAGGCGATGGAGGAGCATACGCTCATCGCTTTCAAGCTGAACGGCCAGGACATCCCGCTGATCCACGGCGCGCCGGTACGCCTCGTCGTGCCGGGCTGGCCGGCCTCGGTATCGACCAAGTGGTTGAAGCGCATCTGGGTACGCGACAAGGAGCATGACGGCCCCGGCATGGGTGGCTTCTCTTATCGTGTGCCGAAGACGCCGATCGTGCCCGGTAGCAAGGGCAACGAGAAGGACATGGCGATCCTCGAATCGATGCCGGTGCGGTCGGTCATCACCTTCCCGGCCGACGGCACCAAGCTCGCCGCCGGTTCGCGCAAGCTCGACCTGCGCGGCCAGGCCTGGGCCGGCGACTACGACATCAAGACGGTCGACATCTCGACCGACTATGGCGTCACCTGGAAGAGCGCCAAGGTCAATCCGCCGGCCAACAAGTTTGCCTGGCAGCGCTTCACCGCGTCGATCGACCTGCCGACCTCGGGCTACTACGAAGTCTGGGCCAAGGCGACGGACAGCAAGGGCGTGACGCAACCCTTCACCGCCGCCAACTGGAACCCGCAAGGCTACGGCGCCAATCCGATCAACCGCATCCGGGTGCTCGTCGAATCTTGAGCCGGCTCACCATGACCCACGTCGTCGTCATCACCCTGACGACGACGTTCCTGCTCCTTGCCCTCGATCGCGCGGGCGGGCTGCGCCAGAACCAGAATGTCTACGTGCCACCGGCGCCGAAGGTCGCGGCGCCCGCGGTCGACCCAGACAAGGGGAAGCCGCCGCCGCACAACGACACGGTTGAGGATCTGCCCGACGGCAAAGGTCGCGAGATCACCTTCTACACCTGCACCTCTTGCCATGGCGTGGCGCTGATCAAGGCGCAGGGGCTGACGCGCGACCTTTGGGATTCGACCTTCGATCTGATGATCGAGAAGCATCGCATGCCGCCGGTGAAAGCCGAGGACCGCGCCGAAATCCTCACCTATCTCGCCGAGCAGTTCCCGCCGCGCCGCAAGGGCCGTGGAAACGACAATCCTTTCCTGAAATAGTTTACCCGACCGCTTTCACCCACTTCTCCGACCAGGTGTGCAGGGGCAGGAAGAGCTGCAGCAGCTCCTTCCCCAGCGCCGTGAGGCGATAGCCCACCGACTCGTCGAGTTCGACCAGCTTTGCCTCGCGCAGTTCGGCCAGTCGCGTGTTCACGATGGTCGGGCTGGCGCCGATCAGGTCCTGCAGGTCGCGGAAACGCTTCGGTTCCTCGCGTAGCTCCCAGACAATTCGCAGGGTCCAGCGCCGGCCCAGCAGGTCGAGCAGCCGCATGATCGGCCGGCCTGTCCGCGAGCCACGAACGCGCTTCACCATCTATTTCACTCCGTTACTACAATTTTTGTAGCAATGACGATCCGTCCTGCTACTTAATTTGTAGCACAGAACGGAGACCTGCCATGCCGCGCATCGCCCCAGCCGAAGCCCCCTATCCGCCCACCGTCGCCGCCGAACTCGAACGCATCATGCCCAAGGGCATGGAGCCGCTGGTCCTGTTCCGCACGATGGCGAGGAACCCTCGCGTGTTCGGTAAGATGTTTGCCGGCGGTCTGCTCGACGAAGGCTCGCTTTCACTGCGCCAGCGCGAGATCGTCATCGACCGCACGACGGCGCGGCTGGGCTGCGAATACGAATGGGGCGTCCATGTCGCCTTGTTCGCGGACCGGGTGGGCTTGGATGCCGGCCAGGTCGCGGCCATCGTCCACGGACCGGCCGACGCGGCCTGCTGGGCACGAGACGAACAGGCCCTGCTCGCGTCAGTCGACGATCTGGTCGATCATCGCACGATCACGGCGGCCACCTGGATTGGCCTCACGGAGCACTTCGACGAAACGCAGATCCTCGAGACGATCTCGCTAGTGGGCTACTACCACACGATCAGCTTTCTGTGCCGCGGACTGGAACTGCCGCTCGAAACCTATGCTGCGCGCTTCCCGTTCACTCCGCCGCAATCTCCGCTATCCGCCCCATGATGCGGCCCCAGCCGGACTTCATTGCATCGTAGGCAAAATCGTTGTCCGGCGATCGGAAACCCGAATGCACGAGCTTCAAGTGCGTCCCGGTGCCCGCCGGTTCGAGGGTCCAGGTCGCGACGCTATCGAGCTCCGATCCGTACTTCGCGTTGTTCCTGGAACCACCCTTCCAACTATAGGCGAGGCGCTTCAGCGGCACGATTTCGAGGACCTCGCAGTGGACGACGCCGTCCCAGTCGCCCATCGGCTGCGTGCGGAAATGGAAGTGCTTGCCGACGACAGGCTCGAAATCACTGGGCATCAACCAACGCGCTAGCAACTCGGCCGTGGTCAAAGCACGCCAGACCTTCTCGGGAGAATGCGGCAGGACCTCCTCGACCACGATGTCGCGCACGACCTCAATCACGGCGGCGCTTCGGTTCGGGTTGGTCATCGTCCAGCTCCTCGAGCAGGGATTTCAGGTTGGTGAAGCGTTCGCGCCAGAAGACGCCGTAAACGCCGAGCCAGTCGACCAGTGGCGCGAGCCCGCGCGGCTCGCAGCGATAGTGGATGTTCCGGCCCTCGCGGCGTTCGACGAGCAAGCCGGCTTCCTTGAGCGACCGGACATGCTGCGAAATCGCCGGCTGGGAGACGTCGTTGCGCGCCGTCAGCGCCCCGACCGTGAGTTCGCCGGCGCTTGCGATCTGCTCGAACACCGCCCGCCGCGTCGGATCGGCCAGGGTGCGCATAACGGTGGCGATATCGCCTATGGATGACATGACCAATATATAAGTGTGTACTTATATATTGTCAATGCGATGAGCTCAGCGCTTCACAGCCCTGTCGATACCGAGGATCAAGAGGCCGAAGACCAGCCCCCAGAAGGCAGAGCCCACTCCCATCAAGGTGACGCCCGATACGGTAACCGCGAGCGTGCCAGCCGCCGCCAGCCGATCCTGGTCACCGGCCAGGGCGCTGCCCATCGCGCCGGCCATCGAGCCCAGCAGCGCCGTGCCCGCAACCGTGGCCAGCAGCGCCGGTGGCAGCGCGCCAAACAGACCAACCAGCGAGGCGCCGAACAGACCGATCAGCCCCCAGAAGAGCGCGTAGAACGGTCCCGTCATCCAGCGTTTCGCCGGATCGGGATGGGCGTCGGGACCGGTGCAGAGTGCCGCCGAGATCGCCGCCAGGTTGGAGGTGTGGGCGCCCATGAACGCTGTGCCAAGCGATGCGGCGCCGGTGACAGCCAAGATCGGCTGCGTCGGCGGCTGATAGCCCGAGGCGCGCAGCACGGCGAAGCCCGGCAGGTTCTGCGATGCCATCGTCACGAGATAGAGTGGCACGCCGAGCCCGATCAAGGTCGCGAGATCCCAGACTGGCCCCGTGAAGACGACAGAGGTGAGCCCGATTGGCGGCAACGGCTTCACGAGGCCGAGCGACCAGGCGAGCAGGCCGCCGGCTACCAGGACAACCAACGACGCGAGCGCCGGCAGGAACGCACGCACGACCAGGAACAGGACGAGCAGCGGCAGCACCAGCAGCGGCGAGGTCGGGACATGCTCGAACATGGCCATGACCAGGCGCAGCAAGATGCCCGCCAGCATGGCGGCCGCAATGCTGGCCGGAATCCTCTCGATCAGTCGGCCGAGCGGCCGTACCGCGGCGGTGAGCAGGATCAGGACCGCCGCCAGCGCGAAGGCCCCCACAGCGGCCCCGAAGCTCGGCACGCCCGTGGTCGAAGCGATCAGCGCCGCACCAGGCGTCGACCAGGCGGCAATGATCGGCATGCGATAGCGGACGCTCAGCACCAGGGCGCTGAATGCGGTGGCAAGCGATAGGCCCGAGACCCACGAACTCGCTTGCTCCGGCGTGGCGCCGACCGCCTGGGCCGCAGCCAGGATGATGGGCAGCGTGCCGCCCGCACCGGCGATGGTCGCGACCAAGGCAGCGGTCGCGACCGAAACAAATCCCCCCGATTTCACGACTGGCCTCTACTTGTTGGCGGTATCGACCATCGCCTGCAGGAGGATCTGAGCGCCCGCACCGACATCGTCGCGGGTCGCGTCTTCGATCTCGTTGTGGCTGATGCCGTCCTTGCACGGCACGAAGACCATGGCCGTCGGTGCAACACGGCTGACATAGCAGGCGTCGTGACCGGCGCCGCTCACGATATCCATGTGGGCGTAACCCGCCTGCTCTGCACCGCGACGCACGGAATCGACCAGCTCCTTCGCGAAGGGCGATGCCGGGAAGTGCCAGATCTGTTCGATCTTCACGTCGAGGCGATGGCGCTTGGCAATATCTGCCGCTGCCACCCGCATCTCGGCGTCCATCCTGGTGAGTTCGTCATTGTCGGGATGGCGAAAATCGAGCGTCATGAACAGACGACCGGGAATGGTGTTGCGGGCCTGTGGCAGGCTGTCGATCACGCCCACAGTCGAGCGTCCGTTCGGCCGGTTGCCGATGCGACGGGCCTCGACGATCAGTTCGGCGGCGCCGACCAGCGCATCGCGACGGCCTTCCATGGGTGTCGTGCCGGCATGGCTTTCCATGCCCGTCCAGTTGATCTCGTACCAGCGCTGGCCCTGCGCACCGGTGACCACGCCAATCGTCTTCTTCTCGCGCTCGAGGATCGGGCCCTGCTCGATATGCGCTTCGAAGAAGGCGCCGACCTTGCGGCCGCCGACCGGCTCCTTGCCGTCGTAGCCGATCTTCCTCAGCGCCTCGCCGAAGGTGACTCCCTCGCGATCCTTGATGGCCAGCGCATAGTCGAGTTCGAACGCACCGCCGAACACGCCCGAGGCCACCATGGCCGGCGCGAAGCGGCAGCCCTCCTCGTTGGTCCAGACCGCAACCTCGATCGGCGCTTCGGTGACATAGTTGGAATCGTGCAGCACGCGAAGCACTTCCAGCCCCGCCATCACGCCGTAAGCGCCGTCGAACTTGCCGCCGGTCGGCTGGGTGTCGAGATGACTGCCGGTCATGATGGGCGCCTTGGTGGGATCGCGGCCTTCACGGCGGGCGAAGATGTTGCCGAGTTGATCGACCTTGATGGTGCAACCCGCCTCCTTGGCCCAACGCACGAAGAGATCGCGGCCTTGCCGGTCGAGGTCGGTCAGCGCGATGCGGCAGACGCCACCCTTCTCGGTACCGCCGATCTGGCCCAGTTCCATCAGGCTCGACCACAGACGGTCGAAATCGACGCGGAGATTGGGGCGTTCTACGGGCTTCATGGCAACTCCAGGCAAGACGGAACGCGCGACCATAGCAAATGCCAGCCAGCGAAACGAAGTGCTTGAGCAGCAGGTCAGGGTCTTGCAAGGGTGAGGTCCAGGAGGATTTTCACGCCCATGCTTCCGCTTTCCGACACGCTCGTTCTCGACCTCACGCAAGTCATCGCCGGACCGACCGCCGGCCAGATCCTGGGCGACATGGGCGCCGATGTGATCAAGGTGGAGCCGCTGAACGGTGAGCATTTCCGCCCGCATTTCGACGGCGCCTGGGTGCCTTCGATGAATCGCAACAAGCGCGGCCTCGCCCTCGACTTGCGCACCGAAGGTGGCCGCGACGTGCTGATGCGGCTGGTGCGCAAGGCCGACGTCTTCATGGAAGCCTTCACGCCGGGCGTGATCGACAAGCTGGGATTCGGCTGGGATGTCGTCTCGAAGGAGAACCCGCGGCTGATCTATGCCTCGGTCTCGGGCTACGGCCAGACCGGCCCCTATGCCGGCCGCGCCGGTTACGATCCCTGCATCCAGGCCGAGATCGGCCTGATGGACGCGACCGGCCCGGACGGTGGCGAGATGTGCCGCGTCGGCACGGCAGCGATCGACTATTGCACCGGCTCGTTCTGCTCGGCGGGCATCGCCTTCGCGCTGCTCGGCCGTCACAAGACTGGCAAGGGCCAGCGGCTCGACCTGTCGCTGTTCGACGTCGGCATGCACATGATGAGCCACTGGATCACCAATCATGGCCGCACCGGCGAGGACCCGATCCGCATGGGCACCTCCAACTCGATCCTGTCGCCGCTGCGCGTCTTCCCGACCAAGACGCGGCCGATCTTCGTCGCGGGAACCAACGATGCCTTCTGGCGGTTACTCTGTACGGCGCTCGGCAAGCAGGATTGGCTGGCCGACAAGCGCTTCGCCACCAATGTCGACCGCGTCGCCAATCGCGCGATCCTGGAGCCGATGATCGCAGCCCATTTTATGGAGCACACGGCGGACGAGCTGCTCGACAAGCTCATTCCGGCCGGCATGGCCTGTGGCGCCGCCTACAAGGTGAGCGACGTGATGGTGAGTGCGCACGCCGAGGCGCGCGGCAGCGTGCTCGAAATCGATTATCCCGGCATTGGCCCGGTGAAGTCGGCGGCAAATCCCATCAAGCTCTCCGATGCCCCGGTCGAGACGAGACGCAAATCTCCGAAGGTGGGCGAGCACACGGTCGAGATCATGCGCGAAGTGGGCTATAGCGATAACGACATCGCCTCCCTCCGAGACGCAAAGGCCATCGCGACATCATGAAGCCAATGCCATGAAGATCGTCTATTCGGACAAGCACGCCGGCCACGATCCCCAGACCTTCATCGTCCGCGGCGTGAAGCAACGCAGCGCCGAACAGCCGGAACGTGCCACGCGCCTGCTCGCGGCCGCCCGCGACGCCGGTCACGAGATCCTGCCGCCGCAGCCGTTCGGCAGCGATCCGGCGGCCACTGTGCACACACCGGAGTACATCGACTTTCTGCAGATTGCCGCGCGTGAATGGGCCAAGCTGCCCGGCGCCGGACCGGAGGTCGTGCCCAACGTCCATCCCGCGCGCGCCCATGCCTCCTACCCGCAGGCGCTGTCCGGCCGTGCCGGCTGGCACCAGGTCGACATGGCCTGTCCGATCGGGCCGCACACCTGGGAGGCAGCCCTTGCCGCCACGGAAGTGGCGACCACCGTGGCCGACATGGTTCTGAACGGCGAGCGACAGGCCTACGCCCTTTGCCGCCCGCCCGGCCATCACGCCTATGCCGATATGGCGGGCGGCTTCTGCTTTCTGAACAACACCGCCGTCGCGGCCCAACGTCTGCGGAGCCAGCACGCCCGCGTCGCGATCCTCGACGTCGACGTCCATCACGGCAACGGCACGCAAGGCATCTTCTATGAGCGCGACGACGTGCTCACCGTCTCGATCCATGCCGATCCTGCGAACTACTATCCCTTCTTCTGGGGCTATGCCCACGAGCACGGCGCTGGCAAAGGCCAGGGATTCAATTTCAACCTGCCGCTGCCTCTGGGCTCCGCCGACGCTCCGTGGCTCGACGCCGGTGACAAGGCCCTGGCGAAGATCAAGGAGTTCCAGCCGACCGCTCTGGTCGTGGCCCTGGGCCTCGATGCCAGCGAAAGCGATCCCCTGCAGGGGCTGAAAGTGACCGGGGCTGGCTTCCACGCCATGGCCGAAAAGATCGCGCGCCTCGGCTTGCCCACGGTCCTCGTCCAGGAAGGCGGCTATCTCGGCGACGATCTCGGCCGCAACCTGGTTCAGTTCCTGGCCGGCTTCGAGAAGGGCCGCGCCTAGGAGACCCTTTTCCCCCTCATCACGGAGTTCAGCATGGCACGGACGATCGCCGACCTCATGGCCGAAACCCTGCGCGCCGCCGGCGTGAAGCGTATCTACGGCGTTGCTGGAGACTCCCTGAACGGCTTCACCGATTCGCTGCGCCGCATGAAGGAAGTCGACTGGGTCCACATGCGCCATGAGGAAGCCGGCGCCTTTGCCGCTGGCGCCGAAGCCCATCTCACTGGCGAGCTTGCGGTCTGCGCCGGGAGCTGCGGGCCCGGCAACATGCACCTCATCAATGGCCTGTTCGACTGCTATCGCAGTCGCGTGCCCGTGCTGGCGATCGCCGCGCACATCCCGAGCGCGGAGATCGGTGGCCATTATTTCCAGGAGACGCACCCCGAGCAGCTCTTCGCCGAGTGCTCGCACTATGTCGAACTGGTCTCCAATCCCGACCAGATGCCGCGGGTCCTCGACAAGGCGATCCGTGTCGCCGTCGCCGAGCGCGGCGTGGCGGTGGTCGTGATCCCGGGCGACGTCGCGCTGCTGAAGACCGACGCCAAGGTCGCGACCTGGCTGGCGCCCAAGCCGCCCGTCGTGCGGCCGTCCGATGCCGATCTCGATGCTTTGGCCGAGCTTCTGAACAACGGCAAGAAGGTCACCATGATGTGCGGCGCAGGCTGCGCCGGTGCACACGGTGCCGTGGTCGACCTGGCGCGCACGCTGAACGCGCCGATCGTGCATTCCCTGCGCGGCAAGGAGCATGTCGAGTACGACAATCCCTTCGATGTCGGCATGACCGGCCTGATCGGCTTCGCCTCGGGCTATGCCGCCATGAAGGAATGCGACACGCTGCTGCTGCTCGGCACCGACTTTCCCTACCGGCAGTTCTATCCCGAGCAGGCCAAGGTGGCGCAGATCGATATCAGGGCCGAGAGCCTCGGCAATCGCTGCCGCCTCGATATCGGCGTGGTCGGCACCGTCGCCGACACAGTGGCGGCCCTGCTGCCCCGACTGAAACCCAAGACGGACCGGACGTTCCTCGACGCCGCCCTCGCGCACTACGGCAAGGCGCGCGCCGATCTCGACAAGCTCGCGGAGAGCAAGCCCGGCGGCAAGCTGATCCACCCGCAATATGTTGCCCGCCTGATCAGCGAGCTGGCCGACGACGATGCGGTCTTCACCTGCGATGTCGGCACGCAGTCGGTATGGGCCGCTCGCTATCTGAAGATGAACGGCAAGCGGCGCCTGATCGGCTCGTTCAACCACGCCTCGATGGCCAACGCCATGCCGCAGGCGATTGGCGCGCAGGCCTCGCACAAGGACCGGCAGGTGATCTCGATGTCGGGCGACGGTGGCTTCGCCATGATGATGGGCGACTTCATCAGCCTCGCCCAGCTCGGCCTGCCGGTGAAGGTGGTGGTGCTGAACAACGGCACGCTTGGTTTCGTCGAGATGGAGATGAAGGCGGCAGGCTTCGTCGACACCGCCGTCACGCTGAAGAACCCCGACTTCGCGGCCATGGCTATGGCCATGGGCATCAAGGGCGTCAGAGTCGAGGACCCTGCCGAACTCGAAGGCGCCTTGCGCGACGCCTTCACCCACAAGGGGCCCGTCCTGGTTGATGTCGTAAGTGCCCGCCAGGAACTCGCAATGCCACCCAAGACCACGTTCGAACAGGCCTACGGTTTCAGCCTGTTCCTGATGAAGGCGGTGATGGACGGCCGCGCCACGCAGATCATCGACCTGGCGCGGACGAACCTCAGGATCTGAGGGCGGCTGCCGCCAGCTCGGCGACGGCAAGATCGAGGCCTGGGTGATCGCCGTCACCCAGGATCCACACGGCCGAGAGGCTGGCGAAGGCGAGCGTCCAGCGCAGCAGATGCGTGCGATCGAGAGCGGCTGCTTCGGCGATGACCTCGACCTGACGCGTGAAGCGGCCCGGCGCCAAAGCGGTCGGCTCGTCGGGATCGCGCAGGATGTTCACGAAATCGAAGGCGCGGTCGCCCAGCAGCCCTTTGGGGTCGATGACGATCCAGCCGCGCGGGTCGGCATCGAGGACATTCTCGTGATGGATGTCGCCGTGCAGCACGACGATCTCCTGCTGACGCT